>JAEZXW010000014.1 GCA_023419515.1 Actinomycetes bacterium
CTGGGGTGCCATCGGGCTTATCGAGCTCTGCCTTGCTGTCAAAGAACTTGTGCACGGCGGTAAAGGTACCCTTGGCAGGCTCTTTGACGTAATAGTAGGTAAAGACAACATGCTCGCCTGGGATGAAGTTCTGGTTAACCTGTGCACCACCTTGATCTGGCTGACGCTGCCCGTTGTTGCTCGTCACCTTGTAGAGAGTGTAACCAGCCTTATCTGCCTTGGCACTGGTGAATAAGTCAGTAACTGCACCCTGCTGATTCTCACCAGCAGTCGTTGGGTTGGTCGACTCATCATCTGGATTGGTGCCTGCATCGGCTGCCTCGTTTGAAGCGAAGTACTTGTGCACCTCGGCAAAGGTACCAATCGTTGGCTGATCGGGCGCATTAGTAAAGGTAAAGCTGTTCTGAGAGCCGTCGGGATTTGGCTGCAGATAGACATCGGCATTACCAAAGGTCACAGAACCATCTTGGCCGACATTCACCTCGTAAACGCTCGTGTTCTTCTTATAGCCGTCTGAGACTGCAATCTCTTCGAGGGTGTACTGGTGATCAAGGAACAAGCCGTTGAAAGTCACGTTGCCCTGGGCATCCGTGGTCTTTTCGACGGCATACTGAGTTGCCTTGTCGGTCAACTTAAAGGTGGTCTTTTGATCAGTGAGAGGCTGGTTGCCCTCGCCCAACTTCTGAATGGTAAGTGGGACGGTCACGATCTCAGTATTTGGGTTCTCGGTCAAGACTGCGTTACCCGCACCGGTCGTTCCATGATAGAAGTCCTCGACGAGGTACTGACGGATCCTGCGGTCTGAGTAGAGCGAAATGAAGTAACCCTTGCTGCCCGATGGCGTGTCGACCACGTTCTGGGGCAGCTTGCGCATCTTGAGGTAGATGACGTAGGTGTTTTTGGTATCAGGGAACCTGAACTTGGAGCTGTAACGCTTGAGGGTTGCATTAGCAACGGTCGTCTCCTCGTTGAGCTGACTGGCTGACACCTCGACCATTTTCTGTGGCACTGGAGTACCTTGGGCTGGATCAGCCTTAAAGAGCCTCATCGACGAAGCGTAGTTATTACCGTTGTAAGGCACAAGGGTTGGCTGATTAAGCTGGTGGCCGCCGTACTGCGGAAAGCCAATATTGTTAATTCTGAAATCAGGAGTAACAGCACCAGCTGCCTGTCCAGTACCCGCAACGTTATAGAGGATCATATACGTAATAGAATCAATATCCTCATGAAGGGGCTGAATCATGAGATCGCCAAAGCGCGTGTAGTAATAACCGTCGTAGTAAAGCTGTGAACGATAACTTACCGAGGTGGCATCTTCCAGCTGGAAGGTTGGGCCATCCATGTACTGGGTGTCGTAGGTCAGCGTTGCAACCTGGTTATCGTTAGCACTCTGATAGGGATACTTGTTGAAATACTCAAAATTGGGGCGAAATCCCTGATAATACTTCTGCCTCTTATCAATCGTCGTTTCAGGCTTTAATACATCCTGGCCACTCAAGGCAGTCTTCAGCCGATAGATCGACTTTATCGTGTTGGGATCGATCTCACTACCAATAACTGCATTACCCTTATAAGCGTGCTGGCCATCAGCCTTTGAGGCAGCGTAATCGGTGGCAACAAACTTGAGAACGTCACGTTCTCCCTTGCGCTCAGTAAAGTAAACCTTGAGCACAGGCTTGGAAGGATCGTTCTGATCGTTGATGGTGAAAAACACCTTGCTTGCATCGGGGGCAGCATCAACGTTGATCTCTTGCGGGAGTGTTAGGGTAAAGTAGTCACCTGCTTTAACCTCTGGTGGGAGCGTCCACGTGAGCTCAAGACCAGCGCCGTACTTAAAGTAATTACTGCCGTAATTGACTGCCGAAGACTTCGCAAAACCATAGTAATAGATGTCTTGGAGGTTAAGGCTTTCAACACCGTAGCGAGTCACTATACCGTTATCGGTGTGCGTGCTGCCATCATTAACGGGGGTATTGGCATGAGCATGAAACGGCATACTCAATGTCACAAGCAGAGCCATCATCAAAGCGGCAAGCGCAAGCACAAAGCTTTTGTGATTCGCCACACCTTTGATTTTGGTCGGTACAACGCGCTGCATTAAAACTCCCTATTCAACAATGCTGCCGTGCAGACTATGAAAGACTGCGCCTAGTATTACGGTAACCACGAATAATATTTTATTCATATATCGAGATCAAGCACGCATAAGCCTTAAGCTTTGCGGCTTAAAAAAACAAAGCCCTTATCACCACAGGTAATAAGGGTTTTGAAAACTGCTAAAGATAAGGTTGCAACAGCAGAAAGATCGCTACGTTTTGCGCCCTTACAGCGGTGCAAAGAAAGAGTCGCGAGCAAGACCTAACTCAGTGAGCAGCTCCTCATCATCCCAGTCGGTCAGGATGAGTGGACCATCCTTGGTGATGGCAACGGTCTTTTCAAAGTGAGCTGAAGGCATGCCATCCTCAGTGCGAACCGTCCATCCGTCACTTTCGGTATAAACGCGATGGGTACCCATGTTGATCATCGGCTCGATAGCAAGAACCATACCAGGCACGAGCTTAATGCCCTTCCCGGGTGATCCGTAGTTAGGAACGTTGGGATCCTCGTGCATGTCGCGACCAATGCCATGACCAACGAACTCACGAATCACACCATAACCATGCTTCTCAGCAAAGGACTGCACAGCGTGCCCGATATCACCAAGGCGATTTCCTGGAACTGCCTGCTCGATCGCACGACGCAGACACTCGCGCGTCACTTGCAAAAGTGACATGACCTCATCGGAGACCTTGCCCACCGGGAAGGTAAAGGCGTTATCCCCAGCCCAACCCTTGTTATGCGCACCGGTATCAATCGAGAGAATATCTCCCTCTTGGAGCACGCGATCACTTGGAAAACCGTGAACCACCGCGTCGTTAATCGAGGCACAAATGCTTCCGGGGAAGCCGCCGTAACCCTTAAAGCCAGGGCGACCACCGTGCAGACGAATGTAGTTTTCGACAAACTGGTCGATCTGCTTGGTCGTCACGCCAGGCTTCACCATAGCACCCGCCTTAAGCAACACCGTCGTGCTTAGACGATTAGCCTTCTTGAACGCTTGAATCTCTTGCGGTGTTTTGATCTTAATCAAGGTCTAATACCTGCTTTACCTCTTGATACACGACATCAATCGGCCGATCGCCATCAATCTCATGCAAGATGCCATGACCGCGATAGTAATCGATCAACGGAGCAGTTGAACGCTCATAGACATCGAGGCGGTTTTGGACGGTCTTTTCTTCATCATCGGCACGCTGATACATCTCGCCACCACAACGGGGACATGTCTCATCTTTGACCGTGCCGATAAAACCGCATTCCCTGCAAGTGCGACGAGAAGACAGGCGCTTGACGATAACCTCGGGAGCAACGTTGATAGCAAGAGCGCCGTCAACCTTTTTGCCTACGGTTGCAAGCTCAGTATCGAGTGCCACCGCCTGGTTAGTGGTACGAGGAAAACCATCGAGTAAGCAACCCTCTTGGGCATCTGGCTCGGCGAGACGCTCCTTCATCAGATCAATAATCAGGCCATCTGGCACCAGCTCGCCGGCATCCATGTAGCTCTTTGCCTGCTTACCGAGGTCGGTTCCCTCTTTTACGGCTGCGCGCAAAAGATCGCCAGTAGAAATGTGAGCAAAGCCTTTCTCGTCAACGAGATTCTTCGCTTGCGTGCCCTTACCAGCGCCGGGAGCACCTAACAACACAATGATCATGGAGTATCGCTTTCCTTTTCATGTCACCAGACGCTTAATAGATCATCATCAATAACGATTAGCGGTCGATAATGATTAGCAACGGCTATCAATCATCAACTAACAATCGCAATCAACGGTCATCAATAACCGTCCAAAAATAAAAGGTGTGCTGCCCATTGCTAAGCAGCACACCTATCGTAGCGCAGACGAATCACTTAGTCGATATGCGCAATTAAGTCTTACGAATCTCTTACTACTTACTTAAAGAAGCCTTCGTAATTATGCATCTTGAGCTGGCTTTCAACCTTCATCATGGTGTCAAGCGCAACGCCGACCATGATGAGAATTGAGGTGCCGCCAAAGGCATGAACCAATTGGTTACCCGTGAAATGGAACACGATCGAAGGCACAACAGCAACCAAGGCAATAAAGATTGCGCCTGGAAGCGTAATACGGTTGATCACGTTCTTGATGTATTGCACGGTCGCACCACCGGGGCGAACACCCTGGATAAAGCCACCCTGCTTGCGCAGGTTGTCAGCCGTGTCCTGTGGGTTAAAGACCATCGATGTGTAGAAATACGCAAAGAACACGATCATGAACACCGACAAAATCCAGTTGAGCCAGCCCGTTGAAACGGCACTGCTAAAGCTTTGCATCCACGTCACATCTGAAAAGAACACAGCGATCTGAGCCGGGAGATACAGAATTGCTGATGCAAAGATGATCGGGATAACACCAGCCGTGTTGACCTTAATTGGCAAGTAGGTTGACTGACCGCCCATGACGCGACGTCCAACCACACGCTTGGCGTAATGGATTGGGATACGACGCTGACCACGCTCGATGAACACGATCAAGGGGACGACAACCAAGATCACCAGCACGATCAAGACGGTCTGCAGGACACCTGCCGTGCCATTGGCAGCCGACTCAAAGAGCGCCTGCGGCAAATGAGCCATGATGTTCGCAAAGATGATGAGCGACATACCGTTACCAACACCACGCTGGGTGATGAGCTCGCCCATCCACATGATGATGACTGCACCGATCACCAAGCTCATAACCACCACAATATCCATCACGATGCTCGGCAGCCAGGCACCTGCAAACGAGATGCCAAACTGACCCTTGAACAACGCGAGGTAACCGATGGCGCTAATCAGCGAAAAGCCGATGGTGAGGTAACGCGTGTACTGCGTGATCTTGCGCTGGCCAGCCTCGCCCTCCTTGGCAAGCTCACCCAGTGATGGGATAACAGCCTGCATCATCTGCATGATGATCGATGCCGTGATATAGGGCATGATACCAAGCGAGAAGAGTGAGACGTTTGAAAGCGCACCACCCGAAAACAGGTTCAGCAGTGCAACGGTATCGCCCAGTCCTGAAGATGCCTCCTCAAATGCCTTCACCAGACCCTGAAACGGAACACCTGGTACCGGCAGATGAGAACCCACACGATATAGTGCGATGATCGCTAAGGTAAAGAAAATCTTCTTGCGAAGTTCAGGAACCTTAAGGGCGTTGACAAATGCGCCTAGCACGCTGTCTCGACCGTCCCTCCGTTAGCTTCAATCTTTTGCTGAGCTGAAGCGGAAACCTTGTCTACCTTAACTGTGAGCTTCTTCGTGAGCTCACCGTTGCCCAACACCTTGACAAGCTCGGTGTCGCGCTTGATGACACCCTTGGCGACCAGTGCCTGAGCATCAACGGTGTCACCATCGTTAAAAAGCTGCTCGAGGCGGCCTACATTAACGGGAGCATACTCAACACGGTTGATATTCCTAAAGCCAGGGAGCTTAGGCAAGCGCATGGCCAAAGGAGTCTGACCACCCTCGAAGCCTGAGCCCTTACCGCCGCCAGAACGTGACTTTTGACCGTTAAAACCGCGACCTGCGGTCTTACCCTGACCAGCTGCGTGGCCGCGACCAACGCGCTTGCGCTTGGAGCGCGAACCTGCTGCCGGCTGAAGATCGTTCAGTTGCATCTGATCTCCTCCTACATCTCTTCTACGACGATGAGATGCTTGACCTTGAAGATCATGCCGCGAATTGCATCGGTCTCACGATGCTCGCGTACATCGCCAATCTTTTTAAGTCCAAGTGCGTGAACAGTCTTAACCTGATCAGCTTTCTGACCAATGGTCGACTTCACGAGCTTCACGCGGAGCGTCTTCTCTTGAGCCATTGATTACTCCGCCTTTCCTACAAACATCTCCTGAGCGCTGACGCCACGACGATCTGCAATCTCAGCTGGGCTGGAAAGCTGACGCAGGCCATCAGCAGCTGCCTTCACGATGTTGAGTGCGTTGTTGGTACCA
Source organism: Actinomycetes bacterium (assembly GCA_023419515.1). Classification (GTDB taxonomy): domain Bacteria; phylum Actinomycetota; class Coriobacteriia; order Coriobacteriales; family JAEZXW01; genus JAEZXW01. Next base: position 6,055 of record JAEZXW010000014.1, read on the forward strand.
AGTGACTTTGACAATACGTTGGTAACACCAGCAAGCTCAAACAGCGGACGAACAGGACCTCCAGCGATCACGCCGGTACCCTCAGTAGCAGGCTTAATCAAAACGCGGCCTGCACCATACTCGCCCATAACCTCGTGAGGAATCGTGCCGTTCTCAGTCAGAGGCACGTGGAACATGTTCTTCTTAGCGTCTTCAATCGCCTTCTGGATAGCGTTTGGCACTTCTTGAGACTTACCCATGCCAATGCCAACATTACCCTTGCGATCACCTACAACCACCAGAGCGGAGAGTGAAAAACGACGTCCACCCTTCACAACCTTTGAAACACGGTTGACGAAGACGACTTTCTCTTCAAACTCTGGAGCTTCTTTCTTCTGATTGCTCTTTGGATTACGAGCCATAACGATTTACTCCTTAGAACTTCAAGCCAGCTTCGCGAGCGCCATCGGCGAGTGCCTTGATACGGCCGTGATAAATACGGCCACCGCGATCAAAGACAACCTCTGAAATACCCGCATCAAGTGCACGTTTACCAACAAGCTCACCAACAGCCTTTGCTGCGTCAACGGTGTTGCCGCGCTTATTGCCTGCCTTGAACTCTTTATCGAGAGATGAAGCGCTTACCAGCGTCTTGCCCTCTGCGTCATTGATGACCTGTGCATAAATATGAAGGTTTGAGCGCGTCACGCGAAGGCGAGGGCACTCCTGAGTTCCGGTGATCTTACCGCGCACACGACGTTGGCGGCGCTTAAGTCCGGAAACCTTTTGTTTCATCTTATCCATTCAAATCCTCTTCCCTTACCTGTGGCATCTGACAGGATGCCGGGGTGAGTTAGATGTGTTACTTAGCAGCCTTACCAAGCTTGCGACGGACATGCTCGCCCTCATAGCGGATACCCTTGCCCTTGTAGGGTTCTGGTGGACGCTTTGAGCGAATGACCGCAGCGGTCTCGCCAACGCGCTGCTTGTTAATACCGCTAATAACAATCTGCGTATTTGAAGGCACTTCAAAGGTAATGCCCTCTTCTGGCTCAACCAACACAGGGTGGCTGTAGCCGAGTGAAAGCTCGAGGTTCTTGCCCTTGAGCTGCGCACGGTAACCAACACCATGAAGCTCGAGCTTCTTGACATAACCCTCGGTCACGCCAACAACCATGTTGTTGATCAGCGTACGGGTCAGGCCGTGCAAAGAACGAGCCTCGCGCTCATCGTTAGGACGGGTCACAACAACTTGACCCTCCTCAAGAGCAATTGAAATGACTGGGGAAAAAGCCTGACTGAGCTCTCCCTTAGGTCCCTTAACTGTAACTGTGCTGCCGTCGATCTTAACTTCGACACCCGCAGGTACCGGGACTGGCTTCTTACCGATTCGTGACACGGTAATCTCCTTTCCGATAAGATCGAGTGCTTACCAAATGTAGGCAATGACTTCGCCGCCAACGCCTGCCTTGCGGGCGTCACGATCAGCCATTACCCCTTTTGAGGTAGAGATAATTGCAGTACCAAGGCCGCCGAGTACGCGAGGCAAATTATCCTTGCCCGCATAGATACGAAGACCTGGCTTTGAGATACGGCGAATACCGCGAATGACCTTTTCGCGCTTGGTCTTGCCGTACTTAAGATCAATGGTGAGGGTCTTTTGAGGCTCAGTATCCTCAACGCGATAATCCGCGATGTAGCCCTCCTCTTTCATGATTCGAGCGATCTCAACAAGCTTTTTGCTTGATGGCATCGACACCGAATCTTTGTTTGCAGAATTGCCGTTACGCACACGCGTCAGCATATCTGCAATCGGGTCGGTCAAGTTCATGTTTTCTCCTTATGATCCTTGAGATGAACTCCATCGGGCGGTACACCCACACCCGTGATGTGAATGCCTACCCAACAAGCCTTCCGCAGCTAATACGCAAGGCAGCTGACGTTTACCAACTTGCTTTACGCACGCCTGGAAGTTCGCCTTTAAGCGCAAGCTCACGAAGGCACACGCGGCACAGACCAAACTTACGGTAATAACCGCGGGGACGTCCGCAACGCATGCAGCGATTGTGCTCGCGCGTCGAGAACTTAGGCTCACGCTGTGCTTTGGCGATCATCGACTTTTTAGCCACTACTATCCTCCTTTACGCTTATCCGATAAGCGATTAGTTCTTTTTGAATGGGAAGCCAAATGCCTCAAGCAAGGCACGGCCCTCATCATCGGTTTGAGCAGTCGTAACGATGGTAATGTCCATACCACGAGTCACACTTGCCTTATCGTAGTCAATCTCTGGGAAAATCAGTTGATCGGTCACACCCATCGAGAAGTTGCCGTGACCATCAAAAGAATCACGGTTGATACCACGAAAGTCGCGGATACGAGGGATTGCGATTGACATCAGACGATCGAAGAACTCCCACATGCGGTCGCCACGGAGCGTTACCTTTGCACCGATTGGCATACCAGCACGCAGACGGAATGCTGCGATTGACTTGCGAGCACGGGTGATCATTGGCTGCTGACCGGTGATAACGCGAAGATCCTCAACGGCACCATCAATCGCCTTAGAGTCGGTTGCTGCCTCGCCAACGCCCATGTTGACGACGATCTTTTCGATCTTAGGAATCATGTGGACATTGGTGTATCCAAACTCATCCTGCAGCTTCTTCATGACCTGCTCGCGGTACGTCGTTTTAAGACGTGGTACATACTTGTCTGCCATCTAAACTCCTCCTGGGGTTTTCAGCATATGGTTTGTGCCATATACCCCTTCTTTTTGCTGGCAAAAGACAAAAAGAAGAGCCGATACTTACGTACTCTTAACGGTTTTAGGGCGCACGAAAGTGGCGCCTTAAAATTAAGAGCCTTCACACTATAGACTGTTTTGGCGGTTCTTTTAAGAGGGAAAATGCAGAAAAAGAGCGAAATTGCGCGAGCTTCACAACTTCAACGCATGGAGGAATTCACGCAAAATCGCTCAAAAATTCTAGATACTCGGTGGCGGGTGACGAGCTTAGGGAGCCGCCGCGCGGACTGGCGAGGAGCTCTGAAAGGCTAACGGACAGCCAAGGTAGCTTGGCGCAAGCTTGGTGGCTTAGCCGATGCCGCCGAACACGATACCGAGGACGCAGATCAGGACGATCACACCGCAGACCACGTACTTGCCGTAGACCATGAACGCCTCGAAGGCAAACGCGCTGGTTGATCCCTGCTTGAGGTTCTTGAGTGCCTCGTCATGCGGCAAGACCCAGAAAAACATTACCGCAGCGCAGAGCGCGCCAACTGGGATCATAAAGATGCTCACGAAGTCCATCCACTCGCCCACGATGCCTTCGATGCACACGCCAACGATGGCGCCGATCACCATGATAATCAACACAGCAGGCAAGCGACTCAAACCAAACTTATCTTGCAGCGCCTCGATAGGCGACTCAAAGAGGTTGATGAGCGAGGTGATGCCGGCAAAGAGTACCGCGATGAAGAAGATGCCCATCACGATCTGACCGAGTGGCAGTGAGGCAAATACCTGTGGCATCGTCACAAACATGAGGCCAGGGCCAGCTGAAAGCTCAGCGCCAAAGACAAAGACAGCAGGAACGATCAGCATGACTGCGATCATGCTCGCGATGGTATCGAAGATGCAGATATTGCGAGCACAAGCAATGATGTCCTCATCACCTTTAAGGTAGCTGCCGTAAACAACCGTGCCTGATCCAGCGAGTGATAACGAGAAGAACGCCTGACCCAGCGCATAGATCCACGTTTTTGAGTTAAGAAGATCAGCCCAAACTGGCTGTGTGAGGAATGCGTAGCCTTGGGCTGCTCCGGGCAGCGTCGCAACGTAGATAGCAAGTGCAACAAACAGAACAAAGAAGGCGACCATCAGGATCTTGTTCACACGCTCAATACCTTGGGCAATACCAGCAGCAAGGATCGCGCCGATCAGGACGAACGCCGCGATATGCCATGGCACTGCTCCAAATTGCGAGGCGAGCGCGCCAAAGTATCCGCCGGCTTGAGCGACCGCCGCCTCTCCCGAAAGCCCTGCGGGAAACGCAGCTCCAGTAAACGAACCAACGAAGTAGCACAAAATCCATCCGACGACGACTGAATAACCGATGGCAACCAAGAGGCTGGCAACAGCTGGAATGAGGCCGATGAGCTCACCGATCCGAGGGTTAAGCCCTCGCCTTTCACACGCGCCACGAAACGCACCGATGGGGCCGTGCTGAGTGGTTCGTCCGAGGGTGATCTCTTCGATCACGCCAGAAAAGCCGATCAAAACGACGCAGATGATATAAGCGATAAGAAATGCTGCACCACCAAATTCTGCGGTACGATACGGAAACAGCCAGATGTTACCCATCCCAACAGCCGATCCAATGCAGGCTAAAATAAAGCCCACCGGTGTTGTGAAGTGGTCGCGCTCGCGCGCCTGGCTTGAAGCAGTCACGATCGTATCCTTTCAAAATCGTGGTGTGCATGTCTTATAAGTAGGCAATCTTAGCACTAAGAGTTAAAAGATTTTATTTTGTAAAGTATTTCGCCGCTGATGTGCTATTTATTGCTGCGGACGGTCTCGCGGTTTTGGCGCGAAGGCTCGGGATACTAAGACTTGCGATAAACCACGGTGCTGCCGCGCCACGCACGTTCGAGCACATCCTGCTCATGCAAAAACTCAAGCACTGAAAAATACTTGGCAAAGAGCATCCACTTGGTCGACATGAGGTTAGAAAAAAGCTGTTCAGCACTCGTGTTATGTACCGCAAAGACGGTGTCAGCAACGCTGAGGTATTCGCCGCGCGGTTGATTGGCAAAAAATGCCTCGAGGCGTCGGGCGTACTTTTGGTAGTGGCCAATGGAATCGAGGACAGCCTCGCGAATCGTAACCGAGGCAAAGACAGGATGAGCCGCCAAGTCTTGTACTTGCGCGCCCGAGAGCTCGTGGTGCGTCTCAAGCGCGGCAGGGTCGATCGAAGTGTCTGGTACTTCTGGCGCGAGTAGCGCTCGTGCGGGGATCTCGGTCTTCTCGACAAGGGCAGTAGCCACCTTATCGTACGGCATAACCGTCACACGGCGATCATCGAGCAGCGCTAGGTCTCGGGTCATGACTGGACCGTGACCTGAGAGCACAAAGTCGCAATCGAGCACATCTATGAGCTCGAGGGTATCGAAAAAAGCGCGTAAGTGATGCTGGTCTACCATAAGAGTCGGCACGATGGGACGAAAACGCGAGATCAGCGCATCTGCTGCAAAGATGATCTTGCTGCTCTTATCGTAGAGCCCAGTTTGCACATTGTGATGCCCATAGAGCGGGATTGGCCGCAAAGAGTAGCCACCCACCTCAAAGACCTCATCGGGCGCAAGCTCCTCAACTTCACTCGTCAGTACATCAGCAGGCGATGGAAACCAAAAACGCGAAAAGACCTGATGGATCTCCTCAAACTCAGGGTCAAGACCAAGATGCAACGCCGCGTCACGTGCTGGTCGGTCAGGAGCGACGTGTTCAGGTAAGGCAGGTACCACCACACGGGCGCCTTTTTCCTTGCAATACGAGATGAGCCCCACGTGATCGGGGTGATAATGTGTGATAAAAACAGTCACCTGGCTCCAGGGATTTCCCGCTGCCTCGACCACCAAGTCAACAGCATGCTTGGAGTGCACGAGCGACTCATAGATCTCAGCCGAAGCGGCATCGATGAGCAGAGTCTTCCCGGGCTCATACACTGCATACATCGACAGATGAGGCGCGAGCTGCAGTGGCGCAGTCGTTCGCACGATCTGCGGCAAAACCTCGACCACCGTCTGTGAGAGCAGGGTCTTTTGGTTCGGTGAGCTCGCGTGATTACTCGCCTGATCGTACACTTGAATTGGCTGGGTGGATGTCTGATCGATCGGCTGATTACTTGCCTGGCTTGGCATGTTGTGCCTCCTTGGGATGTTCAGCGCACCTCAAGATCAAACAAAGCGGCACGCCAGATAACAATGTGCCTGACCCCAAACCTTTGTCAAGAACACAAACAGGGTTACCTGCGGCGTACTTTTTGATTTTGCCGCGAGATTCGTGCGTGGATGTAAAGTATCCTCTGGCTTACATTTTGAAAACAGTGTTTGGGTGCAAAATAACACGTCAAAGCCGATTTTTGGGAGATAAGTCGTATTATGAAAGCGTGGTGCTTTCCACCAATTTGCAATCACATAAGTATCCACTAAGACAAGAGAAAGGGACTGGATATGAAACTCTTTAAGACTGATCGCAACATGTATCTTGGACTTGTCGCTGCTGGCTTTTTGCTTGGCACCGCTGGCGTAAAGGCACTGACCTCAAAGCCTGCTAAGGATCTCTACGTCCAAGGCATCGCTGCTGGCATGCGCGCAAAGAACTCCGCTGACGAGCTCGTTGAGCGCGCTAAGGAGCAAGTTGATGACATGGTTGCCGAGGCAGAGGCTGTCAACCGTGCTCAGGCCGAGAACAAGATCGTTGCTCAGTAATTTATTTGCTTTGCATGAAGAGAGGAACGTCCCTTGTTTGCTTTAATTGCCCACGAAATTGAAGGGCGCATCCGCTTTGCAACGCAGGGCGGACTGAGCGATAAAGAAGCAAGCGCCCTGCATTACGCCATCACCTCGTCGCTCGATGTGGTCGATGACGTACGCATTTATCGCAAAACGGGATCTGTTGCCATTGCGTTTTCAGCACGTGAGGATGCAAGTCTGGCGGATGCGCGTCAGCAGGTGATCGATTTTATCGGCAACCTCGACCGAAGCGGACTTGAACAGATGCGCGTACCGATGTCGGCAAGCATCTTGTTCGATGAGAACTACTATCCAGAGAAAATCACCTCGATGGTAGTGGGATGGATCGGTCGCCGACTTTTTTTACCACTCCCCGTGCGGATGGCCTACGATGTCATCCGCGCTGCCCCCTATCTGTACGAGGGGGCCCGAACGCTGATGGCACGGCGCATCGATGTTTCGGTCATCGATGCCGCTGCTATCGGGTTTGCCCTGTTAACCCGCGATATGAACGCCGTCAGTGAGATCATTTTCTTGCTGAACTTGGGCGAGGTTTTTGAAGAGTGGACTGAGCGCAAATCAACCGCCGACCTTGCTAACTCCCTGCTCGACCAGGATATGAAGGCATGGGTTATCCGCGATGATATCGAACAGCTCGTGCCTGTTGAAGAGGTGCAAGCTGGCGAGACTATCGTCTGTCGCATGGGCTACACCATCCCCGTTGACGGCGTGGTCGTACGCGGTACGGGCGAGGTCAACCAGGCATCGCTTACTGGCGAAAGCGTCTCGATCGTGCGCACCACTGGTGACAGTGTCTACGCTGGCACCGTCCTTGAGGAGGGCGAACTTATCGTTCAAACCAAGGCGACCAGCAAAGAGACCCGTCTCATGCGCATCATGCACATGATCGATGACGCAGCAGATCAAAAGTCGACAGTTGAATCTCGCGTCAATGATCTGGCCGATGCCATCGTCCCGTACAACCTTGCTTTTGGCTTGCTCGTTGGTCTTATCACGCGCAACATCCACTTGATGAGCGCTGCGTTTGTTGTTGACTACTCGTGCGCGCTCAAACTCGCAACGAGCATCAGTGTGCTCTCGGCGATGCGCGAGGGCGCCTCGCGCGGCTTTACCATCAAGGGTGGTAGGCAACTTGAGCAACTCGCCCATGCCGATACCATCGTGTTTGATAAGACCGGCACGCTTACCAACGCAACGCCACAGGTCACCAACGTGATCGGCATGAACGGCAACGAGTCCAAGGAAGTCTTACGACTTTCGGCATGTCTGGAAGAGCACTTCCCTCACCCCGTTGCCCGTGCCATTGTCAATGCAGCTGCTGAGCAGGACTTAAAGCATCGCGAGCAGCACAGTGATGTCGAGTACATCGTTGCCCACGGCATCGTTTCATCGCTCGACGGACATCGCATCCTTATTGGCTCGCCGCACTTCATCTTTGACGATGAGGGCGTGGTGCTCTGCCCTGAGGCACGAGCTGTGCTTGAGGCGGAAGACGGCCATCAGTCGGTGCTTTTCTTGGCACGCGACAAGGAGGTCATGGGTGCCATCGTGCTCGAAGATCCGCTGCGTGAAGATGCTCCTGCGATGATCGCTGACTTGCGCAAGGCTGGCTTTGAGCACATCGTCATGCTCACCGGTGATGCTGAAAGTGCTGCTCGTCAAGCTGCGGCTAAGGCAGGTGTGGATGAGTATCGCTCACAGGTCATGCCCGAGGATAAGGCAAACTTTATCAAGGACCTGCAGAAAAAGGGTCGCAAAGTAGTCATGGTAGGCGACGGCATTAACGACTCGCTTGCGTTGACGACAGCCGATGTTGGTATCGCCATGAACAACGGCGCTGACGTTGCCCGCGAGGTTGCTGACATCACCTTTAACACCAATGACCTCAATAACGTCCTGATGCTGAGGCTCATGAGCCAACGCCTCTTTAGGCGTATGGATAAGACCTACAGCTTTATCATGGTGGTCAACACCATTCTCTTAGGTCTTGGCGTTACCGGTACTCTCAGTTCAGGTGCAAGCGCATTGCTCCACAACAGCTCAACAGTGGGTGTTGGTCTTTCGAGCATGAGAAACCTCTACCCGCTTGAAGAGACGCCTCACAGCATCTTGAAGCATGAGTCTGAGCAGCTGCATGATGCTGATCAACAAAGCTGGATCGAGCGCTTCTCGGCAAGTGCTTAAGGGATTCTGGCGATAAGATCACGATAAGAACACACGAAAAAGCCTCCAGACCACATGGTTTGGAGGCTTTACATTTGTGAATGAATGGAGCCAGTTACCGGACTTGAACCGGTGACCCCCGCTTTACGAGAGCGGTGCTCTACCAACTGAGCTAAACTGGCCTGCTCTTCTCACTTAAGTCGAAGTGCCTGAAAAGATTACGGCATTCAATTGAGTTTATCAAGTGCAAAAATTAGCGCTCCATGCTCTCAACAATGTCAGTAGCAAGTTGTGCCACTGCTTCACGAACCACACCCTGAGCGCTGCCTACTGCCCGCATGACCTCTTCGTGCGTCGTTGGATCAGAGGAGAAGCTTAAGTCACTCGTTACCGAAAGACCGCAGACACGAACCTGCAACTGATGTAGGGCGATTGCCTCAAGCACGGTGCTCATGCCGACCATATCGACACCATTTTGAGCCAGCATGCGGCTTTCGGCCATCGTCTGATACTCTGGGCCGCGCAAAATGGCATAAACGCCCTCGCGAGCTGCGAGGTTTTTCATCTTTGCCGCGAGCTCCTTATCCCACACACCACTGATGTCGGTAAAAACACCACCCTCAAACGGCGAGATACCCGTCATATTGATGTGATCAGTGATTGCCATCACATCACCAAGCGTCCAATTGCGTAGGCAGCCACCGGCATTGGTGAGCAGAGCGTGAGTGGCACCAGCAGCCGCGGCAATACGCGGAAGTGCACAAATCGTGCGCGGGCTCAAGCCTTCATAAAGATGACTTCTGCCTGTCGAAACGAGGGCAAAAACATCACGATCTGGGTGAGACTGGGGAAGCTTGACCGAGAAAATCGTGGAGCCATGACCTTCGGCAGTTGGCGCCAAGACTCCGGGAAATTCCTGATAGGAAAATTCAGCGACCGTCTCACCGAGCTGATTGGCGGCCTCTTTAAGACCCGAACCCAACACAACGAAGAGGTGGTGAGTCGCAACGCCGGACTTTTGCGCAATGTAATTTGCGGCAAGTCGCACCACCTGCGCTTGCTGTGGATCGGTCATGAAGCAGGTATCAAGCAGCTCTTGAAAAACAACATCGTCTCGCATGGGTGCGTCTCCCTTGTCTACGGATGATGGGACACCTCATTATACGTCCAACGACACCACATGGCGGAAACGACAAGACGCGCGAATGTGCAAGAACTACGACCTCGGCGACACAAGCTTAAGCGATGCCACCGCCATCTCCAGGGCGACGCCGCCTCCTGCGAACCTCACCCCGAGGCTTTGCCTGCAACTTGTCTTGGCTCAGTGCCTGTTGAGCTTGTGGCGAATGCTCCTGCGAGCTGCCCGACCCTGATCTGCGCTGACGAGAGCGACGTGATGTCGACTGCTCACCAGAGCGCTGCTGCGAGCGGGTGCTCTGCTCCTGAGCTTGCTTTTGAGCTTGTACTTGCCCCTGATTTGCCTGCTTTTCTGATCGTGAACTGCGCTTTCTCGATCGACGTGACCTACGTGATCCCGATCCGTCTTCTGCAGCCTGCCTGCTTTGCTTGTTCTCAGCTCTCTCTGTTGACGACGAAACTGACGACGAAACTGACTGTAAACGGCGATCTTGTGGGGAGCGTCGACGGCGCGAGGTCTTATTAGTTGCATCTGACGCTGAACGCTCGCTTGACTCTTGCTCACCACGACTACGACGGCGGCTTTTGGACTGCCTGGCATCGCGAGAGCGAAGCTCAAAGCTCTGCTGTTCAAGCTCCTTAAGCTCTTGAGCAAGTGCGGCAGCATCGTACTGCGCAATGATACGAGCGATCTCGGGCTTCTCAATTGTCTCAAGAGCCTCACGTGTGATCGCATTGGGGCGCACGGGTTCTTTTTTGTGTGGGCATGAGCAGTTGCAGCCGGTTTGCTGCACCTCAGAAGTCACTTGAGTCTCGAAAGCCTCGGAGATCTCGGAAGCAGTGGTTACCTCAGGATTTTCAGGGCTCTCAAGGACAGCGGTTATCTCAGGAGCCTCGTCCGTCTTTGGTGCCTTGACCTCCGTAGGCTCGTGCACCTCAGTGTCGGTGCTCTCACCCTCATCGGCAAGCTGAGCAATAAACCCAGCTTCTCCCTGAAGTCTCTGATACGAAATATACTCACCATCGGGTGTTTTGAGTGACATGGTACTCAGTGGCACCACCATCACTACGCCATCATCGAGCTTTAAGCCCACCTCTTCACGTGTGGTAAAAAGCTCGGCAACCACCGCAGTCCCAAACGGCGTTTCGATCTGAGTGCCGTTTTTAGGAGCGCGCTTTTTGAAGTCAACATACACGTCGTGCTCGTATGCCAAGCAACACATAAGCCTGCCGCACATACCTGAGACACGAGTGGAGTTTGCACTCATATTTTGGTCGCGCGCCATACGCACGGTGATATGATCGGGAATCTTGCCCATACGAGCACAACAAAGCTCCTGACCACAACAGCCAATTGCGCCAATGACGCCCGAGCTTTCACGCGCATTGATCTGACGCATGTCGATGCGGCTTTTGAGCTCACGGGCAAGGTCGCGGACAATCGCACGAAAATCAATGCGCTGATCGGCCGAAAAATAGCAAACTGCTTTGTTGCCCTCATGAATAAAGTCAACACCAACGGGCTTGATGTCAAGCTCGTGCTCTTTAGTCAGGCGACGAAAAATCGCGAGCGCATCATCGCCCCGCTGCAGCTGATCATTGGCTTTTTCAACATCCTCGTTGGTTGCAATGCGCTCAATGGTGTTGAGTGGCGTATCACCAATCTCTTCTTCCGGGGCTTCAAAGCCCTCGTGAGAAACGGTTCCAAATTCAAGGCCGCGCGCGGTTTTAACGATAACAAAGTCGAATCGACTCAAAGAAAAACTCGCGGGGTCACACCATATATCTGATCGGCTGTATCGCAACCTTACCGGTACGACTACTGGCACGTTAATTTCTCCCTCAAAGCAAACAGCAATACTTCAAACACAAGCTGAGCAGCGGCGTGACGATCAAGTGCCGCCTCTGCCTTATCGACCACGGCAAACACACCAGCAGCATCCTGGGCAAGATGGGGCTGGGTTCCTGCCATGCGCATGAGTTCAGTTTCAAAATCATTATTCACTATCATCTCGCCCTGCGACAAGTTAATCAGCACAAGATCGCGCAAAAAACTGCGACAAATGGCAAGTACGGTCTTGAGGCTTGCCTGCTCTGCGCTAGTCAATGCTCGTTTATGCTGATCGGCAAGACGCTTGAGTGCTTTTGCCGATAAAAGCTCAGCGTTTTGCTGATAGACCTCTTCTTGGCTTGCCTCGATCTCAGAAAGCGGAAGCTTTGCTTGTTCAAGCAAGTCTTTTGCCATGTTGAGCACATCAATCTCGTTCGCCGTTGGCAGGCTTGCGAGCATCCTGATTACCGCCACACGCAAGGTCGCTGAATCTTTCGACTGCAAAAATGCGCGCGCCTGCGTGAGCGATGAGCCACTGATCGCGAGCGCCTGCTTGCAGGCATCAAAATCCTCGCCCGTCATCGCCTGAAGAGTTGCAAGTGCATCCTGGGTGCCAAGCATCTTGAAGGGTACGACCTGACAACGCGACACGATGGTTTCGAGCACCTGATCCTCTGATCGAGCAATGAGAATGAATGCTGTGTGTGCAGGAGGCTCTTCGAGGGTCTTGAGCAAGGCATTGGCACTTGCTGCTACGAGTAAATCGGCGCGGTTTATGATGTAGACCTTGCGCTTTGCCCTGATGGGCGAGAGCACCACATCATCAATGAGATCCCTGATCTGGTCAACGAGGTATTGCTGGGCTCCCTCTGGCTCATACCAGTGGATGTCGGGGTGTGTGCGACGCTTGGCGCGGATACAATCATCACAAGCATCGCAACCGTCGTTTTCGCACACAAGTGCTTGCGCCAACAGCCAGGCAGCATCGAGCTTACCCGAGCCAGGAGCCCCGACAAACAGGGTTGCGTGTGAGATCTGGTCACAATCGAGGGCAGCCGAAAGAAAAGCACGAACCTGTGGCTGGCCAACAAGGCGATTAAAGATCGAAGACATGTGTCACCACCGCCATCACTCGTTTGTGCACTTCATCGGGAGTACCCTGGGCATCAATCAGCTTGACGCGCTCAGGATCATCAGCCGCAATCGCGCAAAAACCCGCTTGCACCTTGGCTTGGAACTCATCGCCCTCTTGCTCAAGGCGATCAGCCCCTGCTTGAGTGGCGCGATCGAGTGTCGAAGTAGACGCATCAAAAATGAGAGTGAGGTCGGGCACGCATCCATTGACTGCAATCTGATTGAGCTCACTGATGAGTTCGCGGTTAATGCCGCGACCATACCCTTGATAGGCAGTCGTTGAGTCATAAAAACGATCGCAGATCACGATATATCCCTGCTGCAGGGCAGGTGCGATTTTTTCCGCTACAATCTGAGCGCGCGAGGCTTCGTAGAGCAAAAGCTCTGTCGTGGGAGCCATCACCGAAAAGGCAGGGTCGAGCAAGAGTTCTCTCACACGCTCACCGATCGGGGTACCCCCTGGCTCACGCAAAAACTCGACCGTGTGACCGCGATTTTGCAGCCAATCAATCAGAAGCCTTGCTTGTGTTGACTTACCGACGCCGTCAACTCCTTCAAGCGTGATAAAAATACCTGGCTGCGCAAGCTTTTCGCGGGTGTGATTAGCCTGGTTTATCTGAGAGACCATTATGACTTACGTCTCCTTATCAATGCTTGAGCTTCCTCTTGCGCCTGCTGATAAAGATCGGCTCCACGGGCGTCAATCTCGACAAACACCGAAAAATCCTGGACAACCAAGCGCCGCAGTGCCTCGGTTCCCAAATCAGGATAGGCGATTACTTCTTCTGAGATAACCGATTGTGCCATACGGGCAGCTGCTCCACCAACTGCAACGCAATAGAGCGCTTGGTGCTGGGCGCATGCCTCATGCACCTGGGCTGAGCGTACGCCCTTGCCGATCATCCCCGCAATACCTGCCGCGATCAGAGCTGGAGTTGCAAAGTCCATGCGTGAGGCGGTCGTAGGGCCGATAGCACCAAAGGGGCTCGTAACCCCTGAGGCCTGAGCAGCCGATGAAGGCGCGGGGGTAGGACCAGCGTAGAAGATCAGCTTGCCAGCGAGATCATAAGGCAAGCTTCCCTGACGCTCGAGCTCAGCGAGTAAGCGCAGATGGCCGGCATCGCGCAGAGCATATATCTCACCGGTGAGCAAAAGCTCATCACCACAAGAAAACTCAGGCGCACGCTGGACAAATTCGCTCGTGTGGATATGGAATACGCCACTCATGAATGCTGCTCCTGAGTTACGAACGTCTGAGTGGCTTGCTTGATGACCGGCTGAGGGCTCTGAAGCTCAGCAAGGCTACTGGCGATATGCCCGCTTTGAGGGTCCTTGATCCCGAGGATCTCACCATCTTGGATGGCGATAGTCGCAGCGCGCATAGCTGAGCACCCAAGGTTAACCGCCACCGGCAGCGCTGCAATGTGGCAGGGAGCTGTCTCGACATGCACAGCAAGCGCCGTGTGCAGACCACCAAGGCCTGCAGCACCAATTCCCAGTGCATTTACCGCCGTAAGCAGCCGCTCCTCAAGCGCTGCCTGTTCTGGCGTTACTGCTGGCACACCCACAGCGCGCAAGAGCGCCTGTTTTGAAAGATGCGCCACCGTATCAAACGTTGCGCCCACACCAACGCCAACCACGAGCGGTGGGCAGGCGTTGATCCCCTTTTCTTGCACGACCTCGCAGACCAGGCGCTCGATGCCTTCGACCCCATCGCTGGGGTTAAGCATCGCAAGCCTACTCGCATTGTCACTGCCAGCCCCTTTAAGCATGACATGTAGCTCGACATAGCCTGGCTCAAAGTCCTCACGCAGATGAATTTCAGTAAATGCGGGAGTGTTGTCACCGCGGTTTTCTCGGCAAAAAACACTGTCAAACACAGTGCTTTTGCGCAGCGCGCCCACTTGATACGCCTGAGCTACCACGGCGTTAATCTGGGTAAAGCAGGTGGATGAGATAGCAACGTCGGGACCTACCTCCAGCATGACCCAGACCGTTCCGGTATCCTGACAGCCAGGCAGCTGATGCTCACGGGCATAACGAGCATTATCAATGAGTTGATTGAGGATGCGTTTTTCTCGATCGTGAATCGCGGTGTCGAGCGCCTGCTCAAACGCCTCGAGCACATCGACTCTCACGCCATACGCAAGATCTGGCAAGACGAGCTTGAGCCCACGTGCAATGAGGGCGGCATCGATCATAGGACACCAAAATCGGCAAGACCTGCCCTGATCTGAGCAGCTGCCTTGTCAAGAGCTGCCTGCTCGCTGGTGTTCAGGTCGAGCACCTCGACTCCCAACACGCCAGCCGCACCGAGTCGAGCTGGAACGCACATGTAAATGCCCTCATGGCCATACTCGCCGTTGAGCAACACGCACGAACTCATAACCGCGCCGGTATCGTGCACGATCGCCTCGACCATTGCGGCAATTGAAGCGCCAGGGGCATAAAACGCCGATCCGGTCTTGAGCAGAGAAACCACCTCGGCGCCGCCACCCACCGTACGCTCTTCGATCTCAATGATGTCAGCAGCCTCAAGAAGCTCAGCCACCGGCGTGCCGTTCACGTACGAAAAACGCGACAGCGGCACCATACCCTGGCCATGCGCGCCGATCACGGTTGCCTCGACGTCATTGATATTGGCGTTGGTCTTGCGATAGATCTCATAGGCAAAGCGCGCCGAATCAAGCACACCACCCATGCCAATCACGCGCTCAGCGGGTACCCCGTGCTCATGCAAGCGTTTGTAACCGATGTATGCCATGTGATCGAGCGGGTTAGTCACGATGAGATAGATGGCATTGGGGGCTACCTCGACCGCCTGATCAATGCACGATGACAAGATCTTGGCGTTCGTCTCAAGCAAATCCTCGCGGGTCATACCAGGCTTGCGTGCGATACCAGCGGTAATCACCACGACATCGCTTTCGCATGCCGCTTCATAATCGTTTGAACCGGTCACAAGCGGCTCAAAACACTCGATTGAACGCAGGTGCATGAGATCGAGCGCTTTACCCTGGGGCATCCCTTCAACCACATCGAGCAACACGACATGAGCGAGATTCTTTTGCAGGATGAGCTGAGCGGCAGTTGCTCCAACGTTACCTGCGCCGATGATGGTTACCTTAGGAAAGCTCATGGGTGCGCCCTTCTCTTGCGGGTGATGGATGACTCTTAGGACTTGCTTGTTTTTGATTTGGCAGCGCTTGTCTTGCGAGCAGTCGTGGACTTTTTGGCACGCGACTTGGTGCCAGTACGCGACTTGGTGCGCGATGCCTTCTTTTCTTTGCTCGGACAATCCATATTGACACAAATCTCCCACGGACCTCGATCAGTTTCGATGGTTACGACGGGAGCGGCGCATTCTGGGCAAGTCTTGCCCTCAGCGATCAGCTTGCCGCGAGCAGGCAGTGGATAGCTCACGCCACACTCTTCGTAGTTCTCGCAGCGGATAAAACGCTTGCCAGTACGTTCTGAGCGCTGGGCGATGAGTTTTGCCTTGCGCCCTGCCTCATGACAGACTGGGCACTCACCAACCTCGACATCGGGCTCTTGGTTAGTCACACAGCGTGGATTTACGCAGGTCTCATATGCTTTTGAGCGGAAGGGCTTGACCTTGACGCGAGGTGCGCCGCAGTGCGGACAGGGCTCCTCAAGCGGCTCGATCTTGCCCGTCGGCAGCGGGAAGGTCACATCGCAGTCGGGGTATCCCATACAGCCAATAAACGAGCTTCTCGTCTTTGCCGAGTTTTTGACCACGAGATCTTTGCCACAGGTTGGACACACGCCCACCTTGGCATCAGCCGTCACCGCATCGGCGATCGCCTCGCCCATATCCTCGGTGCGCTCGATAAGGGTCGTAAGCACGCTGTTCAACATCGCGCGTGAGTGATTGACGGCATCATCCTGAGTTTCAGCACCGCGGGCAATCTCGTCCATCTCATGTTCAAGCGATGCGGTCATATCAGCACTTGTGATATGTGGCGCAAAACGATCCAGTGCTTCAATGATCGCCATACCGAGCTGCGAAGGCTCGATCGGGTCGTTCTTGAGGTATTTCACGTTAAAGAGACGCTCAATAATGGCGTGACGCGTTGACTTGGTGCCAAGACCGCGTTTTTCCATCTCCTGAATGAGCTTGCCCTGACTGTAGCGCGCGGGCGGCTCGGTCTGTTTTGCCTCAAGCACTGGGTCAGCAAATGAAATGCGATCACCTTGGCTTAACGCCGGCAGAAGTTCTTCCTTCTTGGTGCCGTAGTGGTAAATCGCGCGAAAACCTGGCTCGAGTGTCACATCACCCGAGGTCACAAAGGGCTCCCCTGCAGCCTCGGCAATCACTTTGGTGCCCTCGATCACTGCCGCATCGCCCAGCGTTGCCAAAAAACGACGAGCAACGAGGTTATAGAGCTTCCACGAAGCCGCATCGAGCGACTCGGGTGACGCCGGCGCAGTTGGGTGAATAGGTGGGTGATCAGTCTCCTGCTGCTTGCCGCGGGTTGGGTGCCACTCATCTTGGGTCAGGAGGTTTTGGCAATACGACGCATAGAGCGGGTTTTTTGCCAGCATGCTTACGGCACCCTTGAGGTTAAGTGAGTTTGGATAGACTGTGTTATCGACACGCGGATAGCTGATCAGACCGTCCATGTAGAGCGACTCAGCAATGCGCATAGTGCGCGCGGGGCTCAAGCCAATGGCACTTGCCGCAGCCATGAGCGAGGTCGTATTAAACGGCGCAGGTGGTTGTTGCTTGCGCGCCTTTTTAGTTACCTCAACAATCGTTGCCTCGTTTACACCTTGGACTGCCTGGTAAGCGGCCTCAGCCTGCGCCTCATCGTGAAAACGACCCTCTTGGTGGGTCAGCACAAAGCTCTCGGTCGCATCAGCGCCCGAAGCACCACCCTCGGCAATACTTCCCGTTGCCTTGATGACCCAGTAATCCTCAGGGATAAAGGCTTCGCGTTCCTTCTCGCGCTCAACGACAAGCGCAAGTGTTGGTGTTTGCACACGGCCAGCCGAGCGCACATTACCAAAACCGCTTGGGCGGGCAAGCGTGAGGTAACGAGTGAGCGCAGCACCCCAGATAAGATCAATGTGCTGACGGGTCTCACCAGCAGCCGCAAGGTTGGTGTCAAGCTCGACGAGGTTCTCAAATGCCTTGGTAACCTCACCTGCTGTAAGCGCCGAATAACGAGCGCGGCTCACGGGCACATCGGGTGCCACCTCGCGAACCATCGCAAGCGCATCTGACCCAATGAGCTCGCCCTCGCGGTCAAAGTCGGTGGCGATCACCACAAAGTCAGCCTTTTTGGCAAGATTTTTTAAGGCACGGATGATTTCTTTTTCCTTGGGCTCTTTAAGCACTGGAGCCCACACGAGATACGGCAGCGCCTCGATCTTCCAGCCTTTAAGATCAACGCCGTCCACCATAAATGGCTTTTTCTTTTTGAACGGCGGTTGAGGAAGCGACTCATCAACATATGGCGCATCAACAATCACGCCGTCCTTATCGACAGCCAGCCAGCCCGTCTTTTTGGTGTGCGTCAACGCCACCGGAAAATCGACAGCAAGAATGTGGCCCTTGAGACCAACACTCACCCATTCCTCACCATTGACCGCAAAGCGATAGCACGGCGTGTTATACACCTTGTCGGCCTTAGGTTTACCCGTCGCCAACAGACCTGCGATTTTTTGGGCGGCAATGTTTTTCTCAGTTACAACAAGTCTCATGGGCTCAATTAAGCCTTTCGCTGTTTTTTGGTCGTAATCTCACCCTCAAGCCATGCGGCCCATTCATCAACACCCTCTTTGGTGCGGGCGCTGATAAAAAACTGTGCAGCCTGCGGGTTGAGATCGTCGATATGTGATTGATAAAGGTCAACATCAAAGTCAAAGACAGGCAAGGTATCGACCTTGTTGACGATAAGCGCGCGTGATCCCTGAAAAATGCCAGGATACTTGAGGGGCTTATCGTCGCCCTCAGGCACCGAAAGGATCATGACCTTGGCATCTTCACCAAGATCAAAGTCAACGGGACATACGAGGTTACCCACGTTTTCAAGGATGATGAGGTCGAGATTCTCAAGGTCAAGCACATCGATTGCCCGCGAGATCATCTGGGATTCAAGGTGGCACAAGCCTCCTGTATTGACTTGCACAGCGGGGATACCGAGCTCCTTGATCGTCTGCGCATCGACGTCTGAGGCAATGTCACCTTCGATTACAGCAATGTTGAACTTATCGCGGAGCGCCTCAATCGTGGCAATAATGGTCGAGGTCTTACCTGACCCCGGTGATGACATCAAATCGACCACAAAAACGCCGTGCTCAGCAAAGCGATCGCGGTTTTCTTGAGCGAGCTTTTGGTTCTTACTCAAGATGGGGTGATTAAGAGAAACGGTATGGTCAGCCATATCAAGCCTCCTCATTGTCGGGCAAATCGAGCTCGATCGCGCTGATCGCAAGTTCCTTACCCTTGTTGAGCGCGGTAAACCGAGAGCCGCATTCAGGGCAGCGCACATGAAGTCGATCGTGCTCAAAAACGGCCTGACACTCAGCGCAGGTAGACTCAGGGGTCACCGTGTTCACGATGAGATGAGCTCCCTGTGCCACGGTGTCGGCTGAAAGCGCCTCAAATGCAAATCGAAGCGATTCTTCAACCGCTTCGACCATATCTCCTACTGTTAATGTAATTGCCGTCACACGCCGCGCCTTATGCTCACGCGCCACCGATTCGACCGTTTGCATCACTGAAGTCATCAGCGCAAACTCATGCATTTGCCTGCTCCTTTTTGATCTTATGCGCCAGCACCACGCGGCTTAAAG
>JAEZXW010000073.1 GCA_023419515.1 Actinomycetes bacterium
CCAAAAGACCTGACGCCAAGAAGATCGATGCCTGAAAATCGCCGTAGCCATTGGTGGGGATCATTGGGGCATCGCCCTTGTTGACTGTCGTACCAAAAACGCCGCCTCGACCCATGTAGCAGGTGACGTCAAAACCAGCCGCATCCTTCTCGGCACCTTTTTTGCCATAACCCAGGCCATGACCCATGATCAGGCGTGGATAGCGTGCATGTAAAGACTCCCAATCAAGACCCATCTTTGCCAGCGACTTAGCACGCATATTGGTGATGAAGATGTCGGCATCAGCAAGCAGCTTGTGCATGACCTCAAGGCCGCGCTCACTCTTGAGATTAAGGCTGATGAAGCGCTTGTGCATGTTGGCCATATCAAAGCCGAGGTTTTCATCATCGCTAGAAGGCATGCCAAAAGCAACCGCTTGGTTCACGCGGCCAGGATCTCCCTTTGCCGCCTCGATCTTGATGACGTCTGCGCCCCACTCACCCAAAACGCGGCCAGTGGTTGGGGTTGCCAAAAATGTCGTCAAGTCAACAACCTTGAGACCCTCGAGAGGTTTTGTCATAACACCTGCTCCTTAAAACAAATCAGGCAGAGCGCTTTGGTATCTATCCGCTAACGCCCTGCCCGAAAACTGTTACTGGTTTGTGCTCCTACACATAACAGGAGCGCTTCTCACCTTGCTCGTATCGACTTAATCGAAGAGATATTCGATCTTGCCACCGTGATTTTGCGTCTCACGAGCAATGGTGATGCGCTGGACGCAAGGCGCGCCCTCCTCAAGCCACATTGCGCGGCAGTCGCGATACATGCGCTCAACAGGGCCGTATGGGCTGTCCTCGAAGTAGCCGTCGCCACCAAAAATCTCAAGCATCTCATCTGAGACCAGCTTGACGGTGTTGATCGAGAAGAGCTTGCAGATAGCAGCCTTTTCGGCGATGTATGGGTTGTGCGGATCGTTGTCGAAGTCGCGAGCAAAGTCGTAGATTGCGGTGCGCAGGACGTGAATCATCATCTGCATGTCTGCGATTTTCGCCTTGATCATTTGGCGAGTTGCGATTGGCTTGCCAAAGGTCACGCGGTCGTTTGCGCGAGCGAGTGACATCTCGAGCATGCGCTGAGCCATACCGAGGTTTGACATAGCGATGTGAACGCGAGAAACAGAGAGTGAGTGGATTGCCACTTCCATGCCCTGACCCTCTTCGCCGAGCAGGTAGATTGGGTCGAGCTTAAGGTTAGTGAACTTAAGGCCAGCATGGCCAGCACCGCGGCAGCCCATCATGTGAGACATAGGAACAATCTCAAAGCCAGGAGCATCGTTTGGCACGAAGAAAGCCGAAAGACGTGAATCCTTGTCGCCCTCAGGATCGGTCACTGCGATGACGTAGGTGAAATCGGAGCAGTCGGTGTGAGAAATGAGCCACTTCTCGCCGTTGAGGATGTAGTTACCGTCCTCGTCCTTGAGTGCAGTGGTGTGGATGTCTGCGCCGGTGCCGCCAGTCTGCTCGGTGATAGCGAAGTTGCAGTAGATGGTCTTGTCCTGGAACTTGTCCATGTACTTTGCCTTGAGCTCGGGTTTGCCGTAGTCATCAAGGATGCGCCAGTTCATATCAGCAGCATGGTGAAGGTGCATACGGATACCACCAGGGCCACGTGAAAACTCCTCTTGAACGCGCAAGATCTCAAGTTCGTTGAGGTCCCAACCGCCGTACTCACTGGGCAGATAGAAACGGTAAAGATCGTTCTTCTTTGCGAGCTCGTAGAACTCCTCTGGGAAGGTGTTCGTAACTTCGATCTCCTTTTGCATCTCATCAAAAGGACCCTCGACCAACTCACGAACCTGCTTGAGATACGCCTCAAATTGCTCGTCAGTAATCTTGGCTTTAGGATTCATGGAGCCTCCTCCTTCTTGAGTCATCACCCTTATGACTCATCGAAACTTGAGTATCCACGCTGCTGAAATGCTGATAAACAAGCAGGTCAGAGCGGGTATACATCTAAGTCTGCACCATATCTCCATCTTTTTCTAATTGATTCAAACCCGTTCGTTTTTGCAAATTATCAATTAGATCTATAGGTCAATTTGAGTGAGATCGGCTTGCAGCTGCAAAGCAATTGCAACGTTGACTGCAGCGGCTTGACACGGGAGTGACACGAGCTGGCGCCGCGTTTGCCGTGCGGGTCGGCACGCCGTTGCACCACGGTTACCGCGCGGTCTAACACTCCTCGCGCAGCATTAGCTTACGCGTGATTTCGTCTTCTTTCTCTTGCTGGGCTTTGTTGTTTTGATAATCGTCGATCACTTTTTTCTTACCAGCGACTAAGAAGTAGAGAATGACGCCAACGAGCAGAGCAATTCCAGCGCCAAGTGCCAGCATGACACCGGCGAGCATGCCCGCTACCCCCTGATCGATCTTGTCTTTTGCAATTGAAAAAGCAAGCTGTGTACAGATATAACCCTGCAGGCAGAGCACGAGGACGAGCAGTGGTCCCGATGCAAGCGCTGACGCCTCATAGACGGGATAAAGAAACATTCCAATGACCGTGAATATCAAGTTGGTACCCGTGCCGTCGTAGATAGAATGCATAGCACCACGACCTTGCATAGGAGCATCCTTGTAGCGCTGATACACCGCGACACAATAAGGCGCGCTCAAAGGACCCGCGAGCGCTGGATACGGACAAAACAGACCAAGCAACGCATTGCGAATACCGCAGATCACGTTGGAGCGATTGATGTCGAACTCGATGTACTCATCGGGGCGCTGAGAATGCAAGCCAAGCTGCTGCACGGTGACAAAATCGCCGTACGCAATCAGCCATGCAATAAGGGCAAGTGGAAATGCTGCTGTCCATGCCTCAAGCGGTGGAAAGCCAATCGAAAACGGCGAGACAGCATGATAGAGGCCAATAAAATCGGGCGCCTTGATGATTTGCCCTGAGAAGTGAAAGCCAATCTCTCCCGTAAGCGCACTCACGATCATGAGAGTTAAAACCGCCCATAAAAAGCTGTAATTCTTGATTATTCCAAGCCACGGAAACTTGGGGATGAGCTCTTTGATGCGCGCGCCAAACATAAAGACAAATAAAACGACAAGGGCAGCACTCAAACCAAAGGGAGCCACGTCAAAACCCTGACCAGACGAAAGCCTGCCAAACACAGCGCTTAGGCCTGCGCCGAGGATGATGCCCGCACGTACGCCAGGCGGAATGAGCAGGTTGATGCGCTTAGAGATTCCTGTTGCCCCAAGGAGCAAGAAAAGCGCAGCTATCTCAAGCTGTAGCGCAATGAGGGCATGAAGACGTGAGACCCCCGGCGCAAAGCCCTCAAGAAAAACGATCACAACACCCAGCGCTGGCGTAATCCAACCACAGATCGAGGGCTCACCAAGAAGCCAGCTGCAAGAGTAGAGGGCAGTTTCAAAGATGATGAGCGCCCAAGCGATTTCGGGATCGAGTCCGAGTGTTGAAATCAAAACCGCGAGCACACCGTACGAGGTGCAGGCATTCATAAGACCAGTAATAACCTCGGGCAGTACGATGTTGAAGTGAATAAAAGGAAGTCGGATTCTGAGCAAACCACATGGAATTGATGGCTGAATACCGCCAGGCTTTCGTTTGAGAAGCGCCATCGTTCCTCTTTCGCTCAATCTCCGGTGTGTACCGATTGTGATAGACGATCTGCACAACATTAAGCGCAGAACCTGATCCTCAGTTCTTGGCAAGGTCTAGTATATGGAGGAATTATTGAGCGTTCACTGGTCATAACTAAAAATCTGACCGGCATCACGACTTCTCATCAGGCTAGCAGCTCCATATAAAGGCAGGCGCTTATCCTACCCTATTGGCTAAACACATCGATTTGAGGAATAAGCACAGGGCAAAATCTGCGTAGGCTCAGAATCTTTATCGATGCCATTTGCTCTCATCACGAAAAGCTATTAGTTACTACCAAGCGCAAAAATAATTTATTAGAAATGACAATACCTCAACCCTAGGATTTAAGTGCGCAAATAAGCAAAAGTACAGCTTGGGGTTGTTGTCATGGCTTATCACGCCTTCTATGAGCAGATGAAAGACCGGTACTATCAGCGGGGATACTGGAGCAACCAAACC
The DNA here is from genome assembly GCA_023419515.1 of Actinomycetes bacterium. GTDB lineage: Bacteria > Actinomycetota > Coriobacteriia > Coriobacteriales > JAEZXW01 > JAEZXW01. The sequence continues at coordinate 4,111 of JAEZXW010000073.1, forward strand.
ATCTTTGATGTCTGGCAACAATCTGCTCAACGGTTTGCCGATAAGCCCTGCGTTCTTGATGACAAGGGTGGCACATTCACCTACCGCGAATGCAATGATGCAGCAAATCGCCTCGCACGTGAACTTACGTCTTGCGGCGTAATTCCTGGTGATGTCGTCACCATTCAGCTCATGCCGTGCGCTCTCTTTGCTCCCATCATGCTCGCCGTCCTCAAAATCGGTGCTGTCTTGCATCCTGTGGCGCGCAACTTAAATGAACGCGACCTGCACGGCATCATGGCTAAGGTCAACACCAAGGCGTTTATCTGTCCAGATCACTATCACGGCGTTAACCATGAGCTCATTGCATCACATCTTGCTGAGGACTTTGCAACCTTAAATCGCGAGCGCATCTTTTTGGTGACCCACGTCGAAGACGATGATCCGCTCGCGCCGTCACTGAGGTATTTGTCACCGAGTGCTCAGCGCACGAGAGCTGACAGCGAAACAGCAGCGGCTATTCCCCCTGCTCACCAACCCAGCGCCGATGACCTTGCCTGCATTCTTTCGACCAGTGGCACCTCGGGCGCTCCTAAGCACGTCATGCTCTCGCACAACAATATTTTATTCTCAGAAAAATCCTACGCCGCAAGCCTTGGCATCACGAGCAACGATGTCATCCTCACGCCCTCGCCGCTCAACCATGCAACTGGCTTATTTCACGGGCTGATCATGCCGTTGATGGTAGGTGCCACTGCTGTCATCCAGCACTGTTTTGAAGCTGATCAGGCACTCGAGCTCATTCATGCTTATGGCGTAACCGCCTCGTTTGGAGCAACACCTTTTATCTATGACATCCTGTGTGCTCTCGACAAGCAAAGCGCTCATCTTACCGATAAAACCCAGGTTGCCCCGAGTTTTTCGCTCTTTGTTTCTGGTGGCGCGCCGCTCCCTCGTGATCTCATTGCTCGCGCTCGCTGCTTTGGCATCACACTCTGCGAGTGCTATGGCTCGACCGAAAGCTGCCCACATCTGTGGGTTCCCCCGCAGCACTGTCATGAGTGGGATGGTCGTTACGCTGGCGTTGCCCCAGAAGGCATCGAAGTCAAGATCGTCGACCGCAACCGCCAGCTGGTAGCCTATGGTGAGATCGGTGAAGAAGCAAGTCGTGGACCTCATATCTTTATGGGGTACTTTGGAGATCCTGATAAAACCAATCGCGCGCTTGATGCCGAAGGGTGGTTTTACAGCGGAGACCTCTGCCGTATGGACAAACACGGTCGAGTTACTGTTACTGGACGCATTAAAGACTTGATTATCCGTGGTGGTGAAAATATCTCAAGTGTTGAGGTTGACAAAGCAGTGTGCGGGTGGCCGCCTATTTTGGATCATGCGAGTGTTGGTATCTATGATGAACGCTTGGGAGAACGCATTTGCTTAGCAGTAGTCGTCAACCCTCGTAAAGCAAGTGCTTGTACAAAGAAGAATTTGCTTTCTTATCTCAAAAAGCGTGGTATCTCAAAACGACTATGGCCAGAGCGTATTGTGTGTGTCCCTGCGATCCCACGCACTGAATCAGGCAAGGTGCGTCGATTTATCCTCAAGCAACAGATTGCAAACCTCAACCGAAGCAATCTCTCCACTGGTTGCAAGTGAGACAACAAGCGGATGCAAGTTTAGTGTCGGATCTTCATCTTGCCCTGCAACGACAACTGTTGAAGTCTGAAGATGCGAATGTAAATCTGCTTGCGCTCTTTTAGGTGAATATGCCCGTGCATAATCCTTGTAGCACTGCAAGCCCTGACCTGTTGCCTTAACCGAGGCCTCAAGGCGCGTCCAAGCCTGAGCAAACATGAGAGCAGTTTCTCGCTCTGTTTTTTGCACCAATGATTTATTAAGTGCTTGGTTGAAATCTGCATCAAAAAATTGCTGAGCAACCAACTGATAGGATCGAGCTAAAGGAGCAAAGCGTTTGGGATTTTCGATATCAACTCCAAGCTGCACCCCTAAATCAATCTTCTGAAGATCAAACTTGCTGCCCTCATCGTAACAGCTCTCCAAGAACGTGTGCGCCAATGCAACAGCACTCTCAGTTTGAAGTTGTGCACACACCGCAACTGCATCAGTATGCGCAAAGCTCAATGGCAATATAAAGCGAACGTCTTGAAAGTCACGAGAATCATGGGGGCATAGCGTATGCAAAGGCGCAGATGCAAAAGGTTTATTCTTACTATCAAACACAAGATCAAATCGATTAGTAAGTGCTGACTTAAACTCATCATAATCATCAATACTCATAACCGTTATTCGATACGCAAGCGCTGGCAATGTAAGAAATTTTTCTTGATGATCAGGCACAATACCACCCTTTAATGACCCTTTTAATACATCTTTTAGCACAAACCTTTAGCCAATGAAGATTTCAAAATTTTAAATTGATCCGTCTGAAATCAGACTACTTGTGTGACAATCTTAACTCAAGGCGCAGATCATAACACATGAGATGATTGCTGCTTAAATGTAAGGTAACAATAGTTTTTTGCTTAGAACAAGCATCATGCGAGGAGGCATGTATGAGTTCAATTGCAGTTGTTTATTGGTCAGGCACAGGCAACACCGAGGCAATGGCTGATCTTATTGCTGAGGGGGCGCGTGAGAGCGGTGCTGAAGTTGAAATTATCCAGGTTTCAGACTTTAGCACCGATCAAGTGAGTGACTTTGACGCTTTTGCCTTTGGTTGCCCTGCGATGGGTGATGAAGAGCTTGAAGATATTGAATTTTTACCTGTTTATGATGAGGTTGAACCCCTTTTAAACGATAAGCCTGTCTTGCTCTTTGGTTCATATGAATGGAACAATGGCGAATGGATGGATTTTTGGGTAGAACGCTCTGAAAAAGCTGGCCTAAACGTTGTTGACAACGTCATTGCTTATGACTATCCAGACGAAAAAGCCTCACAAAAATGCAAAGAGGCTGGATCAAAACTCGCAACCCTGTAAATGATGTTGCTCAATGCTGCACTTTATTAATAAACATCTTAATTAAGTGTGGCATTGAGTCAACCAATTACCTAGCCCCCCCCGCAACAAGACGATGTATAAAAAGTTTTCTATTATTTAGTTTATAGAGTTAAATAAATATATTTTGTTTTGATACTAAAAAGTAACCATTGGTAAATTCTCAATAAAATTCTCCGAAAAACTTGACTCCTAACCTATATATCATCAAAATTCGTGTACCATAATGTTTGGGTAGTCGAGGCGTTGTATCAATTTGCAATCAATCGGAGGAATGTATGAAAAAAACTATCGTTATGCTCTGCGCTGGCGGCGCACTTGCAGCAGTTGTTGGTGGCGTGCTGCAACCTGCTGCTCCAGCCGTTGCAACCGAAGCAGATGATCTTAAGATCGAAGCTGCACGCGCAGCACAAAAAGATCAGATGGATCTTGCAACCAAGCTCGCTGATCTTTCAAATGAGCTTGCAAAAGAAGAGCCGGATGCTGAGACTGTTGCTGCTTTGCGCAAAGAGGTAGAAACCCTTCGCCAGCAAAATGCTGCACAACCAGCAGATGCCGCTGAGGAAGCTGCACCTGCCGAGACAGTTGCAGCAGCTGAAGAGGCAGCCGAGGAGGACAATGCTCCTGATCCAGAAGCTTGGAAGGCCGAGATCGAAGATGTAAAGATCCAAGCTGCTCGCGCAGCACAAAAAGATCAGATGGATCTTGCTGCTGCCCTTGCTGATCTTGCCAACGAGCTCACAAAGGATCCAAACAGCGAAGCTACCGCTGAGGCACGCAGGGTAGTCGAGAAACTTCGCGCTGAGCTTGAGGCACCTGAGGCGGATACAACCGTCCTTGAGCCTACTGCCAATCCTGCTGCTGAGCCAGCGAAGGCAGAAGAGAAGAAAGCTGATAAGAAGCAGGGCAAAGCTCTTCCTAAAACCAGCGATCCAATCTCAGCTGCTGCCATCCTTGGCCTTGCGGGCATGGGTCTTGCAGGCGCAGGCCTCAGCCGTAAGTTCAATCGCTAAGATTAATGTTTAATTAATTTGCATG
>JAEZXW010000029.1 GCA_023419515.1 Actinomycetes bacterium
GCTCTTAGGCCCTACTGGTACCGGTAAGACCCTGATGGCACAAACACTTGCAAAGATCCTTGATGTGCCGTTCGCCATTGCCGATGCAACTACGCTTACCGAAGCAGGCTACGTTGGCGAGGATGTCGAAAACATCTTGCTCAAGCTCATCAATGCTGCCGATGGTGATATCGAGCGAGCTCAGATCGGTATTATTTACGTTGACGAGATCGATAAGATCGCTGCAAAGGGTGAAAACGTTTCGATTACACGCGATGTCTCGGGTGAGGGTGTTCAGCAGGCGCTCTTGAAGATCATCGAGGGTACCAAGGCTTCTGTTCCACCTTCTGGTGGCCGCAAGCATCCTCAGCAGGAGCTTTTGCATATCGATACCACAAATATCCTTTTCATCCTAGGTGGTGCTTTTGTCGGGCTCGACAAGATGATTAGTGAGCGCATCGGTAAGCGCGGTGTTGGTTTTGGCTCTGAGCTTGCTGATCCAGCGAGTGAGGACGTTGATGATCTTTTGAATCAGGTGACCCCGCAGGATTTGCATCGCTTTGGCATGATCCCTGAGTTTGTTGGTCGTCTGCCGGTAATCACGGCAACCCAGGCGCTCGCCCGTGAGGATCTGATCGTCATCTTGACTGAGCCCAAAAATGCGCTCGTCAAGCAATATCAGCAGCTTTTCAAAAACCAAGATGTAATGCTGACCTTTACGCAGGATGCGCTCGGTGAGATTGCCGATCAGGCGGTGAAGTATAAGACTGGAGCGCGTGGCCTTCGCGCGATTTGTGAGTCGGTCTTGCAGCAGACTATGTTTGACCTGCCTTCAGAAGAGGGGGTCAAAGAGGTAGTCGTCACCAAGTCAGCGGTGCTCGGCGAGGAAGAGCCGCTTCGCGTGATGCGTGATTAACATGAGGTGTTGTGTCCGGAGAGAGGCGGGCACGACCACGGATACGCTGAGCGCTAAGGAGGCATATGAATCAGACCAGTGAACAGCACAAAAGCAGTAGTGCTGGTATTTCTGCGCTCGTGACTGATCTTTATCAGCTCACAATGGCTCAGGCATATTTTGATCAGGGGATGGTTGATACGACGGCGTCATTTACCATGTCGTTTCGTGATAACCCCTTTGGTGGTGGGTATGCGGTGTTTGCTGGACTGGCTGATGTTCTTGATTTCTTGCGAGACTTTCACCTTGACGATGATGACATCGCATATCTCAAGACACTTGAAGCTCCCCAGGGCGGCCCTCTCTTTCACGATGGATTCCTTGCGTATCTGCGCGAACTTGAGCCGCGGGTGTCATTAGCTTCGGTTGCAGAAGGCACATTCGTTTTTCCGCGAGAGCCGCTGATTAGAGTCAGCGGTCCTATCATCATGTGCCAGCTGCTCGAGTGCATTATCTTAAATATTGTGAACTTCCAGACGCTGATCGCAACCAAGGCGGCGCGCGTGTGCGATGCAGCCCAAGGCAAGCCGGTCATGGAGTTTGGCCTGCGCCGCGCCCAAGGCCCCAATGGGGCACTCATGGCATCAAGAGCAGCCTATCTTGGCGGTTGTGTATCAACCTCACATGTCTTAGCAGGCAAGGTCTACGGCATCCCTGTTGCAGGTACGCATGCTCATGCCTGGGTGCAGGCGTTTGACAGTGAGATTGAGGCGTTTCGCGCCTATGCTGCCTCGTCTCCCAAAAACTGCACGCTGCTTGTTGATACCTATGACACGATGCGCGGCGTCATGCGAGCAATTGAGGTTGCTCACGAGATGGAGGCGCGGGGCGAGCGCCTTGCAGCGATCCGCATCGACTCAGGCGACCTTGCTGAGCTTTCAAAGCGTGCTCGCACCATGCTTGACAAGAGCGGCCTTGATTATGTCAAGATCTGCGTCTCAAACGATCTTGATGAGTACACCATTCAGTCGCTGCTTGGTCAGGGCGCTCCGCTTGATCTATTTGGGGTTGGTACCAAACTTGCCGTGAGCTACGAGCAACCAGCGCTTGCCGGCGTCTATAAGCTCTCGGCGCTCTACGATGCTCAGGCGTGTACATGGACTCCCAAGATCAAGCTCTCTGAGCAGCACTATAAGCTCACCATCCCAGGACACTTGGGCGTGAGACGCTATGTTGACCAGGATGGTATGCCGGTGGGAGATCAGATCTATGACATCACCAATCCTGGCAGCAACTGCATCATCGATGCGGTGGACCCAACGCTCATGAAGCGCCTTGATGGTTGTCAGGCTCATGACTTACTTGAGACTTACGTTGAGGATGGCGCGTTTGTTAAATCAGCGGCGCATTTGGCGCAAGCTCGCAAGTATGCACTAGCTCAAAAGCAGCTTTTTTCACCAACAATCAGGCGCTTTTTGAATCCTGAGGGCTATCCGTGCGGATTGGAAGAAGGACTCTATGAGCGCCGTCGTGCCCTCGTGCTTGCGCTCAGAAATCAAACCACTCACCCTCATTGGAAATAGGAGAGCAACATGGACGCCCTTGTCATCATGGGAATGCAGAATGATTTTTTGCCCGGCGGTTCACTTGCAGTTGAGCAAGGTGCTGAACTCATCGGCCCCATCAATGCATTCATTAACTCGCATGAGTACGTGCTTGCTGTGCGCGATTGGCATCCAGATAATCACGTCTCCTTTGAAGGAGCGATTGCCGAGCTAGATCAGGGTGGTTATGATCCCATCAAGCGCTGGCCGCGCCACTGTGTTGCTGATACGTACGGCTCATTCATGACGGGTGAGATTAAGCTTGACGCAGTTGATATGATTTTTAATAAGGCGATGTCGCCAGATGAGGAGTGCTTCTCGGCATTTGGTGCCGTAAGTCAGGGTGACAATCAGCCGTTTTTAGATTTTCTGCAGTCAATCAAGGTCGATAAAATCGTGCTCGTTGGCATGATGCTTGAATACGGCATCTTTGCAACTGCCTGCGACGCTCTGCTCCACAACATTTCGGTCGACGTGATTGCTCGCGGGTGCGCTGCGTTTGAAGCGCAAAAAATCGAGCGAATTTATAGCGAGATGCGCGTACGTGGTGTCAACGTCATCGAGTAATGAGTGCGTGATTCGCAGCTGTTGTGACATCCGTGCAAGTAAGGCAATGCATGCGCGGTTTAGCGATAAGAAGAGACGGAGTTATGTGATGAACACATCCGAAAAGATAAAGGTTCGCCCTATTAAGCGCGTGGGCGTGATTGGTTTAGGCATTATGGGCAAGCCCATTGCCGAGCGTTTGATGGGCGCTGGTTTTGATCTCGTGGTGCACAGCTCTCGCAAGGAGTCAGCTAATGAGTTGATTGCAGCAGGTGCTATCTGGGCAAACAATCCAGCGCTTTTAACCAAAGAGGTCGATGCGGTGCTCACGATGGTGGGTAACCCTCAAGAGGTTGAGGAGGTCTACCTCGGTACGGTCGGTATTTTGAGCGAGGTGAGCGCCGGTCAGGTGCTCATTGATCTCAGCACCACACTACCCGAGCTTGCTCGTGAGATTGCCATGGGCGCGGCGGTACAGGATGCCCTTGCCTTTGATGCACCCGTGACTGGTGGCGAGCAGGCAGCCCGAGAGGGAAGCCTCACGATCATGGCGGGTACGACGGACGAGACTATTAAGCAGCTCGCAGATCTTTTTGCACCTATTGCAGCTGAGATCATTGCCTTTGGTGAGCCGGGCAAGGGTCAAATGTGCAAACTTGCTAACCAGATTGCGTTGGGCGGCGTCATGATGGGCTTGGCTGAGTCACTTGCGTTTGCCAAGCACCACGAGCTTGATGTTGCTAAGGTGCACCAGGCAATCAGCACAGGTATGGCAGATTCACGCGCGATGCGTGTGCTCGGGGGCAAGTCAATCGCTGGGGATTTTGCCCCTGGCTTCAAGACGCAGCACATCATTAAGGATCTTGCCTTGGCACTTGAGGCAGCTGATGAAGTCGCAATGAACCTGCCAGGCACTGAACTTGCCATGCATCTCTATGGCATCTTGCGCGAGATCGGTGGCGGTGAGCTTGGCACGCAGGCGCTCTCGCTCGTCTATGATCGCGAGGAGGTCGGTAGTCAGTTCGGTCTTGATTGGAGCATCCTTGAGCAAGAGATTGATGAGGATGACTGCGGCTGTGACGGCCACGGCTGCGATCACCACCACGGTGATGATCACGGTCATCATCACGGCCATGGCGCTCACCATCATCATCACGAGTAAGGCACGTCAGTGGATGCATTCGGTTATACCATTATCATCTTGCTCTTTGGTATCTTTGGCGTTGTTTTTGCCTTTACGCCTGGTCAGCGCGTAGGTAAGATCGCCGTTGATAAGCAGTTCACCCTCCTGCAAAAGAGCCTTATCTACGCCGGTGTTGCTCTCGTGGGTGTGATCGGTGGCTTTATCTCGATGGGATACGGCTCTCCCATTTTGGCCGCTGCCTTGCTCGGGCTCATGTCCAGATTTATCGCAGGCATGAAGTTTGGCCAGGGAAAAGACCAGGGCAAGCTTTGGGATACTCACGATGAGGCATTTTCGGTCAACAAGAAAAAGAAAAGGTAGGCAAGGCGATGTCGCAAAATCAAAACACCTTGGCCGTCTTTATCGACTATGAAAACCTCGCCATGGGCATGCCTCGCGACAAACATCACAAGAGCAGGCATATAAAAGAGCAGGTTTTTCCTGATATGCAGCGAGTCTTAAGCCGCCTCGTTGATAAAGGCAGAATCGCCGCGCTTCGTGCCTACTGCGATTGGCAGCGTTTTGAAGGGGCGGTGACTTCCCTGCATGAGCTTGGTATTGAGCTCATTGAGATCCCTGTGCGAGCAAGCACCGGAAAAAACTCTGCCGACATCAGGCTTTCGGTTGATGCCATGGAGATGAGTTTTACCAAAACACATATCGACACCTTTGTCATCTGCTCGGGTGACAGTGATTTTTCACCACTCGTCGCAAAACTCAAGGAGTTTGGTAAGCAGGTTATTGGCGTGGGTATGCGTCCTTCGACTTCGGCCTTGCTTGAGGGTGTCTGCGATGAATTTCTCTTCTACGAAGACATCGTCGATGGGCTTGAGGTGCAAAGCATTCCTGATTACAAAAAGAAGGTCTCCAAAGAAAAATGGCCGATCTATCAGCTCATGTTTGAGACGGTAGAGGCGCTGCTTCGCGAGGATTATGACCCAATTTTTGCCAGTCACCTCAAAAGTGCGATGAAGCGTAAAAAACCCGGTTTTTCTGAGACCACATACGGCTATCGCAATTTCTCGCACGTCTTGCAGGATGCCTCAAGCCAGGGTCTACTGCAGATTCGCAAGGATAAAAACTCAGGAACCTTTGTGGTTGAGGGGTTTGTTGAGCAGTGACAGTACTGAGAGAATTTTCTGCTCCTTGTGCCGAGGGTTTTGAGCAGCTGCTCGCACAAGAACTTAAAAGTTTAGGCTGCGAGCGCGTTCGCCCCTTGACGGGAAGTGTCTCATTTTTCTCAACCATACTTACTGCTTATCGGGCATGTATGTTTTCGCGTTTGGCTTCGCGCATCCTGATGATTGTTGATCGAGTTGATGCGCGTGATGCCGATGAGCTCTATCAGCAGGTGCAGGCAATTGACTGGGAGGCTCATTTTGATCCAGCGCGCAGCTTTGCCGTGCGAGCTCATGGGGCAAACCAGGCGTTTAACAACACGCAGTTTGTTTCCTATCGCGTGAAAGATGCCATTGTCGATCTGTTTCGCACCAAGACGGGGTGCCGTCCTGAGGTTGACCCTCGAAACCCTGATCTGTTGATTGATGTGCGCTTGCGATCTGAGCGGGCAACCATTGCTATCGATTTGTCTGGCGAGTCGTTGCACAAGCGTGGTTATAAGACCGAGCACGGTCACGACGCACCGCTCAAAGAGGGCCTAGCCGATCTCGTGCTCTATGCAGCTGGCTGGCATGATCAGGATTTTTCTGAGCCCGTTGTCTTTCTCGATCCATTTTGTGGGACGGGCACCCTGGCGATTGAAGCAGCGCTCATTGCGCTCGATCGAGCCCCTGGTATGTTGCGTCCTGAGCAGGCATGGGGTTTTACGGGTTGGCTCGGGCATGATGCTGCGCTTTGGCAGGCAGTTTGTGATGAGGCTCATGCACGAGCCCAGGCTGCTCAGGATCGCGCGAGCAACCTCAAGATCGTGGCGCGTGATATTGATAAGCGCGCGATTGAGATGAGCCGCAAGCACGCCCATCGCGCAGGGCTTGCGCAAATCATCTCGTTTGTCTGCTGTGATGTGACCCGCGACACCGGCTTTGCTGGGTGTAATCGTGATGCCACGCTCGTGGTGGCAACAAACCCGCCCTATGCTGAGCGCATGGGAGTTGGTGCCGAACAACCCGTGCTGGCGGCTGCGCTTTTTTCGCTCGTGAAAAAACTCGCATTTCAAACCACGCGCATTGCGGTTATCTCACCATACGAGGGCTTTGAACATGCCTGGCATCATGAGCCTGACAAGGTACTCTCGGTTAAGAATGGTCCTTTGCAAACGGCAGTGCGCTGTATCACGATGTCGGCAGATGAGCCAGCTGACCTTGTACCAGGGACTGAGCAATTTCGCGCGCGCTTAGCCAAGGTGCAAAAAGAGCGTGCGGCGTGGGCTGAACGCGAAGCGATTGATGCCTACCGCGTCTATGATGCCGATTTGCCCGATTACAACCTCGCGATCGATGTTTTGCAAGACTGTCGACGCGATGGGTCAAGGCAGACGTATCTACACGTAGCGGAATACCAGGCTCCCAAAAAGATTGACCCTGCTAAAACGGCGCGACGCTTGTTTGATGCTCTGCGCGTTTTGATGGAGACATACGGCGTGGATGCTCGGCGCGTTTTTGTTAAGCGTCGCCAGAAGGCAAAGGGCGGCTCGCAGTATGCCAAGGTGGGTAAAAAGCACGAGGATGCTCAAGATAAAAGTTCCACGAGGATCGTGACGCAAGAGGGCGGTCTGCTCTTTGGCCTTAATTTGAGTGACTATCTCGATTATGGATTGTTCCTTGACCACCGTATGGTTCGTGAGCTTGTCCGCGAATACGCCAAGGGCAAAAAAAGTTTTCTTAATCTCTTTTGCTACACAGCAAGTGCCACCTGCTACGCCATTGATGGTATGATCGAGCGCAGCGAAAGCGTTGATCTGTCACGCACCTACCTTAAGCTTGCCGAACGCAACTTAAGACTCAACGGATTTACATCCGATGGGCATCAGCTCATTCAGGCGGATGTCTTGCAGTGGGTGAGAGAAGCTCGGCACAAGCGCCGTAAGTTTGACCTTATCTTCATCGATCCGCCGACCTTTTCAAATTCATCGCGGATGCGCTCAAGGAGTTTTGATATTCAGCGAGATCATGTCCAGCTGTTGGTCGATGTATCACGCTTGCTTGGCAAAGACGGTAAGGCGATTTTTTCATGCAATCTGTCGAGCTTTGTCCCAGATTACAAGGCTCTCGAGAAGGCTCGTGTCAAGCTCATCGACATTACCGCGCAGACGATCCCGCATGATTTTGAGCGCCATGCCCGCATCCACCACTGCTTTGAATTGACCCTTTTGCCGCCTCGATAGCCAACTTATTGGCATTGACGTGCGAAAACGCACAAGGTGGCTCTATGATAACAACAACGAAACTCCCGGGGAGATGAGTTGGAATGTGTGCTTTAACCCAACAACTAGAAACCGAGCAAGCTGGCATTATCTTTGATCTTTCTCAGGATGAGGCTGCTCAGGCTCGCCAAGCTATCGATGATGCTGCCGTCTTAAGCGCGCGCATCGATGCTTTGAGCGGTCCAGAACGTCGCGTGCGCCAGTTTTGTGCCGCGGCAGTTCGTGAGGTTTCTCGACAAGAGCCCAAGCTTTTGGTGACCCGCGTCAATGAGCTCGTTGATGCTTTAAATCGCCCTGAGGCGCAGACGCGCTGGGAGATGTTTGAGGTGCTTGCTCATGTGCTCGGTGAGGATGCTGGCTATGCTGAGACAGCGCTTGAGGCGGCTGAGCTTGGGCTGTATGACGAGGCTTCAGGCACGGTTCGCCTGTCTGCGTTTCGCTTCTTATCACAGGTTGCGATCAAGCGTCCTGATCTTGCTGAGGACGTTTGGGAGCTTTTGGACGACGCGCTCCAGTGTTATCACGGTGATCCTGAGTTTGCTGGCATGCTCGAGAGCCTAAGGTGGTTGCTTGAGCACAACCAAAGTAGTGAGCTTCGCCAGAGAATTGCTGATCGTATGAGATTTGATGCAGAAAACGCCTCAGGCTTTTTGCTTAAAGAGGCAAAGAGCTTGCTTGAGCTTGCCGAGCGTTCGTAAGGTGCCACTGTGCTGATCAGGTCGCCTTGTGCGCCTGTTGAATCGTGAGTTCGACACCCCGTCCCGTCCGCTCGTCCGCCCGTCAGTAGAGAGAAACGAGAGTGATGAAGATGCATGATGTGATCTTGATTCCCGGAGATGGCATTGGTCCAGAAATTACCAAGGCGACACGCCGGGTGATCGATGCAAGTGGCGTCGCGATTACCTGGCACGAGCTTGAGGCAGGCGAACGCACCCTTGAGACAAAAGGCACGGTTTTACCCGATTATGTCATCGATGAGATTGCAGCATGTCAGGTAGCGCTTAAAGGCCCGCTTACCACGCCCATCGGCAGCGGTTTTCGCAGTGTGAACGTAGCGCTCAGGAAAGCTCTTGATCTGTACGTCAATCTTCGTCCTGCTCGGACGTTTCCGCGCACTGGTTCTCGATATGAGGATATTGATATCGTGATCGTGCGCGAAAACACCGAAGACATTTATGCCGGTATTGAGTTTGGTCTCGATGATCCGCGCACGCATGAACTCTTAGGTGAGATTGAGCGTCTTGGGGATTACGAGTCGGATGCACTGCGCAGGGATAGCGGTCTTTCTATCAAATTGCTTTCGCGCTTTGGGTCTGAGCGTATCGTGCGCTGGGCGTTTGAGTATGCCAAAGCTCAGGACCGTAAGAAGGTTTGCGCTGTTCACAAGGCAAATATCATGAAGGAAAGCGACGGCCTGTTTTTACGCGAGGCAACCGCCGTTGCCAAAAGTTATGAGGGTGTCGTTGCGTTTGAGGATCGCATTGTGGATGCGGCGTGCATGAACCTCGTCTTGCATCCCGAGGATTTTGACGTGCTTGTACTACCCAATCTCTACGGCGATATCGTGAGTGACTTGGCTGCTGGTTTAGTTGGTGGCCTAGGCTTGGCGCCGGGCGCCAATATCGGTGATAAAGTCGCACTCTTTGAGCCTGTTCATGGGTCTGCCCCTAAGCATGCTGGAAAGGATCGAGCGAACCCAACCGCTCAGATCTTGTCAGCAACGATGATGCTCAAGCATCTTGGTTACGCCGAAGAGGCTCTTGCTATCGAGGACGCTATCGCACATGTGCTCGAGGAGGGAACACAGGTCACGGCTGATATCATGCGTACCCGCACTGGCAGCGATACTGGCGCGGTCGGCACTCACGCATTTGCCGATGCGGTCATCGCGGCAATGCACAAGGAGTAATGAACAGCGATGTCGGCTCAGTTTTGTCACGCGTGCGGTAGGCCGCTCACACCAGGCGCGCGATTTTGCTCTCATTGTGGCGCACGAGTTGTGCATGCAGGTGAGTCGCTTGAGGCGCTCTACGATGACAGCGGATTGATGCGACAGGATACACAAGATACACAGCAACATATTGATGAGACGCAGGAATACCCCTTTAGCGCTGCTGATTTGACGGCAAGCTATGATCCAACGGGTCTTCCGACTAAACGCTCGAGTCAACCGATCCAAGAGGCTCCTCATAAGCCAGGGCGCATTCGGCCTGCAGCATCGGACGGTTCTCTCACGGCAAAACGAGCTTGGATTACCATCATCCTCGTGCTGATCGCCGTTGTCTGCACGGCTGGCGCGCTTATGTACTTCAACGTGATCCCTTTGCCAACACGTGAGAAACCGCCAGCAGCTGAGCAGGATAAGAGCGCTGAACAGACAGCCAGTGAGACCACGAGCTTCCCAGAAGACCAAGAACAGCTCGTTAACGATCAGGGTCAGGACTCACCAGTTCAGCTTGGCATTGGGTTAAGTGAGGAGCTCGGGTATGAGGCGCTGCTTAGTATGTATCGACGGCTTGATGGGTTTAAGGATCAGGTTGATAAGACGGTAAGTATCTATAACGGTGCGGTGTATCAGGATCGCGCAATCCGTGAAAAGCGTCTTACCGAAGCAAAAGACCTGCATCAGGAGATCACGAGTGTCTCTCGTGATATTTCTACGTTAAATATTGGAACTTCACAGCAACAGGACAAAACCAATATCAAGTCGTTGTATGATGCTTTAGCTTCGCGTGTGCAGGTTGTTATTGACGCGTATACCATTTCGCTGCAGTATGACGACACGGCAGCTCACATGGATGAGATCAACCAGGTATTTGTTGATGCATATGCCCCAGGCAAGTCTCAAAGCAAATACAAGCTGTACTTTGATGAGCATTACAAGGACGCTGAGCCAAGTCAAAGGAGTTAATAGACTATGCAAGAAGCTCAAACTCAAGTAAAACCGACTGCTGCAGAGCAGAGTAACAAAGGAGTGCTTCCTATTGTTATTGGGGTTATCGTTGGTCTGATTCTCGGTGCCGTCATCGGCATCTTTGTGTATAAGTCGGGCATTATCGGTGGCAGCGCTGGCCACGTGGCAGTCAATATGGCTGAAGGTGATCTCGATAAGCCAATCGCTTCATATACCTATAATGGCAAAAATATTCAGCTGACCTCGCGTGAGGTGTTTGAGCTCAACGGCACCTCGATTGAGGTGGCAAAGCAGGAGGATGGCAGCTATCGCGCTCCTGCACCTGAGCAGATCATTGCTGCTATGCGTGATCAGATTTTGGGCAAGGAGACCGAGGCTCAGGGCATTCAGGTGAGCGATGACGAGGCAACCGAGTACGTTAAGAGTCAGCTCGGCTTTGGCTCCATGGACGAGCTTGCACAGTACCTTGGTACCGATACCGAGAACGCAACCAAGACTGCTGTTCGCATTGCTTCGTATGATAAGCTTCGCCAGACCATTGTGCCAGATAGCGCCAACCTCAAGATGCCAGAGCCTCCAACAGAGCCAGAGGATGGCGATCGTGACGCTAAGACTGAGGCGTACGGTCAGTACATCGTTGGTCTGTTGGGCGACAACTGGGATGCTGAGAATGAGACCTGGGCTAACACTGAGAATGATTTCTACGAGGCAATGAAGGACTCTTCATTCACCTCCAAGTCTGCTTCTTATTCTGATGCAACTTTCGCTTACTATGTCGCCTACTCACAGGCTGCGAGCCAGTATCAGAGCGCTGCTGAGAAGTGGCGTGATTACACCAACGGCCTATATGAGAAGGTTTCAAACATCCAGATGAGCTTGCTGATTGCACCGCTTCAGGGCAACAACAAGCTCCAGTAAGCCACTTTGGAGTGACGGCGTGTGTACGTTGCGGTGAGCAGCTGCCTGATTGGCGAGCCCGTACGATATGACGCGCAATCTTCTCGCAATACGTGGGTGGAACAGTTTTTGAGCCACCCAGCCATTCAAACCATTGAGCTTTGTCCAGAATACCTGGGCGGGCTTGCAACTCCACGACCACCAGCCGAACGGGTTGGTGGTCGTGTTTTATGTGAGGGTGGCTTGGACGTGACGCGTGAGTTTGAGACGGGAGCGCAAGCCGCTTGTGATGAGCTGAGGGCGCGCGGATGCTTGCTTGCGATCCTTAAGTCAAAAAGTCCTTCGTGCGGGACGTTTGAGCGCTATGATGGCAGCTTTACGAGCAGGTTGATTACAGGTGAGGGCATCACTGCGCAGCGATTTGCGGCGGATGGCATTGCCGTTATTGATGAGTTTATGATCGAAGCGCTCGTTAATGGCTCTGTTTCGCTTGGGATGACCTGGGAAGATCAGCAGGCTCGCTTGGATTTAAGCTACCAGTTTGATGAGTTGTGGCTTGAGCGACTCCGACGCGTTGCGCCAGATGATGCAGGAGGGCAGAGTGAGCTGCTTGGAGCTCGTGCGCATCGGTTAAGTGAGTTCGTTGCTCGGCTCTTTGTTGAGTTGATGGCCGAGCATGGTGGTTTGTCTACACCTGCTCTTGCGGCATCGTGGTTGAAACAGCAAGATTCTGGTGTACATCGCGTCTCATCTTGGGGAGTTACGTTCAGTGATTTGCTTGTTGACGGCGATACGCTGAGTCAAACGGTGCTCGTGCGTGGCGAGCCTCTTTTGGCTGATGAGCGCCGCGACAATTTCATGTCCGACCTTGCTGCTATGCTGGTGAACACAACGATTAACTCATGATTTTGGAGTAAGGCCATGCGCGATTTTACCGTGGTTCACCTTGCAGATCTTCATTTAGGCAAGCGGCTCTTTGGCGTGTCGTTGCTTGAGGATCAGGCGTATATTTTGAGTCAGATACTCGATGAGCTTGCACATATTCAACCCGATTTGGTTGTCATTGCGGGCGATATTTTTGATACAAAAAACCCGTGTGATCAGAGCGTGGCATTGCTGCATGATTTTCTGCTACGCGCTCATTCGATTTCTGATGAGATTGCCATCGGGCTTATTGCTGGCAATCACGATGCTGCCGTGCGCCTTGAGTTTGGCAAGGAGTTTTTGGCGCAAGATCGCGTCTTTATTGCAGGTACCTGGCAGGGTGATCTGGCATCCGTGTCGCTTTGTAATGGCAAGGTGGCGCTCTGGCTCATGCCATTTGTTGATCCTCGGCGGGTTAAAAACCAGCTGATTAACCAAGGAAGGGCAGATCAGGCCGCTTCCGTCACCACCTTTGAGGATGCAGTGTTACAGGTGCTCGAAAGTGGTCGTGATCATTACGACAATCAGGTGATCAACATTTTGGTGGCGCATCAGTTTGTGACCTGCGGAACACTTGCTCCAGATCGTTCGGACTCTGAGCAGGTAGTAAGCATTGGTCTCGTTGAAAATGTTGACGCACGGCTGTTTGATGACTTTGATTATGTTGCCTTAGGCCACATCCATAAAGCTCAAAAAATCGGCTCAGATCAGATCAGGTATGCTGGCACTCCGCTTAAATACTCGTTTTCTGAGGCAAGCCAGCAAAAATCAATGACGGTCGTGCGTTTTGCCTTTGATGAAGTTGACCAGCGCCTGGTGTCAGTACCAGCTGTAGAGACAATTGCACTTCATCCCCAGCGTGATGTGCGAGAGCTGCGCGGGCCGTTCCATGAGATCTATCAGCAGGCTCAACATGATTCGCGGGCAACCATTGACTACACCCGTGTTGTCTTGACCGATGAGACCGAGGTATCGGGAGCATATGACACGCTCAAGGGCTACTATCCACTGCTTTTGCAGTTGACTTACGATAATCTCGAGCAGCAGGCGACGGGGGTTGATCTTGAGCAATATGAGGCAATCGAAGAGCGTGATCCGCTCGATCTTTTTGCTGACTTTTTTGCCCAACAGACAGCACGGGATTTGACTGAGCAAGAACGCGATTGTGTGCGCGATATCTTTGATGTTGCGCTTGTAGATACTCATGAGGGGAGGCGTTAAGAAATGCGTCCACTCAAGCTCACCCTGCAGGCATTTGGGCCTTATGCACATGCAGAGACCATTGACTTTACCAAGGCAGCTCCCACAGGCTTGTTTTTGATCTCAGGCCCAACGGGCGCTGGTAAGACCTCAATTTTTGACGCCATGACCTATGCGCTTTTTGGGAGGGCGTCATCAACAACCCGCTCGGTCAAAGGTTTTCAGTCTGATTTTGCACCCCTTGAGACTCTCTGCTTTGTTGAGCTTTTATTTGAGCATCGCTCACGGCGATATACGGTGAGGCGCGTCCCTGCCCAAGAGGTGCCCAAAAAACGTGGCGAGGGCTTTACCCAGTTCGCCGGCGAGCTCGTGCTGACAATGCATGGTGGCATGGAAGGCAGTGACAAAGTTGATCACGTGGTCAGCGGCAGTCAGGCAGACGAGGTAATCGGGCAAATCCTCGGCGTTAATTACGAGCAATTTTGTCAAATTGTCTTGATTGCTCAAGGCAAGTTTCAGGATGTGCTGCTGGCAAAAACCAAGGATCGTGAGTCGGTTTTTCGCCAGCTTTTTATGACGGAGCGCTTTGAGCGTTTTCAGTTTGAGCTTAAAAAACAGGCGGATGAAGCAAAGATTCGTTATGAGGATCTGAGCAAGGAGCTTCTGCACAAGTTGCAGGCACTCGATTTGCAGGCTTGCGAGACGTTCGTAAAACTTGCTGACCTCACACCCCAATCACTCGTACATGAGGCTGATGCTTTAAAGCGGGCTTTGAGCCAGTTTGCAGATATGTGTGCTCATGATCGTGAGGTAAAAACACAAAAGGCTTACAAGCTCACTGAGCGCCTCAAGCAAGATAACGATGCTGCGCGATTGATGTATGAGGTGAGCGATCTTTTTGAGAAGCGTATGGCTGTACATGTTAGGCAAAAGCAGCTTGAACAGGCGACACTTGCGGTGAAGACCCGCGCTGAGCAGGCGGCTCAGGCTGTAGACAAGCGGGTGCCTGCCATTGAATTAAGCCTCTCTGAGCTTGATGCGGATCGAGCAAAGTTCAAAGCTTTAAGCGAACAGACGAGCAAACGAACACAGGCACAAAACTCGCTTACCCAAGCACAGCAAGCAGTGGCCAAGCTGCAAGATGAACTGACTCATATGAAAGAGGGGATCAATCAGACAAAAGATGCGTGTGAGCGTTTGGCTGATGCGCAAGAGCGACTCAGTGAAGCAGCAGCTAGGCTTAAGGCTGTTCGGCAGCTTGAAGAGCAGGCAGGTTCGATAGTTGCACTTATCGACGAAGGTATGAATCGCTTTGCGACGCTGCTGACTAAGAGAAAATCGCATGTCGATTGCGTGGCAGCTCAGGTTCGGACACTCGAGCATTACCAGCAAGGGCTTCATCAATTTCTGGGGGCTCAGGCTGCTTTATTGGGTCGTAAGCTCAAAGTAGGCAAGCCCTGTCCGGTTTGTGGATCAACCGAACACCCTCATCCAGCAGGAGGTAATGAGATTAAGGCGCCGACTAAAGAAGAGCTTGATCAGCTACAGAAGCGCCATGAATCACTCGAGCATCAGGCAAACATCGTTCGCGATGACGTTGATCGTCAAAAAATTGAAGTAAAAGCGCTTGAGGAGCGCATGAGCCTCATGGTGAGTGTGTTTCATCGTGAGTGCGAACACGCAGTACTCACATCTTTTTCTCACGAGGATGCCGAGGCAATGAGATCATTGACTGCACGAGCGCTGTTGTGGGTTGATGAGCTGCGCCATAGTGCAGGTGAGATTGCCGAGGCGCATTGTTGTTTTAACGCCGAGGCCCGCTCAATTGTCCAGAAGCTGAAAGAGTTGTGTGGTGGCGCGGTTGCTCGAGAGAGCAAAGCGCACCGTCAAGCTCAAGCAGCCGTCAAGGAGTACGATCGCCTCGCAGCATTGCTTGTCAGTTTTGAACAAGAGTTTCAAAAGATCCAAGAAAGGCTCGAGGTAAATCGCGCGCGAGAGGCTGACCTGGCAAAAGCCTTTGCTGTGGTCAATCAAGAGTTTCAGCGCTTAAGCGCGGAGCTTGCGGGTAAAGAGGTTGAGACGCTTGATCAGCAGCACGCGGCATTAACCTTAGAGCGCGCTGCCTTGCGCAGAGAAAGAGATGACGCTCAAACTCAGTTTGCCAATGCTCAAAAGCAGGCGGCAGAGCTTGCAGGCGGCCTTAAAGAGATCAATGGTAATCTTGCCAAAAAGCTCGGAGAGCTTGGCGCACTCAAGCCTATGCTGTCGATCGACGCATCGGTTGAGCAAGAATTTGCTCACGAGGAAAAGCTGAAGGCGTATCAAAACAAGCTCACGATACAGGTGCGCGAGACTCGCGATGCGATCGCATCGTGTCAGCAGGCTTACGAGGTGCTACAGCATGAAATCACGGTACTTGCTCATGACGAGCAGCGAGCTCAACAAGGCATTTCCTTGTTGAATAAGAGAGCTGATGCGTTGGCGTCACAGGCCGAGAGCGCAGCGCGTCTTGAGGGCTTGAGTCGCGTGGCG
>JAEZXW010000086.1 GCA_023419515.1 Actinomycetes bacterium
AGCAGGCTTACGTGGCTGTGCCTTAGGTCGTGGATGCGGATGCGCTTAACGCCGGCTTTCTCACTTCCTCGTTTCATAACGCGTGAAAGCTGGCTCTTTGACACGGGGAACATCCTGTCGCCAGACCCGATCTTGGGATGTTTGGAGAGGTAGTCCCTGATTGTTTCTGCGAGGAAGTTGGGAAGCTTCACGGTTCGTATCGACTTGGGCGTCTTGGGATCCGTGATAACGTCGCGTCCTCCCAGACGCTGGTAGGATTTGTCTATACGCATGGTGTTGCGACTCCAGTCAAACGAGTCTGGTGTGAGAGCCAGCAGCTCTCCTTCCCGAATCCCAGTCCAGTAGAGAATCTCGAAAATAACGAAGAACATCGGGCTTTCCATCATTACATCGGCGAACTTGAGGTATTCCTCTTTCGTCCAGAAGTTCATTTCCTTGGTGTCCTTCGAGCCCATCTTCATGGTGCGTACGGCGGGGTTCGGATTAAGTCCGTAGAAGCGCGCCGCGTGGTTTAGTATTGCGGTTAGCTGATTGTTGACGGTTCTTAGGTAGGTGGGGCTGTATCCTTTGCCATCGTTGGCATCGGGGCTCATGAGCTCGTTCTGCCACCGCACGATATCGAGGCTCGATATCTCGGCCATCCGCTTCTTCTCGAAGAAGGGCAGGATCTTCGATTTGATAGTGTATTCCTTCTGCCGCCAGGTGTGCTCTCTTAGCCTTGGCCTGATGTCGGCGGCATAGACCTGGAAGAACTCGCTGAATGTCATTGCCATAGTGCAGCCCGCCGAGGCAATGAAGTCTTCCTCCCATGCCTGTGCTTCTTCAGGGGTGGAAAAGCCCCTCTTGCACTTATGTACCTCGTTGCCGAACTTGTCCTTGCATCTGAACTGAGTGAACCAGGTGCCGTTGTCGGATTGCTTAACGACCATCGTCTCTCACCCCGCGCTCGTCTCCGAAGTACTTCTCTTCGATTATCTGGCTGCTGACCCTACCTGGTATGGTCGCGCACCCGCGCTGCTCCATTTCGCGGTTGAGCTCCCTGATGATCTCGTACGCCTTGCTCCTGCATACTCCGAGTTTCATCGAGACCTCAGAAGCACTTAGCAAGCGCCTCTCTTTTCCATCCATGTATCCTCCTAATAGTTCGAAATCGAACGGTATATCATCGACTATAGTAATAGTTCGAAATTGAACGGTCAATATATACCGTTCAATTTCGTGCTATATTGTCTATGCGATGCTATATGAGACTATCTAGACGCTGACAGGAGAGTTGCATGAGGTCCGGTGAGCTCATCAGGAAATACCGCAAGGCGAAGGGTCTGACGCAGGCCGAGCTCGCAGATGCTTGTGGGTTGACGGATTCCGCCATCAGGAACTATGAGCTCTGCAACAGGACGCCTGGCGTCGAGCAGATAGAGTCCATCGCTTCTGCTTTGGGAATCTCCCCCGAATCTCTCCGCGAGGTGCCCCTCGAGTCAAGCCGGCAGGCTCTAGAGCTCTTGTTCAGACTAGAAGGGGAGTTTGGGCTCGTTCCCGATGAGATTGACGGTGAATTGGTTCTGAAGATCGACAAGAAGGCAGAAAAATCCCAGAAACTCGCCCAGGCGGTTAAAACTTGGAAGCACATGATTGATTCGGAAAAAGCTGGCGAGATCAGCTCTGAGGAGCTGTCTGAATGGAAGCTCTCATTGCACTGAAATCAAGCCACTTCAGGAATAATTGCGAATCAAAAATCAGCGGCTTTCGGGCCGTTTTTCTTAACCTGGATGCATGAAAGCAGATCCCGTAACACCGCTAAAGACGATTTGTCATTCCCCTATGCTGAACTGGCCTTTTGCAAAAAACAAGTATGAAAATGACGTTTGATTCATGTTTGATTCGAATCAACCTGTTTTGCGTCGTAACTGCCAAAAGGAGTCGTGACGGGTGGCTTTGCGTAATTGCACAATGTTGCATGTCGTTGCAGGTTCGTGCATGTTCCGAATAATCGTTCAGGTTGCGTCACCTTTTGGGAATGATTCCGAATCAAAGACGCAGGTTAATGGGCAAAAAAAATACCCCGAAGCTTCTTGAATTTCGGGGTATTGGTCGTTTTGTCATTCCGCTTTGTTTTCAGTGGCTTGCAAAGTTGTGCAACTCACTGACATCTTGTGCATCGCGGTGAATCGTTGCAAGTGATTTTACAATGTTGACCTGGGGCTATTCCCACTCAATCGTCGCGGGAGGTTTGCTCGTGATGTCGTACGCCACGCGGTTGATCCCTGGCACCTCGGCCACGACTCGGCTCGAGATCCGCGCCAAAAGCTCATACGGCAGTTTTGCCCAGTCCGCCGTCATCGCATCAGAACTTTCCACCGCGCGCAGGATAATCGGATGCGCATACGTGCGCTCATCTCCCATCACACCCACGCTCTTTACATCGGGCAACACCGCAAAGTACTGCCACACCGCGCCAGGATTTTTGCGGTTATACTCGTCGATCTCCTCGCGCACAATCGCATCGGCATCACGCAACAACTCAAGCTTCTCAGGTGTCACCTCGCCAATAATCCTGATCGCCAGTCCGGGACCTGGAAACGGCTGCCTATACACAATCTCATCGGGCAACCCCAACGCGCTTCCCAAAGCACGCACCTCATCTTTAAAGAAGTGATCCAAAGGCTCGATCAAATCAAAGTGAACACCCTCGGGAAACGGGATCAAATTATGATGGCTCTTAATAGTCGAAGTCGCCTTGCCCGTCTTGCGCGAGCCCGACTCAATCACATCGGGATAAATCGTGCCCTGCGCCAAATATGTAATGCCATCGAGCTTAGTCGCCTCTTCAAAAAAGACCTGCCAAAACTCCGATCCAATACGCCTGCGCTTTTCCTCCGGATCGACCACACCTTCAAGCAACTTGGCATACCGTTCGCGTGCATTTACCACAATCAAGTCAACGCCAAACTGCTGGACAAACACCTGCTCGATGCTCTCAGGCTCACCCTTGCGCAACAGCCCATGATCGACAAACACACAATGCAAGCGATCACCAATCGCGCGCTGCAACAGCGCCGCCACCACGCTCGAATCAACACCACCCGAAAGCGCGAGAATCACGTGGCTCTCACCCACCGTTGCTTTTACCTGCTCAACAGTCTGCTCGATGATGTTATCCATCGTCCATGTTCCACTCAAGCCAGCTACCTCAAAGAGAAAGTTCTTGAGCATATCCTGACCGCACTGCGTATGTGCAACCTCGGGGTGAAACTGTGTCGCAAAAAGCTTCTTCTCGGCATGCTCCATTGCGGCAATGGGGCACACATCCGTCTTTGCCGTGAGCGCAAAGCCATGAGGCAGCTCGCCAACCGCATCGCGATGGCTCATCCACACCGTCTGAGACTCAGGCGTTTTCGCAAACAAACGCGAGCCCTCGTCCACAACCGCGAGAGTTGCCGGGCCATACTCGCCCTTCTCGGTATGCGCAACGCTACCGCCCAGGGTGGTCGCCATCACCTGCATGCCATAGCAAAAGCCCAGCACCGGAATGCCAAGATCAAAGATTGCTGGATCAATTTGAGGCGCATCCTCGGCATAGACCGAAGCCGGCCCGCCCGACAAAATAATCGCTTGAGGACTAAGCTCAGCCAGCTCTGCTGCCGTCACATCAAACGGCACGATCTCCGAATACACATGCAAATCGCGAATTCTGCGGGCAATCAGCTGCGCATACTGGGCTCCAAAATCCAGTACCACCACGCGCTCATGCATCGCCTCTGGCGAACTAGGTGCCGGACAAGCTGTCTGATGATTCATGCTGATTACTCCTCGCACAGATCGCAGGTGCGCGGCAAAGTAGACGTCTCATGACGCCTCATGCGCGCTCATAACGTATGGGTAGTATACGTGATTCAGGTGGTGATGATGAGAGCTACAGCAAAAAGAGCGCTACTCGCTCGCAACTGACGAGGTCGTGAGCGCCGGGTGTGCAAGGTTATGCTGGAGCCATAAGCGAGATTAGGCGTCCCTCCCTCGCGGGTGGTCTCCGCGGGCGCGCCTTAGTGAGAGGCGTGGTGCTGCATATGTGTGCTGGAATGACGAGCATCAGCGTGATCTTCGCTCTCGGCATGATAGTGATGCTTATGCACAAACTTGATCGTCAGCAACAGCGCCACAAAGCACATGATGGTCGCAAGCCCAAAGCCCGCGTTAATGCCCTGAATACCAGCCTCAACTGAACTGATCCCCGCGTGATACTGTACCGCGATATTCGTCGCAACCGAGCTCACCGAGACAATCACCGCCGTTCCGAGCGAACCTGCTACCTGGCGCAACGTGTTACTCACCGAAGTGCCGTGGTTAATCAGCCGGTCAGGAAGGGCATTCATACCCCAGGTATTAAGTGGCATATTGATAAGCGACAGCGCAAACATACGAGCCGTATACAGCAGTACCAAAAAGGCAACCGTCGTCCCCACATGCAAGGTTGCAAAAAAGCCTGTGCTGATCGTCAATACAGTGATGCCGATAATGCCAATCATGCGCGGGCCGTAGGTATCAAAGAGTTTGCCCGCGATAGGTGACATCACTCCGAGCACCACCGCCGCCGGCATCATGACCAGGCCCGACACCGTCGCCGACATACCCAAATAATCCTGCATGAGAATTGGCATAAGGATCGCCGAGACCATAATCGAAGCTTGCACGACCATCGTAATAATGGTTGCCACCAAAAAGTCACGGTTTTTGAGAACACGTACCTCAAGCATCGGCACTTCGAGCTTGAGCTGGCGCTTAAAGAAGACCACGATAATACCAATGCCAACCACTGCAGCTAGCCCCGCGATTGGATGGAATCCATGCGAGCCAACCGCAGAAAGACCATAGAGCAACAATCCAAAGCCCGCTGTTGAAAGCACAAACGACATGACATCCATCTTGAGCTCTGACGATTGCGCCTCATCGCGCTCAAGGACGGCAAACGCTGCCAACACGACGAGCGCACTCAGCACAGCAACCGCCGCAAAGATGATGCGCCAACCGCCGTGATCGACCGCCACGCCCGAAAGCGCAGGACCCAACGCTGGGGCAAAGGCGATCACGATGCCAAACATACCCATCGCCGCACCTCGACGCTCAAGCGGAAAGGTCTTGAGCAAGACGATCATCACGAGCGGTTGCAACACACCAACACCCACCGCCTGCAAAAGGCGAGCGCCCAAGAGTACGCCAAAATTGGGAGCGAACGTTGCCAGCACGCCGCCAAGCGTAAAGATAGTCATATTGGTCAAAAACAGGCCACGGATTGAAAAGCGATCGGTTAAGAACGCGGTCATCGGAACCATGATAGCGTTCACCAGGGTAAAACCAGAGGTCAACCACTGTACTGTCGAAGCATCAACCTGCATCTGCGCCATGATTTGCGGAAGCGCCGGACCGACAATCGTTTGGTTGAGCACGGCGATAAACGTACCGAGCATCATGACGGCAACCGTAATTTTTTGACTGCGAGTTAATGCGAATCCCACGAACCTCTCCTCACCTGCTGATCTTTTGCTCAATGCGCTCGATGCGCTCATCTCGCACCGCTCCTCTTGAGAGCGATGACAACGAACGTCGACGACGGAGAACAATCGATGCATCGCTATAGTGGCGCCGATTAACCGCGGTCGATCGGGTGACGTGGTCAAGTGCACTTGATCAGGTGTAATCAGGCATATATGACCAGTTGACGCGATCAATCAAACCAAATCGGCTCACTAACGCGAATTAGTCTTTAGTTGCGATATCGTTGATGTGTGATAAGGAGGCACAAACGCGATGATTGCGTTAACACCATAGTGCCCAAAACTGCGCTGGGATAACGTTATAATGTCTGAATTCTCGTTTGAAATTTTAGGGCGACTGTGACCAGACGCTTTATCGAGCACTCAGCCGACCAAAAAGCTCGTTCCAATCGCTTGCCGCAAGCACTGTTCCCACCAAAACCGCTGCACAGCACACGAGCTCCCAAGGCCCCGGAATCACGTGCAGCAACACCACGCCAAAGACAACCGCCCACACTGAATACGAGATATTGAGCGCCATGCCGCGCGCCGCTCCAATTTTGGCGATTGCCTTGTAATAAAAGAGATAAGAAGTCGCACCTGCCAGCGCCGCACCTGCCACCACAAAGGTTGGCATGCTTGGCGCTACCGTTGCGGCAAAATGCCAAGCACCAAACAACGGCAGCACCGCAATGGCATACACAAGCGCCGAAGTTGTCTCACGGATATGGAGCGCCACCTCATTATCAACCGTCTCGGTCCTCATACCCCAAGCGCAAAGCACCGCCTCAGACCCCCAGCCCACCACGCACAGCGCAGCGCCCAAAAGCCCGAGCACTACATCGCGCGTGGTTGTTTGCGAGGTAGCTCCGATCGCATCACCTGCGCCTGCCGCCGTTGACAGGTATCCCATCCCCATCACACCCAAAAGCGCAACAAACAAGCAGATGAGCTGCTTAAACGTCATCTTTTCTTTAAGAAGCATAAATGCAAGAAAGGTTCCAAACGCGGGATAAAACGCACTGATGATCGCCGTGTACCCTGGGCCAATGTGGTCAATTGCCACCACGTATCCCGTCATGCCAAGCGGACCTCCCAACAGCGCACCAAGGATCACGACCTTGCCCGCCTTGGTTCTCAGCGCGCGAAGAGTGTCAGCGATGCGGCCTTTAAGTCCCATGTAAACCCAGAGCCATACCGCACAAAACAGATCGTGCAAAAACGCGCCAACCACCGCAGCAAAAAGAATCGCTCCTGGAGCATCCACAAAGGGGGTTAAACCCAGCGCGACACCTAAGATCACGGTCGACAATGCCCAAAGAATTCCGCTCAAGATTCCGTAACGCATAGCTGCTCTCTTCTCGGAGGTTGGAGGTAGTCAGGGGGTCAGGGGGTCGAGGCTACGAAGCGCGCGCCTAGAGCCTCACAAGCTCACGGATGTGAAACTGCAAGCTCGGGTCTCACGTCACGCGCGGGTGCAAGACACCGAAGCGCATCCGCTAGCAAGTCCTACGCCCGCTGATACAAATCAAGCGCACGCGGGAGATACGCCTTAGCGCAGCGATAGTAGATATAGAGCCACTCGCCTACATCCTCACCCATCACGCGCTTTAAGAGCGCCCAGACATACCAACACCATCCAGCTGCCGCAATATACGCCAAGCAGTGGCGATACTGCTCAGGTGTTGGCGTGACACCAAAGTACTCGGCAATCATCTGATCAATCTCATCGGCAGTAAGCTGCTCACACACCGCAAATGTTCCAAGATCATGGGCGTAATCAGACATCCCCGCATACTCCCAGTCAATCAGGTTGAGCTCTCCCGCCTCGTTCACCAGGATGTTAGGGCCATAAAAATCGTTGTGCGTCACGCAACGCGGCTGTTTATTGGGCTCACTCTCGATAAAAGCCTGAAGCTTGGTTGCCACGGCGCGCATCTCCCAGTATTCGGGAATTTCAATATCACCATAAGCGAGCAACGATGTTTCGTAATCGAGCGCTTGAACAAAAAAATCGAACTCAAAATCAATGCGGGCATTAACCTCGTGCAGACGCTTAATGAGTTGCAACGCTTTTTGACGCTCTACAGCATTTTTGCCATCAAGTGTGCGCGCGCTTGAGATAAAACGTGTGATCTTCCAGCCCTGCTTTGGATCCTCATAGACAAACGTGTTGTCGATACCCAAATCCGCAGCAATTTTTTGCGCTTGACACTCGGCGCCGCGATTGACGAGCACCTCGGTGCCTGCTCCAGGATGGCGATAAACAAACTCACCTTTGGGGGTATTGAAGTGACAGCTTAAATTGGTCAATCCCTGTTTGAGTGGGTAGATCTGCGTAATATCATGGGCGTCCACATCGAGTACCTGCTGAATATGCTTAAAAACATCAAGATCAAGGTTGCGCAAGAAGAGTGGGTCAAACTGCCTGAGCTCATCGAGTGAATCAAATTCATGAATAATATTGTGCTCGTACTTTTTTATCTCCATATCAAGCTCGTGCAGATGATCTTGGTAGATCTCCTCCCAGAGCTTGGGGTACGTGAGTGGATTTTCAAACTCGTTGGTCAAAATCTTGCAAAATCGCTCAGAAAATGCCCGGTCAAAATAAACGTGGCCAAGCATGATCCATGAGTTTTCTCCCCCAACCTCAACGCCCGTAATGCGACCAGCAGGCGAGGTCGAAAGACACCATTCGTCAGTTGCGCCCGCAGCAAAAATCGATGAGTAATATGCCTTGTAGACATACGGTTCAAACGGATTTTCGCTCAAATACACATCGCTCGAACAGATATAGGAGTTGCGCAGCTTGTCTTTAACCACGTAGAGAGACGAATTGTTGTTGCGCTGCGAGAAATACGGATTTTCAACGAGGGTGACGCCAAACTTCTCCTCAAGATAAAAAAAGTACTCGCGCTTGTAGCCAAGGACAACGATGATGTCGGTAATACCCGCCTCTTGCAGCTGCCTGATCTGACGCTCGATGAGAATCTCGCCTTTAACCTCGAGCAAACCCTTGGGCTTTTCATACGAGATGGGCGCAAATCGAGAAGATAGGCCCGCCGCCATGATGACTGCGTTATCAACTTTATACGGCTCGAGCGCCTGATATCCTGCCTGAGTGAAGGCATTGCTGTTGTCGAGATAGCCTGCTTTTGCCAGCTCTTTAAGACCCTTATTGATCGACCCGAGCGAACAACCAACGAACTCAGCAAGGGCGCGTTGAGAAGCATCGGGCTCTTTGATAAGGGCGGTTAAGATTCCAAACTGAATTCTGGTGAGAGTTTTTGGCATAACCGGTCTCCTTGGTGATTGGATGCTGGTGTAGCCCACAGTATACGCCGAAACCGCCCGAAGTGTTCAAAATAAAAAAACTCTGCTCAAAAAATGAACAGAGTTGTTTGGATGTTTATTACGCAAGGAGCTCTCATGCGGGTGCCCTACCGCATCACGCCGTTGGCATCGAAGATATACCACACACCTTTGATCTGGTGTACGCCCGTCTTGCGATCACCGTTGACTGGGTCGAGGTAGTACCACTTTTGCTCGAGATTCAGCCATCCCGTTGCCATGGCGCCCGAACCCGTGAGATAGAACCACTGGTTTTTGACCTTTTGCCAGCCAGTTTTCATGATGCCTCGGTTATCGAGGTAATACCACGTACCATTGTGCTTGAGCCAGCCCTTTTGCATGGCGCCTGAGCTGGCAAGGTAATACCACTTGCCTCGGATCTGCTGCCAACCGGTCTGCATCTTACCGTCTTCGTTCAGGTAATAACGATTGCCGCTGTAAGCCACCCAACCAGTAAGCATGACACCTTGAGAGTTGCTGTAATACCAAACATCTTTGACCTGATACCAGCCAGTGGTCATGGCGCCACCGTAGCGCAGGAAGTACCACTTGTTGTTGAGCTTAAGCCAACCTTCTGCCATCTCGCCTGACGGCTTCATCCAGTAGCGCTTGCCAGTGTCATCAACCCAGCCGGTCTTCATCTTGCCAGTTGCTTTATCGAAGTAATACCACTTTTTGGCGATCGCCTTCCAACCACCCTTGTAGGGCACACCGCGCTCAAGCCAATACCATGCCTTTGAGCTGGGATCTTGGTACCAGCCCGTAGTACGCGGGAACCTTGGCTTGGCAGGTTTCGTGCTGCCGCTAGGATTAGTTGGCGGCTTACTCGGCTGCGGCGCAGCCGAATTTGTTGGGGGCTTATTTGGCTGCGATGCACCTGAATTTGCTGGGGGTTTACTCGGCTTGCTTGGCTGCACGGAAGGCCTCTCAGGCTGAGCTGGCCTATTCGGCTGCGGCTTATCTGGCTGCGTCGGTGTCATTGGTGCTGGCTGCGGTTCAGGGCTTGGCGCAGGCTGAGGCTCCACGGGTTTACCTGGCTGCGTGGGCTCAGGCTGCACTGGCCGAGGGTCAGGTACAGAAGGTACTGGCGCGTCTGGACTTGGATCGACCGGTAACGCAGGCTGCAAGTCTGGTTGCGGCGCGGGCTGAGGTTCGAGCTCTGGTTCTGGCAGCTTGCGATAGGTCACCGTCACCACCGGCGCCTGCCCCTCACTACCCGCAGCGACCGAGATCACACTATCGGGAGCCACAACAAGCTCCCAGCCTTCGAGCGCTTGAGATGCCTCAAGCTGGTACTCGCCCGCCTCAAGCTCCACAAGCGCACCTTGGGCAGAGCGCGCCTCAGCAGTGTCAATCGTCGTGTGCTCCTCATCCTCATGAACAGAGCGGCTTGCCAAGTTCAACGCAATATCACCTGGATAATCTTGAGGAGCATCGAGCTTCACGCGAACAAATCCGCGCTCAATAACCTGAGCAACATCAAGCATATCAACGCGCGACTTATTGCCAGCGTAATCGGTCACCACAATGGCGAGATTCTGGGCGAGTGCATTGCGCTCGGTGACCTTAAAACTCCAAGGACCAGCTACAAACAAACGGCTCTCATCCATCGCCTGGCTTGGCAAGGCAACGATGACATCGCGGCCGAGCGAATTGCTTCGCACGAGTTCAACCGTCTTCACACCCGAACCAGCCTCGTCGATCGCCCGAACCTCAAGCTCGCGCGTCTTGGGATCCCAAGTTGCCTGGCGCACTACTGGAGCCACCGTATCAACGATGACAGGCATCTCGAGCACCTGCTCGCGACCACTGCGATCATCTGGTGTTGCAAAAATCTGGAAGCGATAGGTGCCATCTGCCACCGCCTGACCACGGCTGTTGCGGCCACTCCAGCGCTGCTGAGAAAGCTCGGTTGCACCACCCTCACCACGCTGGGTAACCGCGATGTGCTTGATCAAACCCTGGTGCTGTCCAAAGCGCGAGGTCACCGCACGACCTTGAGTATCGACGATACGCGCTGCGATATTGATCGCATTGCGCCTCATGCTCACCACCGGCACCACGCTATCCTGCACACCGTCACCGTTAGGCGAGATCGCAATACGCGAAGCCTCATACCCCTTCGCCAGATCATAGGCTTGTGATTCTTGAGACTTGCGCAAAACCTCGCCTAAAATCACAGTCTGTGAAGCGGATGTTGGCGTGCCGCTTGAACGCAAGTGCGTAAAGATGCCGCGGTTTCGGGAACCAACCTGCGACTGTGTCCAGTACTGAGGGCGCTCGCCACGAGCAAAAAGCTCGTAAATAGAATCCTCAAAGACATCGACCGCGGCAAAATCACCGCGAAAACCTGAAAACGGCAGGCTGATCACACCACTGGCATCGGTTGGCTCAAAGACCACAAAACCATCGATGAAATAGCCCTGGAAAGCTGCTGGTTTACTGATCTGGCTGATGTCAACGTGAACGGTGATACGCTTGCTTTCATATGGCGCAAGCCTAATCGTTTCACCAGGGATCTCACGTTCAAACTGCGGCGTGAGCGTGTTGGCTGTACCAACCACTTTATCGGTGGTGATCTCGGTATATGAACGATAGGTGCGCGTGCTTGCACCGACATTTTTGATCTCAAAACTCACATCAAACGAGTCGCCCTGGATATCAGGTATGAGCTTGCTCGAGCGACCTTGGTCGCCCACGAGCACGACATCACCGTGCAGGGATGCCTGAACATCCAGGAGTCCCGCTCCCTGACGGCGTGGACTCACAAACGGATGCGCGCGATCAACGCCTGTGGTCAAGTCGTTATTTGAAGCACGCACCGCATGACGCTGCGGCTTGGCATACGACATCATAAGCTGAACCGCAAGCTCTCCGATGCTCTTTTTGCTTGGTGCACTCGCGAGCCTACCAGACCGATATGCTTGGTTGAGCAGATCTTTGGCGCGATCAAAGACGAGCGTTGATGCAGCAGCGACATGCGGAGATGCCATCGAGGTTCCCGACTCAGAAGCAAATTCCCCATTTGGATACGTCGAATAGACGCTGCCGCCGGGAGCTGTGATCTCCGGCTTGAGAGTCTCGCCGTTTTGTGTCGTTGACCATGATGAAAAAGCGCTCATGCTCTCAGGAGCAACCGGATACGATACCGCTTGTTCAAGCGGGAAGCTCACGACCTGAGCGTGCTCAAGGGCTCGGGCTGCGCTGTAATCAACGAGCAGTGTTGGCAGGGTCGCATTCCCCATCTGCAGGCCAACAGAAGCAGAACCAAACGTGTTTCCGATGATCAGCGCAGTGGCGCCGTGATTTGCTGCACAGCGAGCCTTTTCTTCAAAGGTAATGATGCCGCGATCGGCAAGTACGACCTTACCCGCTGCGTCTTTATCGGCGTAATCTTCCTCTCGGCCAAGGCCAACGTACACCACATCAAGATTGCCTGCATCAAAAAATCCGTCGTGAGGCAGATTTATTTCATTGTAAATCTTGTCATAACTAAAGCGCTGACCATTGACATCGATCAAGAAGGAGACTTTTGCCTTGTTGTTGATCGAAGCGACACTCAAGCCCAATGGCGCGATGCTCGGCGATGCGAGGGTGCCATAATCAGGCGTACTAGCCGCGACCGATGAACCACCACCAAGTGCTCCTGAGTTACCCGCAGCAATCGAAACCACGATACCGCGGTTGACTGCATTTCTGAGCGCATAGTTCACCGCTGCAGGCACCGATGAGGCACTTGCTGCGGCTTGGCCAATACTCATGTTAATGGCGTTTGCTCCCATGCGCGTTGCATCGGCAATAGCGCGCAGGTACACGTAGACATCAGCGTTACCCCGGCTGTCAAAGACGCGCAGCATGGCAATCTGAGCTTCGGGCAAAACACCTTGTGCAAGACGCTGTGTACTGTAATGCGGTGGATTACCAGCGATAATGCCGGAAACATGAGTGCCATGTAAATGGCCACCTTCGACTGAAGTTGAGTTGTTGCTGTAGTTATAGACAAACGGAATTTTGCTATTGAGCCAACGACCAGGAGAAACACCTGCCCTGCTCGTCAGTGTTCGCATATCTCGTGCCGAGCGATAAAACGCCGACTGCGGATCACTTACCTGTTGAAGCGCAGGACTCCTGCCATCGATGCCTGAGTCAATCACCGCGATGAGCTTACCACGACCAAGACCTGCATTTGGACCGAGATTAATGAGCTGGTTAGAAAACAGATCGCGCTTCTTGCGGCTCTTGGGCGTATCTGCCTGAGACTCACTTACTGATGAGGGTGCCAACGTATAGGTGGCGTTTTCTTCGAGCAGCAGCATAGATGATACAAGCTCATCAGACTGCAATGCCGCCTGCATTTGTGCATATGAACCTTGCACCAAGAAAATCGGCAGCACGTCGACAAGGTCATCGGTAACCAAAAGTCCAGCTGCCTCGAGCTGCGTGCGCACCTGCGCCAGCGTGCTCGCGTTGTCCGACTTGAGCACGGTGACCAGCTTGAGGTTATGACCCTGCGCTTCAAAGCGATCTTTGTGTGTCGCCAAATAAGCACGGGGATCAGAAGGTAGCCCTCGCACCGAAGATGATGCAGCAGAAGGCTCAGCAAACGCTTGTGCCTGCATCAAGCCAGTGTGTGACGTCCACACTGGTGCCGCAATACTACTCACCACCAGCGCTGTGCATACCGCCAGACATAAGACGCTACCAGCGAGTGTCCGTGATCTTTTTTGCATCGCATACGTCTTGTACTTCATGTCTATCACTTTCTTTGGCTGATGAATCTCTATTCTTAGGGAATCCACCAGCCTTCTGAGTCAAATCGGTATGCCGTGCCATCAATCACCTGCGTACGGCCGGCAGGATAGCTGCCATCGGTGTTGCGATACCACCAACGATTGCCGCTCTTGATCCAACCCACCTCAAGTTCAGGTGTATTGGTGATCGTCGCGGCAATATTTTCCATCGCCTTGGCTGATCCCAGACTCTTCCACGCCTGAACATCGTTGCTGTTTGTTACAAAACAAAGCTCAACGAGGATAGTCTGTCGGGCGGAAGAGTTCTTGAGGAAGGAAAGGTCTGGGCGATACTTTGCTCCACGGTCTGGAAGGCCAAGCTTAGCAGCGAGCGCTGCCGATACCCGAGCGGCAAGTCGCTTGCTGTCTGCATTGCGATACAAGACCTCAACACCGCCAGCACTTCTATTGGTACTGGCGTTCATATGAAGCGACACCGCAATACTCGCACCTACCTCGCTCGTGTGACTGTATTCCTCGCGCAGATAGGCTACCTGGGTGCGTCCAACGTTTGGAGCGGTTTCGGCCACCTTGCCACGACGCTTAAGCGCATCGGTGAGCTGATACGCAGCATTATGAACCTCTTTTGCTTCGTTCAGCATGTCGATTGCGCCGGGGACATAGACACTGTGACCAGCATTTACGCTAAAGCGATCATCGGTACCAACCCTCGCGCCCGACTTCTCAAAGTAATGATACTGCCCATCGATCATGACCCAGCCGGTTGCCATCGCACCAGATGACTTGAGGTAGTAACGCGCGCCTCCCTCGTCGATCCAGCCGGTCGTCATCACACCGTTGGCTTGGAAGTGATACCAGATGCCGTTGATCTTATCCCAGCCGCCACGAGCAACATTACCCGCGCCATCCTTGACGTAATACCAGCGATCCATGATACGCTGCCAACCGCGGGTGGCTGGCGTATCATCATCGTTAATGAGCCTAAAATCCACCGTGAGCTTTAGCGTGATGGGAGCGCCGATCACGCCGTTTTCATCTGCCCACTGCTGTGAACCATCGGTCCAGGTCACAAAAGAACTCGCAGCCATTTTGTAGCTGGCAGGGTCAAAGTAATACCACTTGTCATTGATTTTCTGCAAACCGGTTTTGCCAAGGGCGGTGCTATCGAAGTAATACCAAGCGCCGTCTTTTTCCATCCAACCCGTGGTCAAACGGCCAGAAGCCAAAGCGTAGTGCCAACCACGATTAGACTGAGCCCACTTATTGGTGTAAAGCGCGCCGTTATTATCGGCAAGATAGCGCGAACCATTAACGAAATACTCACCGGTTTTGAGTGTAAAGCTTGCTGGGTCAAGGTAAAACCAATAGCCATTATGATCGAGCCACCCCTGAGCAAGTGCGCCCGATTCGGTAGCAAAATACCAAGTATTCCCTTGAGAAACCCACTTATCTTGGTAGGTCGCACCGTGAGCATCCATGAGATAGGTCTTGCCGTTAATGGTGTTGAGGCCTACAACCATGTGATATTTCTGAGCATCAAGGTAATACCAATAGGCGTCATCAGAATACCAGCCCGTTGCCAAACGACCTGATGAGAAAGCGTAATACCAGCGGTTGGTCGATGCGTCACGCGTCCAGCCCGTCTGCATCTTGCCTGATGAATTGAAGAAATACGCCGCGTCACCTGGCACAGTGTGGACACCTGTGACCATCTTGCCGTTTGCATCGAGGTAATACCAAGTGTCATCGAGCGCCAGCCATCCACGATGCATCACACCATTGCTATAGTAATACCACGCCTGATTTGCATCACTGTAAAACCAGCCGTTTTGAGGATGAGCCTGCGGGGTCGCAAGCGGCTGAGCGGTGTGAGCAGAAAGCTGTACCGAGGCAGAAGCATCGGTGGCCACCGTGCCATTGGCGCCCTCACCAGAAGCATCGAGCGAGACTGAGCTTGCGGCGCCCTCGCCACCGGCAACACCATCGACAACGCCGTCAGCTGGAACTGAAGCAGGTGCGTCATCCGCCGCACTGAAAGTCGCAAACCCATCGCCCGATGCGGATCCTGCAGCCTGAGCTTGCTGCGGCATTGCGAACATCAGCGAACCAGCGAACAGAGCGCCTGCGGTGGCTAAGCAAAACAAATGAGAAACCAAACCATTCTTGGCTGCCATGCCGTTTCTCCCATCAGCAAGTGACGAGCAGCTCAGAGCAGCGAGCGAGCATCTGCAACCGCCGCCGTCACGCGTTATGAATCAACTAGATTTTTGAGTCTACCACTCGGCTCGGACATTTAATCGTTCAACGTCTGAGCTGCGAAAGAGCTACACCGCCGAGGATGAGCGCGATGCCAAAGATCTGGAGCGGATCGACCCATTCATGCAAGATGATCACCGAGCAGAGCACCGAAACCGGAAGCTCACTTGAGGCCATGATGGTCGAAATACCCGTGGTGAGCTGCGGCGTTGCGTAGGCAAACAAAAAGATCGGGATCACAAAGCCAATGCCGCTCAACATGAGCCCATAAAACCACAGGCCCTGCCCCAGCGCCCCGCTCACAAAGTAGTCGGGGCAAAACCAAATTGCTGTCAAACACGCGCCGAGCGAAATAAAGATACTGCGCTTGTTAGCAGGGATGTGTGTCTCAACCGTGCCTGACAGATGCATAAAGCCAGCGCAGCAAACCGCCGATATCAGACCAAAGACCACGCCGAGCGGATCGAGGGACTCAACCGAAGCAGAAAACACGCCGCTTGCCGCCAGTGTTCCGGCAAAAATGACGATCACCGCCGCGATCACGGTGGGCTTGGGGAACTTGCGACGCAAGATGATATCGAGCACCACGCCAATCCATGTGAACTGAAAGAGCAGCGTGATGCCAATAGAAGCAGGAATAGTTTCGAGCGCCTTATAATAAAAGAGTGCAGTACAGCAGGTCACCACGCCTGACGCAATGAGCTTTGCCACGCCTTTAGGCGTCAACGATGGCGAAACGAGCTTTTTTTCTTGAGGGTCGAGGGTATTGAGCACGCGCCGAGATTGAGGCGCCAGACGCTTTTGGATTTTTTCGACCCCCAGCTGCAGCAGTGCGATCATGCAAAAGAACACCAAGCCAAAAAAGACCTGAGAAAACGTGATCTCACCAAAGGTAAAGCCTGCATGATAAGCAAGCTTGACCATACTTGCCTGAGCGCCGTAGCACGCGCCGGCAATAAAAACAACCGCTGCGTAATAGTGAGGCGAAGTGTAGAACGATTTTCTTGATGAGAGTAATGAGAGCCGTGCAAAGGTACTCATGTCACGCAAAACTCCGAAGCAGCCTACGCGCGACCAAATGGCACGGTCATCACCGTATCAAAGGTATAGACACCCTTGGCGCGATCCTGATGCACGAGGCACCAGTGCAGCTCGGTGAAAAACTCAGGGACGGGAGCGGCGATGATCTGATCGGCAAAAGCCT
Source organism: Actinomycetes bacterium (assembly GCA_023419515.1). Lineage (GTDB taxonomy): Bacteria > Actinomycetota > Coriobacteriia > Coriobacteriales > JAEZXW01 > JAEZXW01. The sequence continues at coordinate 17,091 of JAEZXW010000086.1, forward strand.
CGCTCAACGCCTGCTCGATAAGGGCATCGTCACCCTCAGCTACGCCGTAAGCAAGCGTCATGTGTGGGCCAAACGGCGGATTGTAATGGAGCGCATCATCGAGGACTTCATGCGCAGCCGCTCGCACCGCAGCGATAAGCTCGTCCCAACCTTCAAGCTCACCAAAGAAGACGACGGCATCGTGCATAGCAGTTGGCGGGCTCAGCTTGACCTCGAGCGGCGCTAAGTCAGCAAGATGAGTTTTGCTCGCTTCCTCAAGGGCATCCCAAGTAGCTTGAGTGATCTCACTTCCCATTGGTTTGAATCGATGGACGGTAGCATGCAGGGCTTCGCGTGACTGAGGTGCCAAAAAATCGACGGTTGCTGCAGCCCTCAAGAGCGGGTCACACCAGATCCTAAAGTCTTCACTCGGCACCAGGTACGCATGGAGCTGACCAGTTGGATCATTCCAGTGCTCGGTTGCGGTAACGCTAAAAAAATCCTGCATGACTGCTCCTTTACTGGCGGCATAAAAATTGCCTTGCACGTCACACTCGACATGCAAGGCAATTATAAAGCTTTATAAGGCTAAAGCGGTGTAAATAAGCGATGCACTCACTTATTTTTGACGCAGTTTGGACGCGCTTATTGCATGGTCTGCACGTAGTTCGTACGAAAGCTAATGCGCTTACTTGCCCTCAATTGAGCCGTAGTACACGCGCTTGCCCTGACGATCACGCCAGCCATTGTTAGCGAGCTCTTCGAGCTCTTCGAGGCTGCGACCCTGAGTCTCAGGAGCCAAGAAGTACGAGGCGATCAAACCGATCAACGCAACGCCAGCAAACATCCAGGTTGCGTTGCTCATGCCTAGCTGTTGCACGAGAACCGGGAAGACCAACACGCCCAAGATAGAACCGATACGGCTGACCGAACCGGCAAAACCAACGCCCGATCCGCGAAGACGAGTTGGGAACATCTCGTTTGGATACACCATGTTCAAAACGCCAGGTCCGAGATTTGCAAGCAAGATGGTGATCGTCAAGAGGATGGTCAACGGGATAAGGGTTGGCTGCTGCCACACCGACAAAATCACCAGCGCAATAACCATACCAACCAGACAGCTAATGATCTGCTTACGGCGGCCAAAGCGCTCGACCGTTATCATACCGATACCAGCGCCAACAACACCCATAAATGCAATCACGGCAGCACCAAAGAAGGCAAGCTCAGGACGGCCTTGGGTGTATGGAGCGAGAATGGTTGGGGTGTACATCTGGATGCCGTAGAACGAAACAGCAAAAGCAAACCAGAAAAGCGAGCAAAAGACGGTGGCACGCAGCATCTTTGGCGAGAAAAGCTCGAGCCAGGAAGCCTTTTGCGGAGCATTATCACCGGTCTTTTCAACGTTGAACTCAGTGATCTTAAGATCGAAGTCGCGCTCAACCTCTTCCTCGATCGCATTTGCCTCATCAAAGCGACCCTGCGAACGAAGCCAGCGAGGTGACTCAGGAGCACTGTGGCGCAGCACGATAACAATGAGCGCCAAAAGTGCACCCAGACCCAGCATCCAGCGCCATGCGTGCTCACCCAGTGGCAGCAAGAAGATACCACTGAGATATGCGACCAGCGCACCCGTCTGCCAGAGCAGCGACATGAAGATGATCATACGACCGCGACGCTTGGGCGAGGTAAACTCGGCTGTCATCGAGGAGCTGATGGGGTAATCGGCGCCGATGAACAAACCGAGCGCAAAACGTGTAAAAATGAGCTGCCACACGTTTTGGGTAAATGCGGCGAGCAGTGCAAAGACGACAAAGCCGATGAGGTCGAACATGTACATCTTGCGACGGCCGAACTTATCGACCAGCATGCCGCCGAACATCATTCCAAAGAACATACCGAGAACGACCGACGATGCCACCAAACCTGAGATCCATCCGCTCTGGATGTCCCAAGCAGCCTTGAGGCCTGGCAGTGCAACAGCGATGACCGAAACGTCAAAACCGTCGATAAACATGCCAGCACCAGCAAGCACAGAAATCTTGCGCTCGAACAGCCTCGCACGGGGCGACTCAAGCGTTTTTGCACTTGCCTGAGAAGAAGTACTCATACGCCTTCCTTCTAACACTAGAAGTGCCGCACGCATGCGGCACTAAAAACCTGTTACCGCCGAGCATTCTAGCGCCCAGCAACAGGTTTGGGTAGGGTTATTACGCAACCTTTGATTTTCGATAGAGGAATAAAGCTCATGTTCAATAAAAAGCATGTTTTATGCAAAATATTGCATACTAGGGATGCACGAGCTGATTAAGGTTCCTCTCGCCGAGGAATTGTGCACATCCATCGGTGGGATGCGATGCAGCACACCTCGGACGGTGGGATTCGCGGAACGATACGGTGCCCTCGAGCCACGCACTTTGAGCTTTACACGTTGAAGCGAAAGTGCATTACATCGCCGTCTTGTACGACGTAATCCTTGCCTTCCATCCTGAGCTTACCTTGCGCCTTTGCACCAGCCTCGCCACCCAGCTCAACATAATCCTGATACGAGATAGTTTCTGCCTTAATAAAACCGCGTTCAAAATCTGAGTGAATAGCTCCTGCTGCCTGAGGTGCCTTAGCGCCGATAGGGATTGTCCACGCGCGCACTTCCACCTGGCCAGCTGTGAAGTAGCTTTGCAGTCCGAGGATACGATATGCCGCCTTGATCACGGTCGACAAACCGCTCTCAGCGATACCAAGCTCCTTAAGGTACTCAGCTGCCTCCTCATCATCGAGCTCAGCCAGCTCAGCCTCGACCTGAGCGCAGACTGGAATCGGTGTCACCCCATCGATCGGCTCATACTGGTCGGTGAGTTTATCCTCATCAACGTTAGCAATCACGATGAGAGGCTTCATGGTAATCAAGAACAAATCACGGATCGAAGCGCGCTCCTCATCGGACATCTCAAGCTCGCGGGCAGGACGACCCTCGTTGAACCACTCCATCAAGCGATCAATCATCGCGAGCTTTGCGGCTGCATCTTTATCGCCGCGCTTTGCCTCTTTCTCGACCTTGGGGCGGGCTTTCTCGATGGTTTGTAGGTCGGCAAGAATCAATTCCATACCGATGGTCTCGGCGTCTGACTCAGGGTCAACGCGACCATCAACATGGACAACCTCAGGATCACTAAAATAACGCACGACCTCGCAAATGGCGTCGCACTCGCGAATGTTTGCTAAGAACTGGTTGCCGCGACCTTCACCCTTATTTGCACCCTTCACCAAGCCAGCGATGTCGATAAACTCGACCGTGGCGGGAAGAATCTTTTCTGGGTTGACGATGCGCGCAAGCTCCTTGAGACGCTCATCAGGTACATCAACGATGCCGACATTCGGGTCGATGGTTGCAAAAGGGTAATTTGCGGCAAGTCCAACTCGCTTGGTCAACGCCGTAAACAGCGTTGATTTACCCACGTTTGGCAGGCCAACAATACCAATCGACAATCCCATGGTTTTCCCTTCTGTCAGCAACGCACGCTGGCGCTCCTAAGATTCAGAATCGTTACAAAACTCCTCGTATCATAATCGAGAAGACTAACGCACACCAAAAAGACCAACAAATTGCCCGCAATCACCTCACAATCAGCCCCATATTTATTAGAATGACTGGATGCAAAAATTATGCGTGGCGCACATCGACCTTATGTTTGAGGTGCCGCGCTTAAATGAGCAAGACATAAAAGGAGATGGAGATGAAACGTAGCAACCCGATGATGCTTGCTATTCGCTTGCTCTGCGCCTGCTTGTTCACAATGATGTGCGCAAGCCTCTATCCGCAGAGTGCGCTCGCTAGCCCAGCGGCCTTTGACCCTGCGAAAAACCGCGTTGAGGTTTCTGCCGATAAGTATGAGGATGCCAAGGGAAGTTTTCCTTTGGGTGGCACCTGGGAGTGGAACAGCGCCACCAACACCCTCACCCTTGAAAACGCCGTCGTGAAGGATACGACCGGTGAATTTTGGGGCTTTTATCTGAGATCGGACGACAGCGCCGGCCCTTTGACCATCAAGTTTAAGGGCACCAACACCATCTTTGCTAACCGCGGCGGCTATCCGGCAACTCCCATCAATTATTCCGGCATTCAGGACTTAATCTTTGAGGGCGACGGCACCGATGCCATCTTGAACCTTGAGGCAACCAGCTGGAAGGACGGCACGCAGTTTGGTGCGCCGATCGGTCTTTCGATCACGCATGCGCAAGGCACGCCCCTGCCGGGACTTGTGTTTAAGTCTGGCAAGATCAACATCCTTGCCGAGCACCACGTCGCTGACATGGATCTCGATCAGCTGTCAGATGAAGACTGGCGTGGCGCCTATTCGCCGATGGGAATCTTTGGCAGCTTTAATAAGCTCGAAGTTCAAGATCAAGCACAACTGACGGTCAGGGCAACGACTGATGACCCGCAGCTTTTCACTAGTTATTCCGTCAATACAGGTGCCATCGAAAAGATTGTGTTTGATAGCTCGTATCCCACCGTGTTTGAGGCCACAACCGGAACTAAGCAAGGTCAGAAGTTTGGTTTTATCCCTGGCACAAACGTGAAATACACCTTTAGCGGCAAAGCGCCCGTGCACTTTAACACCTCTGGCCTCGGCGCTCCTGTCTATGTAAAGGGGTTTGATCAGGGC
>JAEZXW010000003.1 GCA_023419515.1 Actinomycetes bacterium
TGGGCGCTCCCTTTCAGCACACAGCTCAGGCGATCTTCCACGGTGTTGCAGCTCATGCTGGCGCCAACCCAGAGGATGGTAATTCAGCGATCCGCATGGCGGCGCGTGCTATCTGCGATATGCCACACGGCAGGCTCGATGAGCGTACGACGGCAAACGCCGGTATCATCAGCGGTGGTACGGGTGGTAATGTGGTGCCAGCTCAGTGCGTCGTCGACGTTGAGTGTCGTTCTTTGATTCGCGAGCGTGCCCAAGAGATCCGTGATGAGATTACGCGTGTGTTTGAGCGCGCGGCTCACGAGGTAGGTGGTAGCGTTGAGCTTGCTTGGAGCTACGAATATGCGGGCTATCTTTTTGATGAAGACAGTCCCGAAGTAGCCCTCCTCAAAGAGGCTGCCGTACAGGCTGGATTGACGCCCTATTGTTCAGTGAGCGGTGGTGGCAGTGATGCCAATGTTTTGGCCGATAAAGGCTTTAGGCCGTTTGTGCTTGGTACCGGTATGCAAAACTTCCACACGGTAGATGAGTTCATTACGATCGAGGATCTCGAGGGGGCAGCGCGTTGGGTGACTGAGATCATCAACGTCGTTGCCAAAGGATAGTCTTATCCAAAGGAAAGTTCTCTATGTCTCAGCTACTCTGGGCAACGGTTGTCTCATGCGACCGTTTTACCGCCAATGTTCAGGTTATGATCGCGCGTGATGCTTTTGGTAAGGAGCGTCGCGCGCTTTGCTTTGAGGTACTCACTGGCACCTGCGCACCAGGGGAGCGCGTGCTTCTCAATTGCCGGGCCACGGCACTTAAGCTGGGGACGGGCGGATATGACTTTGTGGTTGCCCGCGAGGCTGGGGATCGAGTGGAAGAGGACAGGTCACCTGAATCTGGATCGCTCAGATCGTCGAGCGATGAGGGAGACGAGGTACCCTGTGCTGCACTGCAGTTTGTACCACACAGGCACCTCATGAAACTTCGCTACACCCCTGTCCAGCAAGTCGTTTCATGTGTTGAAGAGCCTGGAAGTGAGACGGCAAAGATCTTGCGCAACAAAACGTCAATCGAGGGTGTCCCTGTCATCTGCTGCTCGCTTCACTCGCAAGCCATTGGTGTAATCGCTGCGCTTAAAGCGCTTGATCGTACGGCACGAGTAGCCTATGTAATGACCGATGAAGCCGCCTTAGCACTAGGCTTCTCCAAGGCCATTGACCGGTTGATCAACGCAGAACTTCTTGACGTCACTATCACGGCTGGTCAGGCATTTGGTGGTCAGTATGAAGCTTTGACCCTTCACTCAGGGCTGCTCACCGCTCGTCATATCGTACAGGCAGACTATATCGTCACGAGCATCGGTCCGGGGGTCATTGGGGCAGAGCACCCGTATGCTTCAGGGGGGATTGCGCAGGCAGAAGCCTTAAATGCGGCGTATTCGATGGGGGGCACTCCTATCGTGTGTGTGCGAGCCAGTCAGGCAGATGAGCGCGAGCGCCATCAGGGTATCAGCCATCATACAAAAACCGCTCTGCGCCTTGCGCTCGGAGAGGCGATCGTGCCGTTGCCAAAAACATCACCGCAGGTTGCAGCTGCGTTTGATCTTGCCCTTGAGCCCACACATCATGCTCAGCACATTATTCAGACAGAAGTGCTCTCTTATTGTGGTAAGGCGATTGATTTGCTCGATCAAGCGGGGATCAAACTCACGACTATGGGTCGAGACATCACTCAGGATCAGCTGTTTTTTGCTTGCGTACAGGCTGCTGCTTGCGCTGCGGTCGATGTTCGCGCAAAAGCGTCCGACTCCGCTCAGTAATAATCTGCTCAAACCGCTGCTTGTTTTTCTCCATCTGCACTTCAATCGATTCTGACCCAGTCATGCGAGCAATAACCTGCTCAAAACGGATGCGTGCCAGATAGGGATCATCGATGTGTTCATTCAGGGGCAGCGGCAAACCCATCGAGGCCAAAAGCCCCAAGCGCTCGCGGGCTGGCAGAGTAAGCGCCGCAATTGCCATCGCGACCAAAATGCCAATGCAAACGCCATAGAGACGGTCGATCAAAAGCCCAGGTCCGCCCACTCCGGTCACGAGCATCGTTACGAGAATGTAAAAGAGTGCGTTCATGAAGGAATACGCCGCGTAGTTTGATGATCGCGCCGCGGCGGTGGCAAAGATCCCAAAGGCAACCACAATTGCCTGGATTACGATGTTGTGTACGAGTGTAATCACCGCAAATGAAACGAGCACAGCAAAGATGGTCGAGAGGATGTAGCGGATTCCTCGCTTATACACGAGTGGAGAGGCGGGAAAGAGCAATGCCATGACCGACATAGTCGCCCAGGTTGTTTGCATGTGACCCAAAAGCCCTCCGATGCAGATCGCAAGGCCCACAGCAGCAAGCGTGCGATAGGCATGGCGACCGATCGGTGTCTTCATCATCAGGTGGGCAAGGAAATGCTTGCGAAAGTCAAAGACGCGGGTTGAGAAATGCTTGCGTTGCCAAAACCCGCGCGAAAAAAAGACGAAGGCAAGGATGAGTGGTAAGAGCCCACCGAGCAGGATGTCGAGGGGTTTTAAGGCAGAACCCGAGATGCCGCCAGCGGCACCCATGAGGTAGGTTGAGGTTACAAAGAAGGTACAGCGTAATCCCGCGGTACCAAACTCACACATCAGTCCAAAGCCAAAGGCAGCAAGACAGGCAAAGAGCAGGGTAAGCTCGAGTGAGCTTGCAGCTAAGGTTCCTACCATGAGTGAGAGGGTACCGCCAAAGATCGAGGCAAAGAGGGTAACGCCGCGACGCTGGATGGAGCCACGTGGATCGGCAAGTGCCACCATGCCCGAGGCAAGCGCGATGCTAAAGGCGTTTTCAAAATGGCCGAGCGCCGCCCCAAAAAACAGTGGAATCAAAAACGAGATGAGGCAGCGAAGTGCAGTCAGCCAGGTATCTGGCCGCGCAATGTGAGGCACAACATCATACACATTGCTCGTCATGGTGTGAGTAATGCGATGGCGCAATAGCACGCGAACGTTTAGTTTTTCCCGCAATTGAAAGCCGTCCATGGTTTTAAGAGTATAGCGCTCAAATCCCATCATGCAGTGCTATGCACGTGCGTTTATGAACGATCCTGCATGAAGTCCCAACAGAATATGAACCCTTTGTGCGCAAGCGTTCTGACGATTGTGCTCAAGACTAAACAACAGCATAGATCGGTATAGATCAGACATCTCATGATGTTAGCGGTGTGCGTCTTTAACTTCAGCAGCATGCCTATTCAATAGTTTGTTTGCAAAAGTGAGAGAAAGGATATGTATGTCGATCGTTGAATCCCTTAAAAATCGCAGGTCAATCTATGCGATCAACGATGAAGTATCCATGTCGTGGGATGAGCTGCACGCGCTGGTTAACGAGGTAACCGCGCTTGTTCCTGATGCCTTTAATTCGCAGGCATCACGCGTTGTTCTTGTTGGCACCGATGAGCATCGTAAGCTTTGGGATGCTGCCTACGAGGTGTTTGGTGGCAAGGTCGAGCGTGCAAAGTTTGATAGCTTTGCCGCGGGCGCTGGCACGCTACTCTACTTTGTCGATACCACAACAGTGCATGGGCTTGAAGAGCAATTCCCTAGCTATGCTGATCGCTTCCATGGTTGGGCTTTGCAGGCAAATGCTATGTTGCAGCTTAGTATATGGACTGCGCTGTCAGATAGGGGCATTGGTGCTTCACTGCAGCACTACAATCCTGTCATCGACGATCAGGTCAAAAAGCTCCTCGATCTGCCCAGCGAGTGGGAACTCGTTGCGCAGATGCCATTTGGTGGTATCGTGAGCACACCCGATCAAAAAGAACTGATGGATATTCAAAGTCGAGTGATTGTGCGCTAGGCATCAGGACAGCTGATTGTTCCTTATTGCGCTCAGCAATTTGCTAGCCACAAGGTCGGGCACTCGTGATCGTGTGAGCGGATGCGATATGGCACGCCAGCTGCAAAAAAGTCTCGAGCAATATCTCGTGTATCTACGCATTGAGCGGGGATATTCGGACAACACCATCGATGCCTATCAACGTGACCTGACAGCTTACCTAACATTTCTCGACGATAAAACGCCCGATGAGATCACTGCCCAACACATTCAAGCGTATCTTGCGACCCTCGTTGATGCTGGTAAAGCCAGCTCAACCGTGGGTCGCATTATTTCTGCAATCCGCGGATTTCACAAGTTTTTACTGCGTGAGCGCATTGTTGAGCATAACGTCGGTGTTGATATCACCCTGCCAAAAAAGCCTCAACACCTGCCCGATGTGATTTCGATTGACGAGGCGTGTGCTTTGCTCGACCAGCCCTTTGCGGCAGGTCCCGTTGGCCTTCGTGATAAGGCAGTGCTCGAGGTGATGTATGGCTGTGGCCTGCGAGCAAGCGAGGTGGTCGGCCTAAACCTTGCTGATGTTTCGTTTGAGCACGAGCTTGTGCGTGTTATTGGCAAGGGAAGCAAGGAGCGCCTCGTCCCGCTCACGGGCACGAGCTTTCAGGCACTTGAGGCGTATCTTACGCGGGGAAGAAGTGAGCTTCACACCAAGCAGGGTGGCTATGCGTCACTCGATGGCAGCGCCGTTTTTCTCAACCAGCGCGGTAAGCGTATTTCACGCCAAACCGTCTATGACCTCGTGAGATCTTACGGTGAACGCGCTCATATCCAGGGTCTGCATCCACACACCCTGCGCCATTCGTTTGCTACCCATTTATTATCTGGTGGAATCGACCTCAGAATCTTGCAGGAGGTCTTAGGACACGCCGATATTTCGACCACGCAGATCTATACCCATGTCGATCGTGAGCACATTAGGGCCGAGTACCTCATGGCGCATCCACGTGCAAAATAGGGCGAGCGTTCATCCACCAGTCCGCCACACTTTTTATTTAGTAACATAAAATTTTTTCTCAAACTAATTTCATGCGTATCGTATCTGCGCATCCAGTTTTTGTGTCTCTGAATTTCCTGCAACACTATATTTTCTCCTTTACGTACATCTGTTTTATTTTGCACGTTTCAGCAGGTGTAGCGTGGTATCACGTTGTCCCATAAATGTGTATCAAAGTGTTGCAGAGTGGGATATGATGGGGTAATCTGGCATAGCAGCCCAAGACAGGACTGGTGTATCACAAGCCGATTGATGAGGAAAGCGAGGTGAGCATTCAGATGAATCAGATCTTTGTCGGAACATACCAGCACAACGTAGACAGCAAAGGTCGTGTTTCTCTGCCTGCTCTGTTTCGCAAAAACCTTGCCACTCAGCTCTTTGTGACTGCAGGTCCTGAGCAGGCGCTGCTCGTTTTTACTCCCGAGAAGTATCAAGAGTGGGTCATGAGCCTGTTTGCGCAGCGTGATGGGGGATATAACCCTCGCAGTGCTCGCGATGCCAAGCTGATGCGCGATGCAACTAAGGATGCCTATCCTGTTGAGCTGGATAGCGCTGGTCGCATCAATCTACCAGCGCAGCTTCGCGAAAAGGCAGGCATCAGCAAGGAAGTCAACATCGTTGGTAGCTTTGATCACTTTGAGATCTGGGACAGTAAGGCTTGGGGCGCTCACGAGGCATCTTCACCAAGCTTTGGTGGCTACTTCGAGAGCGAGTAGAGCGATTGACTGTGACGCAGGCACAGGATGGCACCTTGAGAGCTGAATACCGGCACGATCCCGTTTTATTGCAGGAATCCATCGACGCGCTCGACGTAATGCCGGGCGAAGTGGTCGTTGATTGCACCTTAGGAGGTGCAGGCCACAGCATCGAGATCTTGCGCCGACTGCACGGTGAGGGGCTCCTGATCGGTATCGATCAGGACGACTCGGCCCTTGCTGCTGCAAATCAACGTTTGTCATCACAGGCTGTAAATACACCATATCTGACGCTCAAAGGAAACTTTGGCAGCCTTGATATCTTGCTTCAACAGGCAGAAGTTCCTGGTATTGATGCAATTTTGTTTGATCTCGGCGTAAGTTCACCGCAGCTTGATTTTCCCGAGCGGGGCTTTTCGTACAAGGAAGACGCCCCCTTAGACATGCGTATGGATCCGAGTAAACAAATCTTAACTGCAGCTCAGGTCATTAACACTTATACCGAAGCAGACCTGGCTCGGATTTTACTCACGCATGCTGATGAGACCTTCGGGAAAAGGATCGCTCGTCTTATTGTCGAAGAGCGTGAAAAACGCTTCATCGAGACGACACTCGAACTCGTTGACATTATCAAGCGAGCCATTCCCGCCAAAGCGCGGCAAAAGGCAAAGCATCCTGCTCGCAAGACGTTTCAGGCACTCAGAATCGAAGTGAATGATGAGTTTGGCGTTTTGAAGCGAGGGCTTGATGCGGCTTGTCGTTGGCTTGTTCCTGGTGGTCGCATTGCAGTGATCACCTATCACTCGATCGAAGATCGCATCGTCAAGCGCGTATTTGCTGAGCATGCAGCTTCTCTTGGAGTGCAGGCACAAGACATTCCCGCAGGTCTTGCACTGACTGAGGATCAGCTCATCGACATTATCGATGCCAAGCAGCCGGTGTTACAACTCGTTACCAAAAAGCCTATCCTGCCGCAGGCAGGAGAGATTGCAGTCAATCCACGGGCAAGAAGCGCCAAGCTGCGTGTTGCGCAAAAGAACGACTACGTTGATAAGAAAGGAAGGTAAGACGTGTCAAGTGCAGCTCGAGCATATGACTACGATGCATACACCCATGTAGGTGAAGCGGTTGCTCGCAAGCCTCGTCGTGTTGAGCGTACACGCTCTGCTCGTCCTTTCTTTACGGTAATCGGCGGAAAGCCAGCAAATCTTGAGGCAACGCTCGCTCAGTGTGCGCCTGGTTTGCTGCGCGCTGCTAAGATCAGTGTTGCCGTTGCGCTTGCGCTTTGCTTGGTAGCTCTGCTGAGAGTGGGACTTTCTGCAGGAGCTATCAGCGTCATGATGAGCAATAATGATCTTAAGGCTCAGATTGCTCAAGAACAGGTCAAGGCCGATGGCCTTGAGGTGCAGTATTCGGTGTATGCCAGCCCCTCTCGCATTCAAAATGTGGCAACAGGAGCCCTTGGTATGGTTGCTCCAACGAGCGTTGCTGAGCTCGATGTGAGCTCGAGCGCCGTGGTTGCGCAGAACAAAAAAGGAAACCCCGAACTTTTGGCGGTTAATGCCGAGGGTGCTGCCCAGCAGGCTCAGCAGGGTGTGCCGGCTCAGCAAAGCACACGGGATGCAGGTGCTGCTGGCGCTCAAACGGTTGCCATGAATCAATAATCAGGCGGTGCCGTTAAGAGGATCTATGAGTCGTCAAAATATAAGCGGACAAAAGCCGTCAACGCGCAAAAAAACCGCTGATTCGCTCAGTCAATTTTCACTCTCAGGTAAGAGTCTTTCACCCGCTGAAAGGCTCTTATATCTTATTTTTATCGTCATCATCATTATTATTTGCGGTCGTTTGTTCTGGCTGCAAATCGTCAAGCACGCAGAATACAGCGAGGCAGCGATCTCGCAGCGCACGAGCACGATCCCAACGACAGGCAGGCGCGGCACGATTTATGATCGCAATGGCACGGTGCTCGCTAAGAGTGTGGACGTTAAGACCATCTATGCAAATCCTCGTGAGGTTGAAAACGCCAAAGACACGGCAGAAAAGCTCGCTGAGGTGCTCGGTGGTTCAGTCGAAGACTATGTCAAGTCCCTCGTTGCTGATAAGAGCTTTGTCTACATCCAAAAGCGAGTTGATCTTGATGTGGCCGAAAAGGTCAAAGCACTCGAGCTTCCTGGCATTTATCAGCTTAGAGATGTCAAGCGTGTCTATCCGTCAGGTTCGGTAGGCGGTCAGATTATTGGCGCTATCAATGAGGATGGCGAGGGTATTAGCGGTCTTGAGCTACAGTACGACGATGTCTTGCGAGGTAGCGACGGCAAGCTCGTGGTTGAGCACGGCCGCGGCAATATCCCGATCATCGGTGGTGTGCAGCAAGATGACAAGGCTCGCGCAGGTACTGACATCGTGATCTCGATCGACCTGGATCTTCAATCACAGATTGAGCAAATCATGACCGAGCAGATGGCTCAGGCAAATCCTGAGGCGGGCGACATCATGATTACCGACCCAAAGACCGGCGAGATCCTTGCTGCGTGCTCATCTCCGCTGGCTGACCTTACTAATCGTGAGACGCTGGATGCCGATTCTCTCAAGCTCGGACTGGTCTCTGATGCCTTTGAGCCTGGATCAACCTTCAAGGTAATCGGTGTGTCCGCTGCGATTGAGCAGGGCACAGCCACGCCCCAAAAGTATTACGATCTGCCGACCTACATCAAGGTTGGTGACCACGAGGTCAGCGATGCCGTTAAGCGCGGTTCGGTGAACTACAGCCTGACCGATATCCTCGTACACTCATCTAACGTTGGCATGGTCAAGGTTGTTCGTGAGCTCGGTGGCGAGACCTACTACGATTACATGAAGAAGTTTGGAATCGGCGAGCCCGTGGGTACCGATTTTCCTGGGGGTCAGCGCGGTATCTTGCGTGAGATAAATCAGTGGGATGGTTCGACCCTCGGCACCATGGCATTTGGTCAGGCGGTCTCAGTCACACCACTGCACATGGTCAAGGCGGTGGGTGTTATTGCAAACGAGGGCCTGATGACTACGCCGCATTTCCTGATCTCAAAGGGCGGTCAGTACGTTGACTATCCTGAGCCTGAGCGTGTGATTTCTTCGGGCAGCGCGCATGAGGTTGCCGAGATGATGCGTCGGGTTGTCACCGACGGTACTGCCAGAAGAGCTGAGATCGATGGCATCAATATTTCGGCAAAGACCGGCACTGCTCAGTATGCAAACCCCGAAACTGGCGGATATGTTAAGGGTGCCAACAACGTTTCGATCGTTGGGTTTGCCCCTACCGAAGACCCCAAATACCTCGTCTATGTTGCCTATAAAAAGACACAAGCAGGTCCTAATATCGCATCTTTTAAGCGGGTCAATGAGGTCTGCATCAAGCACTTTAATCTCAAGCCGACGGAGCAGGAATAAACAAGATGAGCACAAGTCCTTCGACGTTTCAAAGTCCGGTGAGCACGATGGCTCCCGAGCAGTTTAGACGCAAGACAACGCTGATTGCAGAGGTGGATGGCCGCGCGTTTGGTAGCCTGCCACAGCCTGATGCATCCGATGAGATTGCCCGTTTTGTTATCGATTCGCGCATGGTTACCCAGGGTGACTGCTTTATCGCCATTGGTGGCGCGCGCGTGGATGGCTTCGATTTTATTGTCGATGCCATCAAGGATGGCGCGAGCCTGGTCATCACCGAGCGCACGCCTACTGATGAGATGAGCGACGTTGCCAAGCGCTATAAGGCAACAATTCTCGTGGTCGATGATGTCATTGAGACCCTCGGCAAGCTCGCACGCGCCTATCGCAAGACCCTCAAGGCGCTCGGCGTAGGTGTTACGGGCTCTTCGGGCAAGACGACTACCAAGGAGCTTATCGCCTCGGTGCTCTCGCAAAAGTACGTGACGTGGAGCACGAGCGGAAATCATAACAACGATATTGGCCTGCCGCTCGATTTGCTGAACTGCCCGCCTCAGGTTGAGATGCTCGTTTTTGAGATGGGCATGAGTGGCCTGGGTGAGATTGCCTATCTATCATCCATTGCCTTGATTCAGGTCGCCGCGGTGACCTATGTGGGAACGAGCCACATTAGTGAGCTTGGCAGCCGTGATGCAGTTGCGCGTGCTAAGAGCGAGATTATCACCGGCCTTGAACAGGGCTTGAGTTTTGGTGATGCACTAATTCAAGAGAACTTTGATCGCTTTGGCGGACTTGACTTACCTGCTGCGGTGATCTTTGCGGATGATGATTATCGTGAGCTTTTGGAGCGCACTACTCAAGAAATGGTGAGTACGCCTGTAAAACTTCTGACCTTTGGGTCTCACGGCTCTGGGGTAACCTATCGTGATTTGGTTTTGAATAGCGAGGGCATGGCGAGTGCCACGATGCTTATCGGTGGCGAAGCACAGCAGGTACAGCTCGGTATCATGGGTGCTCACAACATGAATAATGCTGCTTGTGCAGCAAGTATCGGCGAGATCCTGGGAGTTGATTCTCATGGGATCAAGCGTGGGCTCGAGCAGACCAAGAGTCAGCCAGGCCGTGGTCGTGTGATTTGGTCTCACCGTGGTTTTAGGATCATTGATGATGCCTATAACGCGAACGCTGAGTCGGTGAAGGCATCGCTTGCCATGTTTGAGTCAATTCAGTCAACGGGACGACACATCGTTATCCTCGGTGAGCTTGCCAGTATTGGAGATGAAGAGCGAGCTCATAAGCTGTTTGATGCGATTGGTGCCCAGATTGCTGAGAGTCCTGTCATCGACATGTTCATTACCATCGGCGCTCCAGCAACCCCACTCATGCGCAGCGCTATTGACGCGGGTATGTCGCCCCTTGACTGCTTTGCCTTTGAGAATGTCGCCCTTGCGGCTGAGCAACTTGAAGAAGTAATTACTCCAGATGATGTCGTGCTCGTGAAGGCAAGCAACATCGCTGGCTTGGATCGAATGGTACGAGTGATGTCATCATGGTCATAGGAAATCCGTCTTACCCTAGCTATCAGGTATTTTTGGCGCTTTTTGCCTCGGGCGCTTTGACAGCATTGCTTATGCCACTCTGGATCAAGGTGCTGACGTATCGCCACATTGGCCAGCAAGTCAGGGCAGATGGACCGCACGGTCACCTCATTAAGCAGGGCACACCCACCATGGGTGGCGTGGTTATGCTCGTGGTGCTCACGCTTACGTGTATCCTATTTGCGCGTCTGACACCCGATCTCTATCTGGTCTTGGGTACGACGCTCTTCTTAGGGATTTTGGGCTTTATCGATGACATCTCAAAGGTCGCTTACGAGCGCTCACTCGGTCTGACGCCAACAGCTAAACTCATTGGTCAGGGCATTTTGACCACGGTGTTTTGCCTCGTTGCGGTGAACGTGGTGGGGATTGAGCCGGTTGTCAAAATTCCAGGCGCCGAGTTTGCGATTGACTTGGGGATTCTGTCGACGAGTTTTGCCATCGCCGGCGTTCAGGTGATAATTCCGTGGCTCTATCTCATCTTTGTGTTCTTGCTCATGGCGGGATTTTCAAACGCGGTTAACCTCACTGATGGTCTTGATGGCCTAGCGGCAGGAACCGTGTTTATCGCCATGGGTGTGATGGCGATGATTGCGTATCGCTACGATGAGCTGTCACTTGCTATCTTTTCGGCTGCGTGTGCTGGCACCTGCGTTGGCTTTTTGTGGTTTAACTCCCATCCTGCTGACATCTTCATGGGCGACACCGGATCACTTGCGCTCGGCGCTGCGTTTGCATCGATGGCGCTGCTGACCAACTCAGAGGTGATTTCGCTGATCGTTGGTCTCTTGTTCATCCTCGAGGCGCTTTCGGTCATCATCCAGGTTGTTGTCTTTAAGCTCACGCGTAAACGCGTCTTTTTGATGGCCCCGCTGCACCACCACTTTGAAAAGCTGGGGTGGAGCGAGTCAAAGGTTGTTATTCGTTTTTGGATTATTACGGCAGCAAGTGCGGCGCTCGGCTTTGCGATTTACTTCCAGTTAAGCTAGGGCGTGGCCTTGGGTCTTGGCACTGAGGGCACGGTAGACACCGCAACCTACAGGCGCTTGGGTGTACGCTTGAGCGTGGCTAAGCTCACGTGATTAATGGCATGGGTGAACGATATGTTTTGTACTGAGAACCTTGGCGAGGTATTGGTGGTCGGCTTGGGAAAAAGCGGCACCGATGTTGTTCGCTATCTCGCAGAGCAAGGCAGTCGAATCACCTCACTTACCATTGTGACGGGACGAGCTGATCGCACAATTAGCGCTGAGGTAGCGCGCGTTATCGGCTCATGTATCTTCCCGGTGGTGCTTTGGTCAAACGACGAGTTTTTAGCGCGCATGAGTGCTGATCGTGGAGGTCAAGATCAAGACGTCTCGCAAGTCTTTGATGCAGGAATTGTGAGCCCTGGTATTGCATGCCATGATGGGCTCTATGTGGCGGGCAAGGCTGCCTGTGCGGCTTGGATGAGCGAGCCGGAATTCGCCTATCGAGAGTTTGCCCATCCTGAGTATTGGGTGGGAATCACCGGTACCAACGGCAAGACAACGACCACGGCACTTGCAACTCATGTGCTGAATAGTGGTGGCATTGCTGCGCGTGCGGTTGGCAATATTGGAGATACCTGTATCGAGGCGCTACGCCAGATGCGCGCTACTTATGAGCAAAGCTCCTCAGCTTTTGTTCCCGATGTGTTAGTGGCAGAGCTTTCGAGCTATCAGCTCGAGACCACTGAGCGCTTTCATCCCACCTGCGCGGTGCTGCTCAATATCACGCCTGATCACCTGAGTTGGCATCAGTCCTTTGAGGCGTATGCGCAGGCAAAATATAAGCTCTTTGCCCAGCAAGGAGCTAACGATCTTGCGATTTGTTGCACCGATGATATTGAGGCACGCGCGGTGTATGAGCGCCTTATGGCAATTGATGATCGCAGTGCTGCCACCATTGGACTTTCGCTTGAGGCGCACAGCAGTGCAGGCATCCTGCACCTTGATGGCTTGCCACTGGTAGCTAAGGATGAACTATTGCTTTCTGGTGAGCACAACATGGTCAATGCGCTGGCTGCCGCCCTTGTGGGGCGCCATTTTGGGATCACCCGCAAGCAGATTGGCGCGGCGCTGGTGTCGTTTGCTCCGCTCGCTCATCGCATCGAGCGCGTGGGCGAGTGCAAAATTAGTGATGATAAGACCGTCGTTTTCATCAACGATTCCAAGGCAACCAATCCCGAAGCGGCACTGAAGGCAGTGCATGCTTTTGCGAACAAAAACCTCATCCTGCTCTTGGGTGGCACCGACAAGCACACCGAGATTGATGATTTTATCGCACAGTGTTTGGCGTCAGCAATTGTCGTGATCTGTTACGGCGAGGCGGGGGAGCGGTTTCAGCAGGTAATCAACCAGCAGGCGAACGAGCGGCAGGAGCGAGCCCAGCATGAGTCCGCAGACCAAGCGAGTACTGATCAGCCAACCAATCAGGTAGGCAACCCCTTGCCCCAGCTGCTCATGCAGACACCTCATCTTCAGGATGCGTTTGAGATTGCTCTTGAGATCGCGGCGATTTATCCCTGCGAGGAAGATGAGTCAACTTTTCACCTCGTGCTCTCACCGGCCTGCGCCTCGTTTGATGAGTTTAGCAGCTTTGAGGAGCGCGGAGAATTTTTTAAGTCGCTTGCGAATGAAGCAATTGGCGCTAAGCTGGTATCACATGA
Source organism: Actinomycetes bacterium (assembly GCA_023419515.1). Taxonomy (GTDB): domain Bacteria; phylum Actinomycetota; class Coriobacteriia; order Coriobacteriales; family JAEZXW01; genus JAEZXW01. The sequence continues at coordinate 13,312 of JAEZXW010000003.1, forward strand.
CTGTGTTCAGGAGAGTGCAGTGCAGGAAGAAAAGATGAGAAAGGAGAGCAACGAATGATCAACCTCTTTTCTCGTATTGAAAACCTGCCTGGTCACATCGGCCTTGCGCGTCTAGGTCTCATAATCAGCACGGTGTTGCTTACTCTGTTTGGCCTTGTGATGATTTATTCGGCATCATCGATCATTTCGCTATCTAACTTTGATGTGCCGACGTACTACTTTACTAAGCAGCTTGTCTATATCGCGGTGGGCTGTATCTTCATTCTGCTGGCACTCAAGATTCCGTTTGAGTGGTATACGAGTACGCCTGTGCTCTGGGTATTTTGGGCAATCACGCTGCTCATGCTCATTTATGTTGAGTTTAAAGGACATTCAACCAACGGTGCTCAGCGATGGGTGCGCGTTGCTGGCTTTACGCTGCAACCGTCTGAGTTTGCCAAGATCACGCAGCTTTTGATGCTAGCGTGTTTGCTTGAGCGCTTTGCACATGATGTTGCCGAGCGTCTTAAGACCCTCGGTATTCTTGCGATCGTGGTTGGCCTACCGATGGTGTTGATCGTTGCTCAACCGGATCTTGGTACTACCATTATCCTCGGCATGAATCTTTTAATCTTGATGACCATCGCCGGTATCCCACGAAAACTGATTGTTGTGCTTGCTGTGCTCATGGTGGTTGGAGCGACTGCACTGATCTTGTTCCAACCGTTTCGTTTTGCGCGCCTGCTCACAGTCTTTAACCCGTGGGCTGATCCGCAGGGCAAGGGCTACCAAACCATCCAGGGTCTCTATGCCTTTGGTAGCGGCGGCTTGTTTGGCGTTGGCATTGGTGAGTCACACCAGAAGTTCCTTTACCTACCCGAAGCTCATACCGACTTTATCTTTGCGATCATCGGTGAGGAGTGCGGGCTTATTGGCGCAATCTGTGTGCTCGTGCTCTTTACGCTGTTTGTCGTGAGTGGCCTGCACATTGCAAACCAGACCGACTCACTGTTCTTACGACTGGTGGCACTTGGGACAACGACGCTCATCGGTATTCAGGCGCTTATCAACATCATGTGTGTGATCGGGCTTTTTCCCATCACCGGAAAGCCGCTGCCGTTTTTGAGTTACGGTGGTTCTTCGATTATTTCGACGCTGATCTTGGTGGGACTGCTTTTGGCAGTCTCGCGACAGACTGAGGGTGCTGTCTTGGCACGTCGCGCCAAGGACGAGCGTGCTTCTTCGCGCTCAGAAAAGACGCGCGGTCAGTTCAGACTGCTCGGCAATCAGAATGCGGGCGAGATGAGTGCGAGTACGCTTGGGGTGCCAGCGCAACCACCCACAAGGCGAAGTTCACGAAGTATTCGTGG
>JAEZXW010000047.1 GCA_023419515.1 Actinomycetes bacterium
ATCCTGATGAGCGCATCGTATCGGGCAGCCCGCAAGAAATCCTCAAAATCTATGAGCCTGCCAGCGATCTTGTAGCAGCGCTCGTGTATAACCCACAGGCATCGATCGCAGCACCCGCGCAGCCAGCGCCTGAGGGCAAGGTTCCTACTCAGACAACCGCAGCGTGCACTCATGACCTTCGTTTTGGTTTGGGGCTTGACGAGTGGGTGCGGGCAGATCGTGTGCCGCTCACCAAGGCTGAAGTTCGGGCGTTGTGCTTGAGTAAGCTGGAGCTCACGGATGATGCAGTGATCTGGGATCTTGGTGCAGGCTCTGGCTCGGTTGGCATTGAGGTACTTCGCATGACGCGCCGCGCTCGCGTCTATGCGGTTGAGCACACCGATGCCGCCATTCCTGTGATTGAGATGAATGCCGAACAGCTCGGGGTGCGAGATCGACTTGAAATTCTGCACGCCGATATTGCTGATATCCTCGATGAGCTGCCCGAGCCGACCCATATCTTTGTCGGTGGCTCCAAGGGAACTCTTGAGCTTATCGCCCAAAAAGCAGCCTCGTTCAACCGCCCGATTCGCCTCGTCTTTACGGCAATTACCTTGCAAACCGCAGCGACTGTCGAGCGCTTGCTCAGTCAAGAGCCGTTTTCTGGCTACGAGAGCATCATGGTGTCGGTTTCGCGCTCGCGTAAGCTCGGCAAGTCACAGCTTTGGACAAGTGAGAACCCCATTATTATCCAGAGTGGCTGGGTGAATCGCCATGTGTGAGGCAGTCAAGACCGGTGCGCTCATTGGCGTGGGTGTCGGTCCGGGAGATCCCGAGCTTATGACCATCAAGGCTGCGCGCGCTTTGATTGATGCCGATGTGATCGTGCTTCCTGATTCAGGCTCGCAGAGTGTGGTTGCCCAGATCATCCAACAGCTGTTTGAGCAGGCACCCTGGCGTGAGTGGTGTTCGTGGGAGCGCATTGCCGATAAGATCATGGCGGTGTCGATGCCCATGACGCGTAACAATGATGAGCTCATTGCCTCGCACGATACAGCCTTTGCGTGCATTACTCGTGAGCTTGATGCAGGCAATCAGGTTGCCTTTGTGACGCTCGGCGATCCGTCGTTTTACTCAACCTTTACGCCACTGCAAAAACGAGCGGTTGCAGCTGGCTACGAGGTCGTGACCGTTCCTGGTGTCATATCGCCCTGCGCCCTTGCGGCAAGAGCGAATGTGGCACTTGCACAAAAGCGCGAGAAAATCGTGGTGATCCCAGTGCTTGATGCAGGTGTGGTCGAAGAGATCGGTAAGCTTGGTCGCACAGAGGATACCAACCTCGTGCTCATGAAGGTTGGCCGTCATTATGAAGAAGTTCGCGCCATACTTGAGGATGCCCAGCGCAAAGAGGGTGCAATACTCGGAGTCAGCGTGGGTATGTCAGGTGAGATCATCGATGCCGGACTTCAGCAGGCAACCAAGCCCGATTCGTATTTTGCGACCGTGTTGGTGGGATCTCAACCTCAAGGAGAGTTGTCATGATTTATATCGTTGGCGCCGGAAGTGGCGCGGTTGATCTTATCACCGTGCGCGGGGCGCATCTGCTTGAACGGGCGACTTGCATCGTCTACGCGGGATCGCTCGTGAATCCTGACCTTTTATCGTATGCGCCAGCCGATTGTGTTATTCATGATTCCGCAAGCATGACGCTCGAAGAGGTGATTGAGGTACTCGAGGCCGAAAGCCAAAAGCCCAATGCGTGCGTGGTGCGACTTCATACGGGAGATCCAAGCCTTTACGGTGCGATTCGCGAGCAGATCGAGATCCTTCATCGCGATGGGTTTGAAACCACAGTGGTGCCAGGCGTGAGCTCTGCTTTTGGTGCGGCGGCATCACTGCAGGCTGAGTTTACGGTGCCCGAGGTAACTCAGACCCTTATTATTTCTCGTATTGAGGGGCGCACTCCCGTCCCGTCTGCCGAGGCGCCAGAAAAGCTGGCTCAAATCGGAGGCTCCATGGCGTTTTTTCTCTCGGTTGGCAAGGTGCAGGAGCTTTGCGATCGTTTGATCAGCGGCGGTAAAGAGCCGACCACTCCAGCGGCAGCAATCTATAAGGCAACTTGGGATGATGAGGCAGTGGTTCATGGGACGCTTGAGACGTTGCCTGCGCTCATCGAGGAGGCTGGCTTTACGGCAACCACGATGATCTTTGTGGGAGAGTTTTTGGATCGCGAGTACTCGACAGGTCGCAAGACGCGCTCAAAGCTCTACGATCCTGATTTCTCGCATCTCTTTCGTAGGGCCAAGCAGTGAGTGAGTGTCGCGCCATGACAGGAGCAACTCAGCCGAGAGCAAAAAACCAGTCCGCGGTGATGATCTACGCGTGCACCGATCGCGGGCTTGCAACGGCGGTTAAGGTTCGCGATGTGCTGATCAATGATGGGGTTCAGTCGGTCGAGATCTTCGCCTCACAAAAGCGCGCCGAGGCAGCAGCGCCTGAGTTTGATGTGCAGGCTCACGCAGAAGGCGTCAACGGCTTTGCACGTGATGGGTTTGACCTCGCAAAGCACAAACTCGCTCAGCTCGACGTGCAGCTCATTTTTGTCGCAAGCACGGGCATCGCCGTGCGCGCAATCGCTCCGATTGTCTCGAGCAAGACGAATGATCCGGGGGTTTCAGTCCTCGATGAGGCGGGCGAGGTCTTGATTTCGCTGTTGAGCGGCCATCTTGGTGGTTCGGTTTCGTTTTGTGAGCGTTTGGCATCACTCATTGAGGCGCGGCCAATCGTGACGACCGCGACTGACAAGCGCGGCGTGACTGCCGTTGATACCTGGGCTCGCGAACAGGGAATGACGATCGAAAATCCCCGCGAGATCGTTTCGGTCTCATCGGCAAAGCTTCATCAGGAGCCCGTGGCGGTGGTGGTGAGCGAGCTCGAGATGCCCGCGCCATATCCGCACACCCTGTTCGTTCGACCGCAAAACATTGTCATCGGCGTGGGCTGCAAGCGCGCTGCCGACCCGATCTCCCTGCGCAATCACGTGCTCGATACCCTCGCTCAAGAGGCGATTTCTCCTGAGAGTGTGTGTGCCATCGCATCGATCGACATCAAGACCGATGAGCCTGCCTGCATTGAGCTCGCGCAGTATTTTCATGTCAAGTTTATGTCGTTTACTGCTCAAGAACTTGAGGCGGTTCAGGGAAGTTTTAGCAGTTCAGACGTGGTGAAGTCTCGTGTCGGGGTCGATAACGTTTGCGAGCGCGCTTGCATGGCAGCCGTTGGTGGTAAGTCTGGTGGTTGCTTGGTCGTTCCCAAACGTATACTGTCTGGCTGCTGCACCGTGGCAGTGGCCCGGATGTATCCAGGTCGTATGCAGGCAAAGCACTGGAAGATGAGGGAGTTAACATGAGTTGTTTATATATCGTCGGAATTGGCCCTGGCGGCAAAGAGGACATGACCTTTCGTGCCTTTACTGCTCTTGAAAACTCAACCGCTATCTACGGCTATACCCGCTACGTCGAGCTTGTCAAAGAAATCTTGCCCGACCAAACCTATGTATCAACAGGCATGAGGTCCGAAGTTGACCGCTGCGAACAGGCGATTGAGGCCTGCATGGCTGATAAGAACGCAGCCATTTCGGTTGTCTCTTCAGGTGATGCTGGAATCTACGGCATGACCTCGCTCATCTATGAGCTGATCGAATTCAAGGGTTACGAGGGCGCGTTCGAGGTTGAAGTGATCCCAGGGGTAAGCGCAGCTGCTTCATGCGGCGCTATTCTCGGTGCTCCATGTGCAAATGATTTTGTGACGCTCAGTCTCTCTGATCAGCTGACGCCCTGGCCTGTGATCGAGCGTCGCCTCCATGCGGCAGCGGGGGGAGATTTTGTCATCGTGCTTTACAACGTGCGCTCCAAGGCACGGCCGCAGCACCTCGATCGAGCGGTTGAAATTATTGGTCAGTATCGTGATGTCGATACCACGATTTGCGCCTGGGTCAAAAATGCTGGCCGTCGCGATCAAGCGGTGGGGGAGTCAAGCCTGCGCGATCTTGCCCGTGAGCCAATCGACATGTTGACGACCGTGTTTATCGGCAACAGCGAGACCATCTTTTGCTGCAATAAGATGATCAATCCTCGCGGTTATGCCGATAAGTATCTCTTGGATTAAGAAAGCCGAGGCTGGAGTGGACGCGCGCGCAAGGCTTGTTGAACCAAAGATTCTCTGCCTGGGGGGTACGACCGAAGGTAGGCTCATTGCTGGTCTTGAGGTGCCGCTCATCTATTCAACGGTGACTACACTCGGAGATGAGCTGGTTGCCAAGCGCCCCGGCCTTGTCATGAGCATCGGCGCCCTGCCACGCGATAAGATGCAAGACCTCATTATGCAAGAGCAGGTTTGTGCGGTGGTTGATGCGACGCACCCGTACGCCAAGAGCATCTCGGCTTCTGCTCAAGCGGTTGCGCGCCGCTGCAATATTCCGTAC
>JAEZXW010000016.1 GCA_023419515.1 Actinomycetes bacterium
TAACGCTCATCCTGCGGGTTGATCGCCACTCCTGTATCACCGAGCAGGGTTTCAGGACGCGTGGTTGCGATCACAATATGATCGATGTCACCGACCGGCTCTTTGAGCGGGTACTTGATGTGCCAGAGATGACCGGCGCGCTCCTCGTGCTCAACCTCATCATCAGCAATGGCAGTCGTGCAGTCGGGACACCAGTTAACGATGCGCTCACCGTGATAAATCAGTCCATCATGGTACCAATCCACAAAAGTCTTGCGTACCGCGTTGGTGTAAAGCTCATCCATTGTAAAGCGCTCGTTATCGTAGTCACACGAACAACCAACACGTTTGAACTGGTTGACGATGGTCGCACCGTATTGGTTCTTCCACGCCTGACAGTGCTCCAAAAATGCCTCGCGGCCAATCTCGCGGCGGTTGATGCCCTGAGACTTGAGAAGTTGATCGACCTTAGTCTGTGTTGCGATACCAGCGTGGTCGGTGCCAACAATCCACCTCGTCGATAAACCCTGCATACGAGCCCTGCGAACGATGGTGTCAAGGATGGTGTTATTAAGCGCGTGACCCATGTGAAGCGCACCCGTGACGTTTGGCGGCGGGATAACCACCGTAAAGTCCTGCTCACCCTTGCTGCGCTGATAGCAGCTTTCAGCAAGCCACGTCTCAACCAGCTTTGGCTCAATCTCTTGAGGCTCATAGGTTTTGGGCATATTGCTACTCACAAAGCACCTCGCTCATTGAACAGTTTATATCGTACGGTCATATCCGTGATTGCCTGCGGCCAGATGGTGGGAAGAGCATCCGACGTGCAAAGGGATCGCTCGCTCCTTGCGGGCTCACTCTCCTCGTAGGCCCACAGGCTGCCTGTAGACAATTGCTCCATTATACGTGATACAACGCATGGCTTTGCGCAGATGAACAGGAGCTCGTGAATTTTATGTGGGGGCAGTTTCTGTCGATAAATTCGTCTTGTCTCCGTCTCGTCCAATTTATACCATGCATTGCATTATATAAACGTATACAAAGCATTGAAAGGAATTGTTCGTGACACAAGTGACGACCACCCCGACCTACGCCAAGACCGCCATCTGGCTCACACTCGCCGTGTTAAGCCAGGCGCTCATTTTTTATGCTCTCAATACTTGGGTAAAACCAGCACTCAACCTTCCTGAAGGTCTCGACTACCTGCTGATTGTTTTAATCTCATTTATCCCCGTGGCAATCGCCATGCAAACGCAGACCAAGGGATACGGCCACGAGTTAACCAAGCAGCCAGGGCAAACCATCCCTTCAGCAGGGCTTTTCATCATGTTGGTTGTAAGCGTTATCGGCATCAAGCTCATCGAGGGCTTAGGTGCTGGGGCTATTGATAAGATCTTTGGTATGTTTAACCTGACGGTTAACTCAGGCACGGGCTCTGGCCAAGAGAGCCTCGCTGTTTTGAACCTGCTCTACGTTTGCCTCGTTGGTCCTATTGTTGAGGAGCTTGTCTATCGCGGTGCCATCATGCGCGCGCTCAAGCCTTGGGGATCACGCGTTGCTGTCGTGATTTCAGCTGTTGCTTTTGGTCTCATGCACCACGACATCCAGCAGGGATTTGCAGCAACTATCACCGGTTTACTCCTAGGAACTATTGCCATTAAGTACGGCCTTCGCTACAGCATCATCCTGCACATCATTGGCAACTCATGGGTCACGCTGGTTGGCGCTTTGCCGCAGGGCTCACCTGTGAGTATTGGCTTTGGTCTGACTGGTATGCTCATGACGCTTGCGACGATCATCTTTGGCATTGTGCTGCTCGTGAAGAAATTCAAGGCAAAAGGTCGCCCCTCTGGCAGTGCAAGTGTTGTCGAGCGTGCCACTGATGAAGTACCTCGCGTGACGTGCGCTGAAAGCTCTGGATCACTTTGCATTCCAGCGCCGTTGGGCTCACTGCTACCCGTCGTGCCACTCTGGGCGCTCATCATTTTTGATCTGGTGTTGTGCGTAATCTACAGCGTTAAGCCTCTGGGTTAGGCACTGATTCTTGGGCTCGGGAGGCTTGATGCTTTTGCGCAAGCTTCTCGAGCACGATGGCGATCCACATGGCGATCAAAAGCGGTTGGCTGACTGCATTGATGTTTTGCGGCGAGAGAATGACCTCAAATGCATCCTGCCAATCAGTAATCTGCGGCAGAATGTTTCCAATTGACTTCAGCGCATCAAAGAGCAACTGGTAGACCACAACGTAAATTGTCATCCACTGAATAAAGTACTCGCTGATCTCGTGTTCTTCTTGAGTTAAGCGCAAAAAGCCAATTCGCTCGATCACCACACGACGAATAGCAACGTGCACGATGGCAACGATAAAAATCAGGATGAGCAAGGTGAGCCCAAAAGCAACGGTCTGAAACTTGCCGCCGAGCTGGATGGTTTGTTGGGCGGAAGTATGAGCCGATGCACCATGAGTTTCAGAAGTTTGAGAGCCATGTGCGGCGGATGTCTGCACGACAGCTGGCGTTTGTGCTGACTGCTCAGATTGCGCCGCTTGCTCTGATTGCGTGGTCTGCTCAGGCTGGGCTGGCTGCTCTTTTGTTACAGGTTCTGACCCCTGCTCCTCTGAGGCTCCCTCCTCGACCAGCTCAAACGAAATCTGTGGCACACCAGGAATGTGTGCATACACAAAGCTGCCTGCGACCACCAGCAGGGCCAGCGTGATCGACAAGATAATGCCGCTTGCTGCCATCATCCCAACAAAGTTCAAAAACACCCTGATAAACGAGAGCGTCTTAATGCCTCGGCCATACACCAGCTTGCCCATCGCAAAGAGGAGCGCAATAAAGATGAGGGTAAGCACCGTAATTAACACAGTTATCCTTGTCTGTTAACAATCTTATCGGTCGGCAATCTTGTTACTAACGATCTTGCTCTTGTGCTGCTGTTTGCGCCGTGCACTGTAGTGCTCTTGGCGCTACACACAAGGCATCTGCTCGTTGCTACATATTTCTTGCTGGAAGTATAGCGATTTTTTCTCAAACTGCTTGAAGCCAAACTCTACGTGCATGAGCACAACAAAGGACAAGCCGAGCCCTCTTGAGAAGGCTCGGCTTGTCCGGAGTGAAACTATTGAGACTGCACGATGAGGCGCAGACGCAAGAGTTTATGTGAACTGAAGTGGATTTGAGCACGATAGCTCGAGGCTTAAAAGCCTGAGGCTCAGTGGCTCAAGCTCGATAACTCGAGGCTCATCCCTCTTACGGCTTACGTGCCCTGCTTGGAGGCAAGGTATCCGCGCCAGCCACCAAACTGCGAGATCTCGGGGTGCTGCTGTGCCATTTCCTTGTCGTACAAGATACCTGGCACCACGCGGCCATCCTCAAGTTCAACCGCACCGCGGTACAAGCCGGCTGGCTCACCTTCGATCACGCGAAGCAACACTTCTGGTGGCAGCTGATAGAGCTCACCCTCAACGGCAACACCACCCTCATCGACCTCATACATACCGGGATGCACGTCGTTAATCGTATGGACGCGATATCGAG
>JAEZXW010000038.1 GCA_023419515.1 Actinomycetes bacterium
TTGATCAGGCTGCGGCTGCTAAGAAGCAGGCTATTGCTGACTCAAGCATGACTGAGGAGGAAAAGGCTGCTGCTACGGCTGAGGTAGATAAGGCTGTTGAGAACGCTAAGAAAGCTATTGCTGAAGCCGGTACCGATGAAGCTATCACTGAGGCTCAGGTTGCTGGTGTCGAAGCCATTAATAAGGTATCAACCGAACCTAAGGTTAACTCTGGTGATGGTGCTATAGATGCACATCAGGACAAGGGAAAGAACGGTAAGGCGCACCCTCGTGGTGTGAAGACACTTCCCAAGACAGGCGTTGCGTCCGGTACTGCATTAGCTGCTCCTCTTCTTTTCCTGAGTGGTTTAGCGGCTGTGCTGGCTGGTTTGCTTAAAAGAAAAGAAGGTAGATAAAAACGCCATGTCATGATGGTGTAACTCCTTCTTATAAATTCCTCCCATTTCCCTTGTCGGGAAATGGGAGGTTTCTTTTATATAGATCGGTCTTTGAGCGCTGATGGTTTCCGCTTGAGCTCTGTAGATGATACAGTTCATCTTTATTGGAAGCTCCCCTTGGTGGGAGCTTTTTTGCTGGGTGAAAACGCTGGTGGATGGCGGTTTTGTGCTCGCTGATGAGTCTGAGAGTAGCGTTGTTGTTTAGTGCACCCAAGCAATATTCCAGAACCCATTTCTGGGAAGGAATGCCAACAAGGTCTCCTCATGCCCGGATTCACGCTCCCTGCATATCCTGGTGTCGATTCTGCGAGCGGACTTGCATTTGAGGCGTGGGAACACTGCATTGAAGGTCTTCAAGCTGCTTGGCACGAGCAGCGCTTTAGTAAAAAAAGACTATGCTGTTCCGTTTACACATCTTGGTGGGTACTCGTGGAACGCTGATTTCTTATGAGGGTAGATCAACATTTGTTAGCTACCCTCATTTTATTGGGGAAGGTGGTTGAATCTTTGGCGGCATGTCGACTGGATAGCGGCATAGCCTGCGTTGACTTAAGTTTGTTCTTCATCTTGCAGGGTATCCTCTCCGCAACTGATCCTAAAGTGTGAGCTTCATGACGAGGTCGATTTGATCGTCGGTGCCCACTTGAAAATGATGCTCGCCGGTTACGACAAATCCCTGCTTTTCATAAAATCGGCGGGCACGTTTGTTGTCCTCCCAAACACCCAGCCATAGAATTTGAGCATGACGTTCGCGCGCGCGATCAAGACAAAGGTCGTAGAGCTTTTGCGCCAAGCCTGTACCCTTGTGCGGTTCATCAACATAAATTCGCTGCAGTTCAACATGGTCGTTTGGTTCAGGTTCTGTCTGAGCATCTGCCCAGTTCACCTTGATGTACCCAGCTGCTACGCCTTTCTCGGTCGTCGCACCTTGTTTGTCAGCCTTGGTCGCGCCAACACCCGCACCCACGAATCGCGCGAGGTAGAGCTCGGTACACGGATGAGAAATTTCGCTCGCTAACAGTTCAGGATCATACGCGCTCGCCAAGTACTCTCGCATGTCATCAGGGTCGGTGCAGTGTGCAAAAGTATCGTAAAACGTCCTCCGAGCCAAGGCACTCAAATCGTAAACATCCTGCATAAAAGCATCGTAGCCAGCTTCGCCAGGCGAGCGATATACCAAGCGATCGATCTTGTAGTCCTTAAAACAAATTGTCTGCTGGGGCACCTTTGCTTGCCACATCTCCTTCGTCGGCTGGGTATCCATGTATCCCTCCTCGCTGTGAACTTTTTTGCGAGTTCATTCGTGCATTTATCAGCACATCAATCAGCTCAAACGCTCAATAGTTTTGAATCTTTTACGAACAGGCGGTCATATTTGTATCTAGCTTAGGGAAACCTATGCCTGTACCTTAGAATTTGAGCACTTACCTTTATCTAACACAAGGACACAACATGAGTAAGCATCCTTTGCATGTAACAACAGCTGGCGTCTTGGCAGCTGGTCTTTTGTTCGGCGCACCAGCTAGCCTGATCGTGGCTAATCAGGCATTTGCAGTTGAGTCATCTTTGGCCAACTCCGCATCAACCATGAGTGCTACAGACGCTGCTGTTCCAGCAGCCGAGGCGGGTGAGTATTTCTACAGACAGCTGAGCGAGAGCGAAAAGCGCGTCTACACACAGCTTAAATCTCAGGCGGGTACGGCATTCAATGACAGCCAAACACCAGCGGTCGCAATTAGGGTGCCGGAAGGCGAGAGAAGCCCTGGTGATCGCATGATTTATGCGTTTTTCCGCGATTATCCAGAGTATTTTTGGATCGCACCAGAAAAGCTCGCATGGACTCGTGATAAGAGTGAGATTCCAGGTGAGGAGATCCTCAAGCTCACCCTCAAGGGAGAGAATAAGTCCTACTTCATCGACGGCTTTACTAACGCTAACCTACAGGATAAGCGCAGGGAGTTCAATGAGCGCGTTGAGAAGATCATCGCTGGTGCTCCCTCGGATCCTCAGCAGATGCTGCTCTATTTCACCAACTGGCTTGCACTTAACAATACCTACAATAAGTATCACATGAGTGCACCCAATTCGTCGCGCGTAGCGAGCGCTTCGCTGCTTTCGGATAACAATGATGCAATCGGTCCGGTCTGCTATGGATACGCAACGGGCATGAAGGTGCTTCTCAATCGCGTGGGCATTGAGAATGCCTACATCGAGGGCTGGGCGTTTAATGATAAGAACCAGCCATCGGGCGAGCAGCATGCGTGGAACAACGTCAAGGTCGATGGTAAGTGGTACGCGATCGACCCAACCTGGGAAGACAGCGGTGTGTTAGGCGTTGGCGCACGCAAGCAGTATTTCTTGGTGGGCGCTGAGACAGTGACCCAGCCTGGATTTAAGACCGAGCTTCAAAAGTTTGCCGGCAACCATCAGGCGACGATCGATAAAAGCCCTGCGCTTCGCTCACATGGTTTTAGCCTGCCGCAGCTTAACCCCGATGGCCTTACCCAGTCCGCTCATGGTATTGAGCTGATCAAGGCAGACGGCACGTCTCAGAGTATCGAGAATTTTGAGGATGCGCTTGCGCAGGCAAAGCCCGGTGACACCATTCGTTTGTGGAGGGCAATTGAGCTTGATAAAACCATCAATTTACCCGATGGAATCAAGCTTGATCTCAATGGCCAGGGTACAAACAGTGTGCCGGCAATCAGATCAAAAGCAGGTATCGCGCTCCATATTCCTGCTGGGCACAGCGTTGCAATCATTAACACCGGCGCGCGCCAGTCGACCATTGCAAGCACGGCAGCTGCCGCTGCTGTTCAAAACGATGGCAAGCTGATGATTCACCCGCGTGTGGTTTTGCGTGCTGGCTCGATCATTCCGGCTGTTGGGGGTAGTAGCGCAGCGCAGCCTGCTGCTCAGACGTATCTTGCTGCCCCTGGTAACGGCCGTACGATGACGGGTTACCAGGTCGCTCAGCCACTCTTTGTGGGTCAGGACGATTCTGAGGTCATTATGCACGCCGATTATGATGCGCAAGAAGGCGACACGATTGCTGCGCTTGAGCCCGTTGTTAAGGCGGCACCTGAGGTTCAGTGGAAGTTCCTGCTTCCTCAAACCAATAGTCTGATTGATATTCCTGCTGAATATCGTCCTAAACTTGAGTGGAAGCTCATTTCGACCCCAGCTGGCGAGGTGGGCACATCTGATGTTGTCTCTACAAGCGCGGGAGCTCGTGCGTTTAATATGGATGACGCTGGCGCTACGGGTGCTGCAGACACAGCAGATCCAACAGTTCAGCCCCTACAAAACGGTCGTTACCTCTATACGGCTGAAGGCTTTGGCTACAGCTTGCTCTATGCGGTTGACGTGACGAATGCTGCTGAGCCTGAGGCTGAGCTCGAGGAGACACCAACGGAGGAGCCCGAGGTCAACCCAGGTGAGATGCCTGTGACCAACCCTGAGGTTCCTGGCGAAGGCGGAGATGAGAACACCGAGGTAACCCCTGAGGAGCCAGATACTGGTGGCGGTGGCACTGGTGATGGTGGCGCTGGAACCGAGGAGACTCTTGAAGGATCTGGTGGCGATACTGAGCTAGTTCCTGATGAGAAGCCTGAGAGTGGATCTGGAGAAGAGACTAGTGGCGAGACTGGCGGCGGTGATGGCGAGGGTGTCGAAGAGAATCCTGTCATAACGCCTGATTCTGGCGAGGATAACAATGAGGGTACCGAGGAGAAGCCTCCCGCGGTGGTTGCGCCAGTGGCTCCAGCTCTTGACCCTGTCAAGGCAGGCGAAGAGGCAATCAAGTTTTCTGAGCCAACCGATGCAACCAAAGCAACACTGGTCATCGGTGATACAACCTATAACCTCAAGCGTGCCGAGAATGGCGCGTGGCAGTTGATCTCAGACGAGTCGGCAGGTGCTCAACCTGTCGATCTGGTGGTCGAAGAAGGCAAGATTGTTGTCCCCGTTGCTGCGCTTAAAGTGGGTCAAAACATCACGTTGACGCTTCAGAATGCGGGTGGTAAGACCAATGTTGAGGTAACGGTTGCTCCTGTTGAGCCCGATAGCGGCGACGGCGACGGTGACGCTTCTGCATCTGGTGGCGATGGCGGCGCGACTACCCCAGATGGTGACAGTGAGGATGGAGGTATGGATCCTGACACCCATCCTGTCGGCGGCGAAACTATCGAGCCAGATGAGGATACCGGAGCTGCCGATCCCGAGACTCCTATGATCACACCTGAGTTCCTAAGCACTGAGAATGTTCGTCCAGACGCTGGCGAGATCAACAAGACAGCTTCCACGCTTAAGAATGGCAATCATTCTCATCAGATATTGCCCAAGACGGGTGATGATAGCACTGCTCCAGCAGCTGCTGCTCTCGGACTCGGCGCATTGCTCGCAGCGGCAGCTCTGCGTCTCAAGCAAAACTTAAGTAAGCACGAGAACCTCTAGACGGAGATATTCACTCGGCTCTCTCGGCAAGAATCTCTAGACGCGACCAAGAGATTCAAAGTAGCATAAATCACCTGCATTTATATGGTGGTGGATCACGTATATCACCCCACATAATGCAGGTGAATTTTTATTGCTGTCAGGAATGTGAATGTCATTTAATTCGATCATGTTTTTATGTTGGGCGCTACCGATTTTTGCGCTCGCTTACTACGTGCTCGTCCCCATGGGCAAGTTTGCACCGATAGGGTCGGTTGTCAAAAAGCTCATGCTGCTCGGCGCCAGCTTTCTCTTTGCGACGTGGATTACTCAGGAGCACACGCTGTTCTTTGTTGTGCTCATCCTGCTCAACTGGCTTGTTGGTCTTATTATTTCGTGGAGTCGAGGCGTGCAGTTTACTGCGTTCAGGCAGCTCATCGCTAAGGTCGCCCTCTTTCTCATCGTTGCTTGCAACGTCCTTTGCTTGCTCATCTATAAATACCTCGACTTTTTTGGACTGCTGCTTGGTGATCTTTTTCACTTCAGTTTTCAGCAGCACGACCTTATTCAGCCGCTCGGTATCTCGTTTTTAACTTTCTCGCTGATCTCGTACGTGGTCGATTGCTATCGCAAAAAGATTACCGCCGATAAAAATCCGCTGAATTTTGCCGTTTGGGCGCTGTTCTTTCCCAAGCTCACGAGTGGACCCATCGCTCGCTATAACGACATGTTCTCTCAAGAAAGCGTCGCGCGATCTGGTGCTTTTGATCGAGAGCTCGTTGTCTACGGTATCCGCCGCTTTGTGATCGGTCTCGCCAAGAAGGTGCTCATTGCAGATGTTCTGGGCGTTGCGGTCGACAGGATTTTTCTGCAACAGGCGTATGGCATTGACACCCCAACCGCATGGGTCGGTATTCTTGCCTACACCCTACAGATATTCTTTGATTTCTCCGGCTACTCAGATATGGCAATCGGTCTCGCCGCGATTTTTGGCTATCGACTCAAAGAGAATTTCAACTATCCCTATAAGGCGACGAACCTCGGCGAGTTTTGGCATCGCTGGCATATCTCGCTTTCGACGTGGTTGCGCGATTACATTTACTTTCCGCTGGGCGGCAGCAAGCACGGCAACGTCTACCTCAATCTGACGATCGTGTTCCTGATCTCAGGTTTGTGGCACGGAGCAAACATCACGTTTATCGTGTGGGGAGCATGGTATGCCCTGTTCATGGTGGTCGAGCGCATCTGCCGGCTGCACGTTCCACCCTTGGTGCCGTGGCTCAAGGAAGGTGCGGCGATCCCAGCCAAGCTGGTTGGCTGGGTGTGCACGATGTTTGTCGTCATTGTCGGATGGGTTTTCTTCCGCTCGGCTGACATCGCACAGGCTTTTGACTACCTTCAGTTGTTGATTGGCATCGGACAGGTCACCGAGGGTGTCTTTACGGTCGGCGCCTACCTTGATGGTCGTGTGAGCGCCCTGCTGATCGTCGGTGCGCTGCTCAGTCTTCCGCTGGGTCCGTGGTTTGCCGCTCGATTTGAGGGTCGATTGCCGTTTGAGATTGCGCGATGCATTGCCTATCCAGCGCTCTTGGTGCTATGCCTGAGCTTTGTCGTTAGCAGTAATTACTCACCGTTCCTCTATGCGCAGTTCTAGGTGATACGCATGAAGATCATACAGAACAAGACTACGCAGACCAACGCCACACGCCGTATGCTCATGACCGAACATCCGCAGCGTCAGGATGGCATGCCAGTATCACGCAGAGTATCTTCGTCGCCACGGGCGCGTCGGTCGCGATCAGAAAAACCTCAGATCTCCCGTAGGCAGCGATGTATCATCCAGCGCATCTCTATCGCGCTGATGCTGGTGGTGATGCTCGTACCTGCGGCGATGAGCAACTTCAAGCCGCAAGTCATGAGTGAGGCAGACAACCGATACCTTGCCGAGCGTCCTGTGCCAGGCCAGATTCGTGAGGAGCTTGAGGACTATCTTTCGGATCGCGTTGGCTTTCGTGCACAGCTTTTGGCAGGATATGCCCTCTTCAATGACAAGCTCTTTGGACTTATGACTCACCCGCTGTTTGAGTACGGCAAGGATCGCTGGACGTTCTTCGCGTTTAGCGGCGAGCCAAAAAATCTCAATTACATCAGGCACTACGCGGAGTACGTCAAGCGCGTTCAGGACTTTTGCGAGGCGCGCAACGTGCCATTTCTCTATGTGATCTCGCCAGAAAAGTCCCGTGTTTATGCGGAGTATGTTCCGGACTACGTGCCACCGCTCGACAACGCCAGCGATTACCTCAAGGAGTATTTTGATGAGCTGGGCGTGACCTACCTCGACCAGTACGACGCGCTGATTGAGCGCAAAGCTCAAGGTTACGAGGTGTTTAATCAGGTGTACGATCCTGGCCACTGGAACACTGAGGGGATGTATGCGGGAAGTCAGGCGATTATTGATGCCCTGCAGGCGATGGGGCTCAACGTCGAGGACATCGACCTTGCTGATTATCATAAGATCGAGGCGGTGCGTAAGACGATGCCATCTTCAAAGTATCCCATCAACGCGAAGACGTACACGTATATCCACAATGATGATGGAACGCAGACCACCTATCTCGCAGGTTATCTTGATGATCTTATGATGAACGACACCTACTTTGATCGCTCTTATCATGTCAATGAATCAAAGTCTGAGGCGCCGTCGCTCTTGATGTTTCAGGGCAGTTATTTTAATACGCTGGGCACCATGCTGCAGCACCAGTTTTCGCGCAGCGCTCACATTCATGACTATGAAAATATTTTTGCGCTTGAGTATTATTACTCGGTGTTTCAGCCTGATGTGGTTGTGTTTGAGAACGCCGATTACACGCTGATTCCTGCGTATTACGGTGAAGGCAGCTTGATCAACAAGCAGTTCTATGATCCGCCGAGTACAAGCGAGTTGGCTCGTGCACGATATGCGGGGGCGATTACTGCGGTGGTCGAGAAGCCCAGTGATACCATCTTCAATTTCTTGATTGACTTGCCAGCAGGTAGGACTGGCCTCGATAACGAGGGAGCCTGGATTCGGGATGTATCGGGCAGGATGTTTGATCTCTATTCAAAGGAAAGCGGGCGCTACCTCTGGGGGATGCGCGTGGAGCTCGTTGATTCGAGTGAGCCATATACGCTCTACATTAGGAATAACGGTAGGATCTATTTGTATGACGTAGAGCTGAGCCTTGGTGAGGAGTAGGCCCGCGGCGGAGTACTCTATAGAATGATTGATATAAGCCCTGAATCACGCTCTTAAGCACCGTCTTTTCTGCTGCTCGCCGTTGATTGTCTTGACCTCCATCATCACCTGCACCTTGAGTTTGGTCGTCCATTGCGAGAACGCAGCCTATTGTGCTGAGACTTCCCATGCTTGCATCAAGTCAATAAGCTCTTGTTTGCTATGGATGTTGAGTTTGGTGTAAATGCGCTGCATGTGAGTACGAACCGTGTTGTTCGAGATGTCGAGTGCTTCGGCGATGTAAACCGCGCTCCTTCCTTGGGCGAGCAACAAGAGCACGTCAACCTCGCGGCGGGTGAGTCCTTGCTTGGCAGCTCGTACTTCGATGAGACTGGTGATTACAAGCGTGCCAGGCGTCAGTGAGTCGTGTGCTCGTGAGTTCGTTGAAGGCGAGTTGTGCATCTGTGCGCTGGACATCAACGAGCCCAACGTCAGTGATTGGGGTGGAGGTGAATGAGGTGTGAGCTCGCTGACGCTGAAGCCGGCTCGAGACCTGTTGCCTTCTGGTACATGCACCAACAGTAACAAGCTAAACACGTAGAGCATCCCGACCGCCACAATCACCATCAGGCTTGTAAAGCCTGTGCGCTGTATCATGTCTTGTGCGGCAATGCCAGTGATCATGCCAACCGCCATTGCGCCGATGGTAACTCCGCGACTTAAGCTTGCGAGCGCCGCTCCGTTTGTGCGCGTGTCAAAAGCAGTTGCTGCAATGAGGTACCAGACCACCACGTCAAATAAGCCATGTATCAACCCCAAGCTGGCAGAAAACATCTGCGGCCTTACACCTAAAAGCAACGGCAGCAGTAAGACGATCAAGAAAAAGACGATGAGACCGCGCTTAAATACCTCATCAACATTAACTTTGCGATGCAGGTAGCGCGCGATGATAAACAGGACGATTGCACCAAAGATTTGTCCGATGATGCTTGCGATTCGTCCGTTAAAAATACCACTTGAGGTGTCGAGGAGATACTGCCATAAAAACCCAAAAGCAAAAGCTAAAAGGGTGTTTCCGAGGATGGGTTGCCAGAGTGCGGCAAGAGCTCTCATATAAAACGAGGGATCGCTTACGGGGATGAAGTAGGATTCAGCGTGATTTACGGAGCAGCGAGAGGACGCGGGGCGATTGGAGGTGAGGGTGTGGC
>JAEZXW010000063.1 GCA_023419515.1 Actinomycetes bacterium
ATCGATAAGTCCCGCACAAGCACCCGGCGCCTTTTGAACGCTCGCATCAAAACAGAGCCGCCCTTGGCTTTGCATGACCATTTGTACAAGCTCTGCCTGATCAGAGTTTCGCTCAATCCAGCGACAGAGTCGCTTGTGCTCAGCACAGGCTGCCGAGCAAATGGGGATCACGCGACGAACAATGTCGACGGTATCGCGCGCCGCACGAGAATCGGTGTAAGGCCCAAAATAATGAGTACCCTTCCTGTGCTTTTCGCGCGTGTATTTGATCGCCGGATAAGTATCTGACCAGGTAATCGCAAGG
This sequence comes from Actinomycetes bacterium, assembly GCA_023419515.1. Lineage (GTDB taxonomy): Bacteria > Actinomycetota > Coriobacteriia > Coriobacteriales > JAEZXW01 > JAEZXW01. Next base: position 305 of record JAEZXW010000063.1, read on the forward strand.
TAAGGATAACTTTTATCGTCACGATAATCGACATTAAACGGCGGATGATAATGCTGAATGAGATTTTTCTCAAGAATAAGGCTTTCGTATTCGCTCGTCACAACGAGATACTCAAAGGTAACGACTTGCGCCATCATGAGCGGGATCTTTTCACGCTCATCGGTTCCGAGCACGTACTGCTTCATGCGGGCACGCAAGTTTTTTGCCTTACCCACGTAGAGAATACTTTCTGCTGCATCCTTCCAGAGATAGCAACCAGGCTCTTGGGGCACTTCATTCACGCGCTCAAGCAGAGTGGGCAGATCACGCTCATTTTGCTTGCCCACGCTAATGCGGGCGCGCTCACTTTTGAATCGCGCCTCAACTTGACGATCGTAGGACTTGACCGACTCTTTGAGCTGGGCTTGTAGTTGTGGCTCGCGCTCAGTCTGCGGCGACGATGCAGGTTTACGGGTCTGGTTAGCACACATAAGATGCCCGCCCCTATCCGCGAGCCTTTACAAGCTTGAGACGCGATAAGAACCGCCTGAGGTAGCGAGCCTCATGTACATTGAGCATAATCGCCACACCATACGTCACCACAAGGCTCACCAACCCCGCTGGCATGAGATATGCCAGGGTATGAAGAACGCTTGCCAAAGGATCACCCAACGCCATCGTCAAGCCCGTAAAGACACCAACACCCGCAACAGCGCCAATCAGACCGAGAATAAACGAAAGGATGCCCGTCCTTATCACCGAAGAAAAGCCAATCCGACCAACCTTTTGACGCATGATGACGAGACAAATAGCAACCGAGATCACCTCAAAAATGATCTGCGCAAGCGCCACGCCCAAGACACCAAAGGCAAACATGCCAGCAATACCCTGCGAAAACATCAGATAAAGCCCGCACGAGGCAACACCCATAACCAGCGAAATAATCGCGTAGATACGCATGAGCCTGAGCGCGCTAAAGACCTTATTAAGATACATGCGCATGGCATAGAATGGCAGGGTTGGCGCAAAGCAAATCAAAAAGAGCGAAATCATATCGACGTCAGCTCGCGTAAACGCACCCGAGTGATAAAGATTGACAAGCGGCGTGGCAAACGCCATCAAAAATATTGCAAACGGCACCGTAAAAAAGAGCTGCTGACGCATGCCGGTTGCCATGCCATCGCGAAACTCCTGCATTTGATTGAGGGCATACCAATGCGAAAGCTCGGTAAAAAGCGCCGTGGTAATCGGAATGGCCAAGAGCGCATACGGCAGGTTGTACCAGAGGTTGGCGTAGAAAAAGACCGACTGGCCAACCTCACTCGACCCTGCGAGTGCTGCCGTCCTAAACGAGATCGTGACCAGCGAAATCGAGACGACCAAAAGCGCCGGCACCCCAATCTTCCAAGTCTCTTTAATCGCGGGGTCAGAAAAATCAATCTTGAAGCTCAGGTAGATGTAGTGCCTACGTAAGATCGGCAGCTGGACGGCTACCTGAGCAACCACACCTAAGGTCGTGCCTACGGCAAGCCACATCTTGGCAAACTCAACATCGGTATTCACGATCACAGCGTAACCGCCCATCGTAATAATGACTACGATGTTATTGAGTACAGGGGCAAGAGATGGCACCACAAAGTTGCGATGAGCGTTGAGCAGCGCAATGAGCATCGCCGAAAAGGTGTACAAAAAGATCTGGATCGAGAAAAAGCGGAAAAAGTAAGCGGCAAGCTCACTGTCGCCCTGATCGTTCAAGAACATCTGCAGCCACACAACCTTATCGGCAAAAATAATGCCTAAGATCGAGGCGATCAGCGTCACGATACCAGCGATGGTAATAAGCTTTGAAACGTAATCATTGGCGCGTGCCTGGCCTTGCTTTTCTTTGACCTCAAGGTAGACAGGCAGGAACGCCGTTGAGATAATGCCGCCAGCGACCAGGCCAAAGAGCATGTCAGGCAAGTTGTTTGCGATGAGATACGACGAGGTCAAGAAGGTGTTTCCCAAGGCATAAGCCATCACCCAGGTACGCACAAAGCCAGTGAGGCGCGAGGCGAGGTTTGCCACACCCATGAGCGCCGTCGAGCGCCCAAGGCTTCCCTCGAGTGACTGGCCCTCATATCGTGACGCCATATGTTTTGGGATGTATCGTGCTGCCATCATCTGCTGCTATCGTCTTGGTGCTGCTGTGTCGGTGCTGTTCGCACGCTTGAGCAGTGGCTGCAAGAAGCGACCCGTATGACTTGCTTCACACGCCGCCACTTCCTCGGGCGTACCACTGATCACAATAGTACCGCCTCCCGAGCCACCTTCTGGGCCAAGATCGACAATTCTATCTGCAACCTTGATGACATCTAGGTTGTGTTCGATGATCAAAACGGTGTTCCCGAGGTCAACGAGGCGTTCAAGCACCTGCAAGAGCTGACGCACATCCTCAAAATGCAAACCTGTCGTTGGCTCATCCAAAATATAGAGCGTCTTTCCTGTTGAACGACGATGAAGCTCCTTGGCAAGCTTGACACGCTGAGCCTCTCCGCCCGAAAGCGTCGTTGCCGACTGACCGAGGCGAATGTAACCCAGACCAACATCGTGCAAGGTCTCAAGCTTGCGACGAATCACAGGGATGTTCCCAAAGAAATCGAGCGCCCGATCCACGGTCATGTCGAGGACATCAGCTACCGTAATGCCACGATAGGTCACCTCAAGGGTTTCACGGTTGTAGCGTGCGCCGTGGCAAACCTCGCACGGCACGTAGATGTCGGGCAAAAAGTGCATCTCGATCTTGACCTGACCGTCGCCCTTACACGCTTCGCAACGACCACCCGCCACATTAAAGCTAAAGCGCGAGGGCGAATAACCTTTTGCTTTTGCCTCGGGTGTACTCGCAAAAAGCTTGCGGATATCGTCCCACAGCCCGATGTAGGTTGCAGGATTTGAACGTGGCGTCCTACCAATGGGCGCCTGATCAATGTCGATAATTTTGTCGATCTGATCAAGCCCGAGGATCTTTTGGTAGCTTCCTACGGGGCGTTTACCCTGCTGGATTCGGTTGATAAGCGCTGGCGCGAGTGTATCGGTGATGAGCGATCTTTTTCCTGAGCCAGAGACTCCCGTCACCACGGTCAGCGTGCCAAGCTCGAGAGTAAAATCAACGTTTTTAAGATTATTCTCCGTGCAGCCCAAGATCTGTAAGGTGCCACGCTGAGGGTTTCGTCGCTCACTTGGCACGGCGATCTCGCGCACGCCTGCCAAATACTGACCTGTCAATGAATCAGAGTTTTTCGCGATCTTATCGGGGCTGGCAGCTGCTACGATATGACCGCCGTGCTCACCAGCACCCGGACCAATATCGACAACAAAGTCTGCCGCCTTGATAGTATCCTCATCATGCTCAACCACAATCACCGTATTACCGAGATCACGCAGGCGCTTAAGAGTTGCAATCAGGCGATCGTTATCGCGCTGGTGCAAGCCAATCGAAGGCTCATCGAGGATATAGAGAACACCTACGAGACCGGCGCCAATCTGGGTAGCTAGACGGATGCGCTGGGCTTCTCCACCCGAAAGCGTTGCCGATGCTCGATCGAGCGTCAGGTAATCGAGGCCAACATCAACCAAAAAGCGCAGGCGCTCGATAATCTCCTTGACGATGCGCGCGCCAATGAGTTGTTCGCGCTCAGAAAGCTCAAGGCTCATGAAGAAGTCGAGCTCCTCCTTGGTCGACATCTGCGTGATATCGAAGATATTCTTCCCACCGACCGTCACTGCCAAGATCTCAGGCTTAAGGCGAGCACCATGGCAGACGTGGCAGGGCTCTTCCTTGATCATACGATGATAGCGAGCCTTGATGTTATCGCTCGATGCCTCGAGGTAGCGCTCATAGACGATCTGACGAATACCTGAAAACTTGGTAAACCAATGCGTATCGCGGCCATCGCGGGTCACGTAATCCACTCGAATCTTAGTGTTACCCAAGCCATCCATGAGGGCTCGACGAGCCTTTTGCGGCAGATCCTCCCACGGGGTGTCTCGGTCAACCCCCACGTGATCCAAGACCGCATCAAAGATCTGTGGATAGTAATTTGACGCGCCAAAGAGCGAGCCTAAGGCACCGCGTGAGATAGGCAGTGTCGGATCTTCGATCACAAGGTTTTCGTCGACCACCTCGCTAAAACCAAGACCATCGCAGGCAGGACACGCACCGTAGGGCGCGTTGAACGAAAAATCACGAGGCTCAAGCTCATCGATACTATGACCGTGCACCGGACAAGCTAGTGCGAGCGAATAATCCCAGAGCTCTTCTTGATCATCCTCACCGCCTCCCAGCGCCAAGATACTGACGTTACCATGAGCAAGCGTTGTCGCCATCTCAATGGCCTCGGTGATTCGCGAGATAGCCTCAGGCTTGATGACAACGCGATCAACGACGACCTCAATATCGTGCTTGAACTTCTTATCAAGTTCAATCTTATCCTCAAGCAGGCGCAGCTCACCATCGACGCGCACGCGCGAAAAGCCCTCTTTTTTGAGATCCTCAAAGAGCTTGTGATACTCGCCCTTTCGACCGCGGATCACTGGGGCCAAGACATAAGCCTTCCTACCACTACCAGCACTGATAATGGCATCGGTCACCTGATCGGTGGTCTGCTTCTCGATCACACGCCCGCACTCAGGACAGTGCGGCACACCAATGCGAGCAAAGAGCAAACGCAGATAATCGTAGATTTCGGTCACCGTGCCAACGGTCGAACGAGGATTTTTACTCGTCGTTTTTTGATCGATGGCAACCGCAGGAGAAAGTCCATCGATTGAATCGACATCAGGCTTATCCATCTGACCCAAAAATTGACGCGCGTAGCTCGAGAGCGACTCGACATAGCGGCGCTGCCCCTCAGCATAGATGGTGTCAAACGCCAGCGAGCTTTTGCCCGAACCAGACAATCCCGTCAACACAACGAGCTTGTCACGAGGAAGCTCCAGATCAAAGTCCTTGAGATTGTGCTCTCGCGCTCCCTTAATAACGATTCGATCCTGCGACACGGTATCTATCCTCTACTTCATTGGTGTTCGGGTGCGTTATCCACCCTGCTATGCAACCGCATTATGCACCGCGGTCGCATTTCACAGCAGTTTCTATTCCAAATCTCATAGTTTACCGTACATTCGTTTGCTGCGACGATTATGCTGATTTTTCACAGAAGGTATGGCGATCCATTTACCGTCACTGAGATGGACGGCACAATCCTGCGCCTTAGCTACAATGACCTTTAATTACGATCTTGAATCTCAAGCAACAGACGAAAGGAATCTCGGTGGTACTCAAACACGAAGGACCCGTCATCATCGGTGCAGGCGCCTCAGGACTGATTGCAGCACTCGTGCTTGCTCGTCATGGCATGAACCCGCTCGTGCTTGAGGAAAAACCTGTGGCCGGCATGAGCATCTTGCGCGCAGGAAATGGCCGCTGCAACATCTTAAACAGCAAGCTTGACCCCGAGCGCTTTACCCACCCGCAGGCTGTTGCAAGAGTAATGGAGCATTTTTTATCAGCCGAGGTTCAGAGCCTCTTATTTGCTGGTCATGAAAATTGCATGCCTCAGACTTGCACACACGAACATGATCTTGGTACTGCGACCGCCGAGCGCCTGCAGCGCTTCTTTACAGACCTCGGCATCTTTTTGACCACAACCCAGGATGGCTGGTGCTACCCAAGCACCATGCACGCCGCAAGCGTTCAGCAGACACTGCTCGCCCAGGCAGCGAGCGCTGGTGCCAAGGTACTCACCCTGGCTGAGGTGACTCGTATCAGCCGTCCCGATGATCATAAGACCGCAGCTGACAATTTGCGTTTTGTGCTCAAAGCACGCCCCCGTCCTGCCCGTAGGCGAAACCAACAACAGGATGACGACCTGTGCCAGCCGCTTGATCAGGATCTCACCATTTATTGTGAAAGCCTTGTCGTTGCAAGCGGTGGACTCATCCCCGATCGTCATACCGCAAGTGAGTTTTGGCAGGATCTTACAGAAATTGGCGCGCTGGCTTTTACGCCTTGTGCTCACGTGCTCTGCCCCATTGAAACGAGCGATCACCTCTTGATCCAACCTCTCAATGGGCTTCGTGCTCAGGCTCAAGTTGAGCTTTATAGTTCACGAGAGGCCTATGAGACTGGGATTCAACCTCTCAGTACTGAACAGGGTGAACTCCTGCTCAGAAACTATGGCATCTCTGGTATCGCTGCTTTTAATCTCTCGCGGTTGGCGGAAAACGGGATGGCGCTTCTTGTTAATTTTGTCCCAGATTTTCAGCGCAACGCGCTCATTGCCGAAATTGAAAGGCGACACCATCAGCTTCAAGCTGAACTTAAAGCACATGCCCTCGACGGGCTGGTTCACCCTACTCTCGGCCAGGCTCTCTGCAAAAAACTCTTATCAGATGACGCTGGATTGATAGCAGATACACATGCCTTTGCAAGCCAGGCAGCAAAAGCCCTTCAGGAGGTGCTCCTTAATGTCACTGGCTTACATGACGCTGATCAACCACAGGTCACCAAAGGTGGTATTGACCTTGACTGTATTGACACCGTGAACTTTGCGACCCGAGCCGAACCTCATCTCATGATCGTTGGCGAGGCACTCGACATCGAGGCACCCTGCGGTGGCTATAATTTGAGCTGGGCGTGGCTCAGCGGACTGATCGCGGCAACGCAGCTCATCACAAGCACCACGGATACCGTAAGCCCTGAACAGCTTGCTTAGATTTCGCTGTTCAAACGTCCAAACCCCTCGAGATCTCACCCACACCTTAAGCCCGCTCACTCATCCTAAGGATTACCATGCACGACAATTGCCAGCCTTTCGATCATGACAAACAAAGCCAGCGCTCACCGCTTTTGCACCATAATCTGATTAAGACTGAAGATCGCCCCGCCTATGCTCCTGACTGGAGCATAAAATCACAGGTAGAAACTGCGCATTTGTTTGTGAGCGGGCTTTCCTTTGACTGGCAGGTTGATCTGAGCGACAAGCAACTGCTGACGCGCGAAGCTGCTCGCCAGCTCAAAATTGACGCAAGGCTCATTCAGCAGATTCAGCCGACCAAGATCAGCCTCGATGCGCGCAAAAAACCTGTGCTGAAAGCCATTGTCTCTTTTGCCATCTGGCTTGATGGAGGTGTATCACGTGCTGAGAGCCTCTTGAACCACATTCCCAAAAGCTTTCACCCCAGTCTCACGAATACACTCAGAAAATCTAAAGAGCCCTCGACTCCCAATCACGCGCATGCCATCAATGCACAACAACCCCAGGGGCGTCCTTGCGTGATCGGTGCCGGATGTGCCGGCCTCTTTGCAGCGCTCACCCTTGCTGAGCGGGGATTCAACCCCATCTTACTCGAGCGCGGTGCACCTGTCTTCGAGCGCGCTCAGGCTATTGAAGCCTTTTTTACGAACCGCGAATTTAATCCAAGCGCCAACATTCAGTTTGGCTGCGGTGGCGCGGGAACGTTTTCTGATGGCAAACTCAGCACGGGCACTCACTCCCCTTCTCACCGATACATCCTTGAGACCTTTGTCCGTGCAGGCGCTCACCCCGACATCCTCATTGATGCCACGCCTCACATTGGCTCTGATGTCTTGGTCAACGTAACCCAAAACATCGTCGAGCGTATTAAGGAGTTAGGGGGCACCGTGCGCTTTTATGCGCAAGTGACCGATATTGTGCGCGATCCAGAAACGGGAGCGCTCCGCGGGCTGACGATCAATAAAACCGAGCACATTGAGACTCACCTCGCCATTCTGGCAACGGGACACTCTGCTCGTGACACCTATCGCACCTTACAAAACCAGGGCGTTTTTCTCGAACAAAAGCCATTTGCCATGGGTGTTAGGATCGAGCACAATCAGCGCTGGATCAATCAGAGCCAATATGCCCTGCACCCTGATCAACCCCAGGCTCAGATAATTCGTCCCGCTGCCTACAAACTCTCGTGCAAGACCAAAGCAAGTGTCAATGCATTTAGCTTTTGCATGTGCCCCGGTGGTGTTGTTGTTGCTGCCAATAGTGAACCTAACCAAGTAGTTACCAACGGCATGAGTGATTTTTTACGCAATGGTTCTAATGCCAATGCTGGCTTTTTGATAGGCATCGGGCCAGAGCTTTTTACGAGTCTTCTTGATGAGATGCGCGAGCTTGGGGTTGATGAGCACGCAATTGACTCACTTATCATCAACCATGCCGATGATCCGCTCTTAGGCATGTATCTGCAGGAGCTTCTCGAGTCTCAGGCCTTTTGCGTAGCTGGAGCAAACTACCAGGCGCCCGCCCAGCTCGTCGGTGACTTTTTGGCAGATGTGACAGGGACAAGTCCACGCATATCCCGCGCAACGACATCTAATACCAGCTTGGCAAGCATTGACCCCACCTATCCACTTGGAGTCTCATGGCTTTCAATGACCCAAGTGCTTCCTCGCACCATTCGCGTTGGCCTTGCCGATGCACTTGGCATCATGGCACGCAAGCTCAAGTCCTTTGACCATCCGCACGCCATCCTCACCGGCGTTGAAACACGATCGAGTGCACCCGTGCGCATTGTTCGCGATCGGGAAACCCTCATGTCATGCAATACTGCGGGACTATACCCTGCAGGAGAAGGCGCGGGGTACGCTGGTGGCATCATGAGCGCTGCGGCAGATGGCATCCGAGTTGCTTCAGAACTTGCCCGCCAACTTAACGCCTAGTGTCTGTCTGTTGCAAGCTAACACACTCAGTCGTTCACGCAGAGAGACCCTAGTGCTTAGCGTGGCGATTGTAGCGTGACTTTTGCGCGTAGTGACCGCCCGCATGATACGAACCCTTACGTGCCTTTTTCTTGAGGTCGCGCAAAATCGTATCGCTGTCATCGCCTTCAAGTTCAGCTTTGAGCTTGACGATCTGATCGCGCAAGCGAGCAGCCTCCTCAAAATCAAGTCGCGCACTCGCTGCCTGCATATCTTCTTCGATCGACACCAGGATTCGCATCGCCTCGGCGCGCCCAAGCTCCTTGAGCTCCTGAGCAACGGCTGTCGCAGCGTCCTTTCCGTCAGCATCTACTGTTTCATCCATATCCTTGTAGATAAAGCGCGAGAGATCATTGATCGCCTTGCGCACCGTCTGGGGGGTAATGTCGTGCTCTTCGTTATAAGCCTCTTGAATCTTACGACGACGACGCGTTTCATCGATGGCGTACTTCATCGAATCGGTCAGCACATCGGCATACATGATGACAGCACCTGAGACATTACGCGCCGCACGACCCATGGTCTGAATGAGCCCGCGCTTGTTGCGCAAAAAGCCTTCCTTATCGGCATCCAGAATAGCGACGAGGGTAACTTCTGGCAGGTCAAGACCTTCACGCAGGAGGTTGATACCCACAAGGACATCGAATTTACCCGCGCGCAGATCGCTCAGGATCTCAACACGATCGATAGTTGCAATATCGGAGTGCAAATAGTTTGCCCGTACACCTACATCCAGCAGGTGTTCAGTGAGGTCTTCAGCCATTCGCTTAGTGATCGTCGTTACGAGGATACGCTCACCGTTTTGGGCGCGTTCTTTTGCCTCGCTCACCAAGTCATCGATCTGACCGCGCAAAGGACGAACCTCAATCGTTGGATCCAAAAGTCCGGTCGGGCGAATGATCTGCTCGACCACCTGAGTTGAGACCTGCTCCTCGTAGTCTCCCGGAGTTGCAGACACATAAATGAACTGACCAACTCGCGCCTCAAACTCATCAAAGCGAAGCGGACGGTTATCGAGGGCAGAAGGCAACCTGAATCCATGTTCAACGAGGGTCACCTTACGTGAGCGATCGCCCTCATGCATGCCCCTGATCTGCGGAACAGTAACGTGGCTTTCATCGATGATGCAAAGCATGTCTTTGGGAAAATAATCAATGAGCGTAAAAGGGGGCTCGCCAGGCTTTCTGCCATCAAGATGGCGCGAGTAGTTCTCGATACCTGAGCAAAAACCCATCGACATGAGCATCTCAATATCATAATCAGTACGCTGCTCGAGACGCTGGGCTTCTAGGAGCTTGTCAGCAGCCTTAAGCTCTGCCACACGCGCTTCTTTTTCTGTCTGAATGTCTTGGATTGCGCGATTGATCTTGGGACGCTCAGTCACGTAGTGCGAGGCAGGCCAGATCGGCAGTGAATCAAACTCACGGATCACCTCGCCCGTGAGTTTATCAATCTCGTTGATGTATTCGACCTCATCGCCAAAAAAGCTCACGCGAATGGGGTGTTCGGCATAAGCCGGAAACACATCGACCACATCACCACGGACGCGAAACGTTGATCGTACAAGGTCATAATCGTTGCGATCATATTGAATCTCAATGAGATCACGAATGAACTGATCACGATCAAGCGGTTTAGTCTTATCAATAAAGACCGCCATACCAGCGTAATCTTCTGGACTACCGATACCATAGATGCACGAGACGCTCGCCACTACGATGACGTCGCGGCGAGAGAGCAGCTTTGCTGTTGCCTCGTGCCTGAGCTTTTCGACCTCTTCGTTGATTGAGGCATCTTTCTCGATGAAGGTATCGGTCTGAGGAACGTAGGCTTCTGGCTGATAGTAGTCATAGTAGCTCACAAAGTAGACTACGTTATTCTCGGGGAAGAACTCCTTAAGCTCGCTAGCAAGCTGAGCAGCAAGTGTCTTATTGGGCGCCATCACAAGCGTTGGGCGATTGAGCGCTTCGATGGTCTTTGCCATAGTAAAGGTCTTACCCGAACCAGTGACACCTAGCAAAGTTTGATAGCGCTCGCCTCGGTTCACCCCATCAACAAGCTCAGCGATCGCCTTTGGCTGATCGCCCGCTGGCTCAAACGCAGACACCGCACGAAACGCATCCAAGCGATCGCCGCCGGCAACTCCAAAACGCTTCAGGTCACCCGCACCACGTTCAACCGCATAAAAGAGCTTCTTTTGGGCGGCACGTGCCAGCTCTTGCTTGGGTGTCTGCTGCTCAGCCTTGGTCATTGTCCATCCCTCTTACCATCGCCTTACTCGTCCGCCTGCAAAAAGACGCCCGCATAAATCCGCTCGTATGCCTCTTTGTTGCGCACGACCTTCAAGAGATAGGCGCTCGTTTCAGGGAACGTAATCGCCTTACGGATGTCGTCACCCGATTTAATCCACGTATCTACCCGACCGGGACCTGCGTTATACGCAGCGATTACAGGTTCGATTTCATGATAGCGATCAACCAAATACCGCAAGTAGGCAGTACCATATTCAATATTGGTGGCAGGATCATTGAGGTTTTCGGGGCTAAACTTTGCCGCATCAACCTTGCCCCAACGCGCCATGTCCTGAGCAGTATCAGGCATCACCTGCATAAGCCCGATCGCGCCCACGTGGCTTTGAGCTTGTGGATTCCAGTTGCTTTCTGCCTTGATCACCGCTGCGATCAGATATGGGCTGATCTGGTGACGAGCAGCCGCATCTGCAATCTCACGCTGATATTCAAGGGGATAAAAACTCTCGCGTGCTTCGTTGGGACCTTGCGAAAAGACACCAGTCAACATACCAAGCACTACCAGAATACCAACAAGCATGGTGCGCACAAAGCGTCTCCCTCGTGCTTCAATCCGCAACCATGAAAACGCGGTATGTGCTTTGCTCCCTATCCAGCTTTTACGTCTCGAGTGGCGCGAACGACCGACTCGAGCTTCTTGTCCCGCTCTGCTGCCTGCTACCCCTGAGTGAGCCCGTCCTGGAACCCGCGCCCTTATCGATGTGCCTCGTCGCTTCATAGGGCAACGCCGTTCGCGCTCGCCAGCTGTTCACACCAAGCATCGAGCTTGCCCGCGAGCTCATCAGCTGTCCCATTATTAGCTATGCGCTTGCTGAGATAAACTACGCGCTCCTCGTCCGTTAGCTGAGATTTGAGTCGCTGCTCAAAATCCTGAAGCGACATCCCACGCTTGAGTGCCCGTTCACGTCTAACCTCATCGCTCACCTCTACCCCGAGCACCTCATCACACAACGCACGAAGTTCAGGAGTCTTTTCGATGAGTGGAATTTCGATCACAATCGGTATTTTAGTGCCCGTTACTTCGTACTGAGTGCGTGCCTTGGCACACTCATCCAAAAGTTCCTGCACCAGTAAGCGATCGATCGTTGGGTAGATGATCGTCTCGAGCTTTTTGCGCTCTGTCTTATCGGTAAAGACGATCGCAGCCAGCGCACCTCGATTCAAGCTGCCATCAGTATTGAACACGTCAGCACCAAAGGTCTCCTTAATCACTGCAAGTGCGGTGCCATCAACCTCAAGCGCCTGGCGAGAAAGCTCATCCAAATCAATCGTGGCAACCCCACGTTCTTTAAAATATGCCGTCACCGCTGACTTGCCTGAGGCAATTGCGCCCGTCACTCCGATCAGGAACAGGGGCGCCAGCAAAGGAGCCACTTCATCATAGGTGCTGACAACATCCACATCGACAATGTCTGGGGTCTTTTGTGCACTGAAATCAGACACGGCAGCAGCTTTTCTCTTCACGATCAAACACGATAATGTCTTATCTCTTACAGCTCGCTTAAATATGCCTCGTAACCAAAGGCCTTCATCTTAGATTCGGGGATGAATGCCAGTGCTGCGGAGTTAATGCAATAACGCATACCACCAAGCTCAGCAGGGCCATCCTCAAACACGTGACCAAGATGGGAATCGGATGACTCCGAGCGCACCTCAACACGATCGCGCCCTGGGATCGAGCCGTCAAAATGCTCGGTGATTTGAGCATCCTTAATCATGCGTGAAAACGCCGGCCATCCACAGCCCGCATCAAATTTATCGCGGGATGAAAAGAGCGGTTCACCCGTATAGATGTCAACATAGATACCCCGCTCATAATGAGCGTCGAGCCTGCCTGTGAACGGTGCCTCGGTCGCGCTGTGCTTGGTGACCTCACCAGAAAGCGGCTCCCACTGAGCCGCACGATCCAAGAGCGCCAATGGCACATGGCAATAACCCGAAGGATGCGCCTCAAGATACTTCTGGTGATAATCCTCAGCTGGGGCAAAGTCTTCAAGACGAACCACCTCAACTACAGCAGCACGGCCGTTTTTCTCGGCAAACTCAGCCAAGACCTCATCGATCACAATCTTATCGACGTCATCCTGAAAAAGGATTGCCGCCTTATACTGCTCGCCGATGTCGTTGCCCTGCCCATCTTCTTGATATGGGTCGATCGAGAGTAGATACCAGTGCAACAGATCGGAAAGCGTGATGCGCGAACTGTCATAGGTCACGAGCACCGCTTCAAGGGCACCCGTCTGCCCCTCACACACGAGCTCATAGCTCAAACCCTCGCGATATGCCTCGCTCGCATTGGCATAGCCAACAACGGTTTCGAGCACCCCTTGCAGCCGATCGAAGAGCGCCTGAGTCCCCCAAAAACAGCCGCCCGCCAAGCAGATCTGACGAGGGGTAATTGGCTTGTGGTCACCGAAAATCTTGTCGAACTCAAGCATGGTGCTCATTTCCTTTCTTAAAGAAAAAGGCGGCTCATCACTGAACCGCCCGTATCTTATTTAACACTCAAAGAGTTACTGGCTCATGACGGCAACGCAACCATCACAACAGGAGACAATTACTCCTCGGTCTTTTCAGCAGCCAAAGCCTCCTGGAGTGCCTGTGCCATTGCGCCATCTGCCTCTGGCTCAGCCTCTGGAGCAACCGCTGCCTCTGCCTCAGTCTCAACTGCAGCCTCAGCAACCTCCTCAGCCTTCTCCTGCGCACCTGGCAGTGGAGTCACTGGAATCTCGATGCCCAGAACCTCAGCAGCACCCTTCATCGAGAGTGAGATGCGGCGGCGCTCAGCGTTGATCTCAACGATCTTGACCTTGACAGGATCGCCAACGCTGACTACCTGCTCAGGACGCTCAACGTGTGCTTGAGCCATCTCTGAAATGTGGACGAGACCCTCAACACCATCACCGAGAGCAACAAAGCAACCAAATGGAACAAGCTTGGTTACTTCACCGTCAACGACGGAGTTCTCTGGGAACTTACGGACAAGCTCCTCCCATGGATCAGGCATGCATTCCTTGATACCGAGCGAGATGCGCTCGCGATCAAGATCAACATCGAGGACGACAACCTCAACGTCCTGACCAACCTTAACAACCTCTGATGGGTGGTTGACGTGGCTCCAGGAAAGCTCGGAGATGTGGACGAGTCCGTCAATACCGCCGAGGTCAACGAAGCAACCAAAGTCGACGATCGAAGAAACCGTACCGGAAAGACGCATGCCCTTCTCGAGCTTGGTCAGGATCTTGGAGCGCTCAGCCTTGCGCGACTCCTCAAGAACAACGCGGCGTGAAAGAACGACGTTATTGCGGTTGCGATCCATCTCAATAACACGAGCCTCGATAACGGTGCCCATGTAGACCTGAAGATCCTTGACGCGACGAAGATCAACGAGGGATGCAGGCAAGAAGCCACGAAGACCGATATCGAGGATGAGACCACCCTTAACGACCTCGATAACCTCACCTTCAACGTCCTCGCCAGCGTTAAACTTCTCCTCAATCTTGTTCCAAGCACGCTCGTACTCTGCACGCTTCTTAGAAAGAATGAGACGGCCTTCCTTGTCTTCCTTCTGAAGAACCATAGCCTCGATGTCATCGCCAAGCTCTACCAGATCGGCAGGATTGGCATCCTTGCGGATCGAAAGCTCGCGAACAGGGATAACACCCTCAGACTTAAAGCCAATGTCGACCAATACCTCATCGTGCTCGATCTTGACGATCGTTCCGCTTACGAGGTCACCCTCATCAAAATCGGTGATGGTGCCATCGATAAGGCGGTTCATCTCATCGTCGTTAACCTCATCCAAGACGAAGATAGATGAATTTTGAATCTCACTCAACAGTGGACCCCTTTCGTACTGTGGGGCCCCGACATTTAGTGGATCATCAAATCAAAGAGCACTGACTTGAGGTCACTGTTACCGGGGGCCAATATTATCCAAGCACGCCGGATTGCGTGCGGATAACACCATATAAGATTCACTCGCAAATTACTATCATTTACATGGCTAAAACAGGAATTTTTTATGAAACACTAACTCGAATCTTAATTCGATGCCAACTTGTTGCATGGTAATGTCAGTCACATAATAAAGGAGTTTGATTTCATGCTCAAAGCCGTCTTGTTTGATCTGGATGAAACCCTGCTTGATTTTAATCTGAGAGCCTATTTACAAGATTACAACCTCAAGTTTAGCAGCCTTGCAGCTGAGATTTCTGGTCTTGAAATTGAGACGATCGAGCGCGGCTTTTTAACGGCGATCTCGACCATGATGGGCGACCACGACCATGATCTGTTCAAGACCAATCTCGACGTCTTTTGCGAAACGTTTTTTGAGCAGACCGGTATTGATCTGAGTGACCCGATCATTGTCGAGCCCTTTAACTACCTCTACGATCACGTACTTTCTGAGCGCCCGGGTCATGCTGGTCCCAAAGAAGGTATGCGCGAGGTGGTTGAGCAGGTCTTTGACTTAGGACTTGAGGTGGTGCTGGCAACCAACCCCACCTTCCCGCTCAAGGTCACCTGGCCACGACTGGCATGGGCGAATGTTCAGGATCTGCCATTCAAGCTCATCACCAGTGCCGAAAACTCCCGTCGATGCAAGCCTCATACCCTCTACTACCAAGACATCTCTGAGTTTTTGGGCATCGATCTTTCTGACTGCCTGATGGTGGGCGACTCACTCTTTTATGACATCCCTGACCCTGCCTGCAAGCTTAAGACTTTTACGCTCGAGCCTGCCACCGATCAAGCACGTCAACAGTTCACCCCCGCATTTCGCGGGAGCAAAGATGAACTTCTGACGCTCATCAAGTCGCTGATGTAACAGTCATTGATGTGACGCTGCTGATGCCGCGTGCGTGCTGGCGATGCCTCTCGATTACTTGGCCTCAGCCCAAGACGAACCAAAAGACACATCAGCCTCGAGCTTAACCAGAAGCTCTGCTGCGTTTTGCATCTCTTCGGTCACGATTGCTGCGAGCATCTCTGCCTGATCACACGCAACCTCAAAGTCGAGTTCATCGTGAACCTGCACAACCATCATGGCGTCAAGGCCTTCTTTGCGCAGGCGATCTGCCACGCGGTTCATCGCAATCTTGATAATGTCAGCAGCACTTCCTTGCATTGGATGGTTCATCGCCGTGCGCTTGCCAAAGTCACGAAGCTTCGGCGCCCGCTGCTTAATCTCGTTGATATGACGCTTGCGGCCAAAGAGCGTTGCAACCCAACCCTGCTTTTCAGCAAACGCAACCACATCATCGAGATAGCGGCGTACATCAGGATAAGCCGCGTAATAGGCATCGATCATCTCTTGCGCTTCGCTATTGCTAATGCCGAGGCTGGATGACAATCCAAATGCCTGCTGACCATAGACGATGCCAAAGTTAACCGCTTTTGCTCGTGAGCGCATCTGCGGTGTCACCTCATCAACTGGAACGTGAAAGACACGGGATGCAGTCTCAGCATGAAAATCTTCGCCATGGTTAAACGCCTCAATAAGCCCCTTATCTTGAGAAAGATGCGCTAAAAGCCTAAGCTCAATCTGGCTGTAGTCAGCACTCATAAAGACCCTGTTGGGATCTTTGATCGCAAACGCCTTGCGAATGAGCTTACCGTACTCAGTTCTCACAGGGATGTTTTGCAGGTTGGGGCTTGACGATGACAGACGCCCCGTCGCAGTAACCGTCTGGTTAAACGTCGTGTGAATACGACCGTCAGGCGCCACCAACGGTGGGAGAGCGTCAACGTAGGTGCTCTTAAGCTTGCTGAGCTCTCGATAACGGCTAATCAGATCAATAATTGGAGAGAGCGGACGCAACGCCTCAAGCACCGTAGCGTCTGTCGAATAGCCGCGCTTGGTCTTTTTCTGCGGGGGTAATCCCATCTTTTCAAAGAGAATTTCGCCGAGGTCGCGCTGCGAGTTGATGTTGAACTTTTCACCAGCGATCTGATAGATCTCCTGGGTAATCTCACTGATCTCACTCTGCATCTTTTGGGCAAGTCGCTTCAGTTCTCCTACATCAATCGACATACCTTGACGTTCAAGTTCAAGCAGGCTAAGGATGAGCGGGCGCTCAATATCGTAATAAACCTTCGCCATCTCATCATCACGGACAAACCGCGCCAGCAAAGGTTCGCGAATCATATAAAGCACACTCACGAAAAGCTCAGGTGAAAGCTCCTTGTCTGAAGTTTCCTGCGCAGGATCCAGGATACCAAAGCTACCTGCGAGCGTCGTAAGCTCGTAGTCTTTTTGAGACGAATCCAAAAGATACGCGATAAGCTGCGCATCGCAAAGCGAGCTCAACGCAACCTCTGGCACCGCAATCTCAGCAGGTTGATTCAGGTCAGGTGGCATGAGCTGCTTTAAGCTTGCCTTGACATCATGCATGATGACCTGATGATCAGCTGATGCCTTGGTAACAAGGGTTTTTAAGGCACTCATCACGACTTTTTCGCCCGTGAGATGAGCAGACTTATCCTGGGTTGCGACATAGAGGTCAAACTCACGATCCAAAATCCCCAGTAAATCTTGCTCGTCGATCTTGACTGTGACATGCACAGCGCACGGGAGTTGCTGCTCGATAATCTTGTCGATGAGCGTTAATGCCGCTTCATCGGTGACAAAGGGACGCTCACTCATGGCTCGAGCAAGCGCTTCACCCTCGCCTGTAGCCTGAGCAACCTCGGCAACCTCAAGCCCAGCTGCCTTGGCAATCTCAACAAACTGGTTTTTGAGTCGATTAATGCCAAGACTATTGAAGACACTCACAACTTGAGCAGGATCAAAATCAGGGAAGCTCACATTCTCAAGCTCAAGTTCAACCGGAGCCTCACACGAGATGGTTGCAACCTCACGAGCAATGCGCGCTTGATCAGCAAAGGCAACAAGATTCTCGCCCACCTTGCCGCGCACTTCGCCAGCATGCTCGAGCAAACGTTCAAGCGAACCATATTTATTCAAAAGCTGAGGAGCAGTCTTTTGCCCAATCTTGGGCACACCAGGAATGTTGTCGCTGCTATCTCCCACGAGCGCCTTAAAGTCAGGAACCAGCTCTGGCTCAACGCCAAGTTTCTCCCTCACGCCCGCTGGATCGAGCACCGTGATCTCACTCATACCCTTGGCAGTAATGACAATCGAGGTTTGATCGGTGGCAAGTTGATAGGCATCCTTGTCGCCCGTGACGAGATACATTTCGTAGCCCTTGGCTTCACCCTGCTTGGCAAGGGTGCCAAGAATGTCGTCTCCCTCCCAACCTGGCAAGACGACATAGGGTACATTGAGCGCCTCGAGCAGCTCGTGCACCAGTGGAAACTGTGCGCGCAGCTCCTCAGGCATGCTTGCCCGCTGCGCCTTGTACTCAGGCAAAAGATCAAGCCTTGCCTGCGGCCTTCCCTTATCAAAGGCAACCACCACGCCGTGAGGTTGGAGTTTCTCGAGCATCTTGACAAACATCGTAAAAAAGCCGTAGACCGCATTCGTCGGCCGCCCATCAGGAGCAGAAAGACTCCCTTTGATCGCAAAGAATGCACGATATAGGAGCGAATTGCCGTCAATCACGGCATATCGACGAGCTTGAGATGCTGAGTCAATCATCACGACACAAACCTCTTATTGATCAGACTTACGAAAAAAGGCAAAAAGCACGGGCGACACTGCCCGTATACTTTTTGCCTTGAGACATCATAGATGCTGTGCTTAGAGCAGGGCGAGATAGCGCTCCATCTCCCACTGTGTTACATGAGCACGATAGGTATCCCACTCAGCGCGCTTATTGCGAACGAAGTACTGCTTGACGTTCTCACCGAGGATCTCAGTCATAAGCTCTGAGCGCTCAAAGAGATCAATCGCAGCACCCAGATCCTTAGGCAGTGAGGCGATGTTACGACGCTGGCGTTCCTCCTGACTCATGGCAAAGACGTCCTCGCGCTCCTCTGGACCTAACTCCAACTTCTCCTCGATACCACGAATACCAGCGCCAAGGATAACCGCAAACACAAGGTAGGGATTGCAGGCAGGATCGGGGTTGCGAATCTCAAAGCGAGTCGCCTTTTCCTTGCCGGGCTTATAGAGCGGAATGCGGATCAAGGCAGAGCGGTTACGGCGACCCCAGGTCACGTAGACCGGGGCCTCAAAGCCCGTCACAAGGCGCTTGTAGGAGTTAACGTACTGGTTGGTCACTGCACAAAACTCTGGCGCATACTTCAACAAACCAGCAATGTAGTGCTTGGCAAAGTCAGAAAGGAAGTACTGGTCTGGATTGGACTCGTCGTAAAACGCGTTTTTGCCATCGAGCGTAAAGATCGACTGATGCAGGTGCATACCGCTACCTGGGATGCTCGTAATTGGCTTAGGCATGAAGCTGGCATAAACACCGTGCTGCTGAGCTGTCTCTTTGACCATAAATCGAGTGAGCATGACCTGATCAGCAATCTTAAGTGCATCGTCATAACGAAGGTCGATCTCCTGCTGGCCAGGAGCGCACTCATGATGGCTGTACTCGACAACCATGCCGGCATCCTGCAGAGCCAAAACGGTCTCACGACGAATGTTTGAAACATCATCAAAGGGCTGCATATCGTAGTAGCCGCCATTATCGACTGGTGTAGGATCGTTGGCAGCCTTAAAGAGGAAGTACTCAAGTTCAGGACCGACATTCATGGTGTAGCCCATATTACGTAAGCGCTCGAGCTGACACTTGAGCGCATAACGCGGGTCACCCTCAAAGGGCTGGCCATCAGGACGCACGATATTGCAGAACATGCCTGCAATTACCTTGCGGCAGTTGGTAGAAGACTGCGGCAGGATGGTGAAAGTGGTAGGATCTGGGTAAGCAAGCATGTCCGACTCAGAAAGTCGAGCAAAGCCCTCGATAGACGAACCATCAAAACCCATACCCTCTTCAAAGGACGCCTCAAGCTGATCGGCAGGGAGCTCAAATGCCTTGAGGTTGCCCAAGACATCAGTAAACCAAAAGCGAATAAAATGCACATTGTGCTCGCGCACAGCCTGCATGACCGTTTCTCTGTCGAACACACCTGGTACCGTCATGAGCGTCCCCTTTCGTGCGGGATAAACGATATGCTCCACCTAACGTGGACTTAAGTGCTTAATGGTGACACATTTTATTGCAAGAATTGATGACAAAATTGACTTAACGCTTATCGGTCGAATTTCCCGCGTTAGTCCACCTCGTGACCTTGCGATCGATCACGGCGATCACCTCATAAACCACCACGCCCAAGATCCCCGTCGCTACAATACCGGCAAACATCTTGGGGTAGTTAACGAGTCCCCAGGCATCAACAATGAGCCAACCCAAACCACTCGTACCAGCGATAGATTCAGCGATAAAGAGCACTGCGATAGCGGTGCCTGATGAGATGCGCAGCGAGGTAAAAAACGCAGGCATGATCGCTGGGATAATACCGTGACGATAGACCTGCCAACTATTGGCACCGAGTGATCGCAGCGAATCAATCGCTGACTCGCTCACCGAACGCGTGGCGTCTCTCACGCTCATCAAGATTTGGAAAAAGACCGTAAGCGTAATAAGCATGATCTTTGGTGCGCTGCCCAAGCCAAAAAAGACGAGCAGCACGGGCAAAAAGACGATTTTAGGAATGGGATACGTCACAAACAAAAACGGGCCAAAAACACCGTCGGTGTAATTGTTGCGCGAAAGCAAGAGCGCCACTGGCAGCGCAATAGCGGTGGCAAGCACCATTGAGACCACAACGCGCCAGGCCGAGATCACAAAATGCGGGGCAATCGACTTAAGGTGCGTAAAAAAAGCTTCAAAGGTGTGCACGGGGGTTGGAAACGCCGGAGAGCCCACAGCTACTGAGGTCAGCTGCCAAAGTATGAGGATGATGAGCAAGGAAATCGTGTATCCAATCGCCAACACAAGCTTGGGGTGTTTTGCTCGAAAGCTCATGAACCCACCTCCTCACTCGCAAGCAGTGCCTCGCGAATTGTCTGGCATGCCTCGTGATAATGCGACGAGGTGAGGTAGTTTTCATCACCCTGATGGGGATTGGCGATATCAGCCACGATGCGCCCTGGGTTTTTTGCCATCACCAAGACGCGCTCACCCAAAAGCGCTGCCTCTTCAATCGAGTGCGTCACGACGATCTGGGTGTAACCAAAGCGCTGTTGACTTGTGAGAATAAGACGTTGCAGGCGCTCACGCAGCATGGCGTCAAGGGCAGAAAGCGGCTCATCCATCAAGAGTAAGTCGATATCGAGCACGAGCGAGCGAGCCAAGGCCAAGCGCTGCTGCATGCCGCCTGAAAGCTCAGCGGGATACGAGTTGCAGACATCCTCAAGGCCAACCTCGGCAAGCATCTCTCGTGCGCGCATGTAAGCCTCTTTCTTGGGAACCCCGCGAATGATGAGGCCGAGCGCTGCGTTATCGAGCACTTTTTTCCAAGGCAATAGCCCAAAGTCTTGTAAGATCAGCGCGGTATTTTGTCGAGGACGCTTGACGGGCTCATCGTCGATAAGCACCGATCCTTCGCTCGGCTGCAGCAAACCCATAATGAGTTTGAGCAGCGAGCTTTTACCAGAGCCCGAAGCTCCTACCAGCGCGATACGCTCGCCTTTGCGAGCATGAAAGGTAATGCGCGAAAGCGCGCAGAATTCCTGTGACAGTATCGTATGCCAATAATTGAGCGACACATTACTGAGCACCAAGAAATCCTGCGCGCATTTCGCTTGTTGATTGTGATCAAACATAGCCTCTAAGGATAAGACTACTTCCCTGCTACCAGAGCACCAGTTGCAGCATCGTAGGTCATTGGGCTTGACAGGTAGGTCTTTTGAACCATCCAGTCGAGCACAGGGTTAACCATCTCAGCACTTGGAAGCTCAGCGAGCGGATAGGTCTGGATTGGATAGGTCTGCTTAAGCGGGTCTGCCAGATTTGCATGGCCGATCAAAACGGAGCGATATGCCTCAGGCGAAGCATTGATATCGCCAACTGAGCGATCCCAGACGCGCTTCAAACCATCGAGGGTTACCTGAGCGCCATCCTTTGCCACAAAGTCTGAACGGAATGCCATGATCGACTGCGAGAGATTCTCGCCCTTGGTGTCATCGAGGATAACGCGGCCACCTTGCAGTTCACCGAGGGCAAGCAAGGACGCCGGGAAGACGCCAGCTGCGGTCTGACCCTCCATGACGAGCTGGAAGCGGACGGGAAGCTTCTTTTCCTCTTCCTTCACGATCTGATCTGCTGGGATGCCAGCATCAAGCATAAGACGATCCATGACATACTCAAGCATAGTGCCCGAGCCAACGCCAACAGGAACACCGGCAAGCTCGCTCACCGACTGAACCTGTGAATTAGGACCGACCATAATGCCAAAGCGACCCTGCGATGGCTCCATACCAAGGGTAACCCACTGGATGGTCATCGGAGTGCCACCCTGCGTGAGGGTTGCAGCAACTGGAATGTCGGTCATCGCACCGTCAATCGCACCTGAAGCAAGCGCGGTTGAGAGCTCCTGAGCAGACTGGAACTGAGTAATCTCGACCTGGAGACCCTCTTCTGCGAAATAATTGTTTTCCTCAGCAGCCCACAGTGGCAAGAAATCCTCGGTTGCCAGGGTGCCGATCTTAACAGGAATCGGCGCGGCGGTTTGATCAGAAGCCTGGTTGCTCTCGGCTGGCTTTTGCTCATTTGAGCAGCCGACAAGCGCCAAGCTGGCGACAACAAGCATGCTCATCATGACAAGCAAGCCCTTTGCCCTGAGTGTTGATTGACACATACTGCTTTGCATGTGATGTCCTTTCTCAGAGACAAAGCCCCTTAATCTGGTTAGCGGGGCTTTACCTCAGCAATCAACGATGTACATTACCGCAGCAAATTTTAACCGTGCATAACGCCTTCACACCGCTTGCGAGGTAACTGCATGAATGATACACACCACCGGTTTTCGTCAATAAAAAGCCCTGCTCACGCGGCAGGGCTTTTGATTACTCTGAGATTAAGTGGGCTGCGATAAGCTGCTTAGACCTCGAGGGCTGACTCTTCGCGCTTTGCCTGAAGCTTGCGATACTCAGCCTGAGTCATGACATCAACGACGCGAACATTGAGCGTATCAACAGTAAGTCCAGTCATTGACTTGACGTTTTCACTGATCACCGAGCGCAAGCTCGCAAAGATCTTGGGAGCTGACTTACCGTATTCCATGATGATAGAAAGATCGACATCACAGCGCTTATTCTCTTCAATCGAAACGTCAACACCCTTAGTGAGATCAGTGCCACCAAAGTTCTCCTGAATCGTGGAGAGCAGGCCACCTTTCATCTCGAGGATGCCATCCACATCCTGGCAGGTAATTGCCACGATTTTTTCGACCACGGCATCATCAAAGCTCAAGGTGTCGCGAGTGGCCTCTTGGGTTGCTTGGGTCGTCAATGCGTTTTTCTCAGTCATAATATACTTCCTCTCCCAACCTTGTTGTCTTGTGGATCTAGTGACCGAGGTTGACAGTTTTACCTGCGGCGAAACATCCGCGTAAGTGCCTTAAGTGCGCGAGGATTACCATCCTTGATCTGGCCATATACATAACCAGCGCTGACCAGCACGATGATGAGCAGTCCCTTCCAAAAACCAGCAATCAGCAGAGTCAGCGCTGTGATCAAGCCAACTGCCATCCACGTCACCTGGTTCTTATGAGCTGGATAATAGCGGGCAAACTTTGTCTTGATAGCTCGCCACGTCTCGCTTTCCTGAGCGCGAGGATCCGCAACGTTTTGGGTTTCTCGCTTGTCTGCAGCATTCAGTGCCTGCTGAGTTGAAACACCATCGGAAACTGCAGTCGATGTCAATAATTCATTCTGAGCCATAATATTTGACCTCCTCACAGATACCGATGGCGATTAATGAACACTCAGCCGATCTTCTGCCTGATAAAAGCGAACCTGCACCTCTTTAACCTCATAACCAGTGAAGTTCTCGAGGTTGGACTTAACCGCCTCCTGTACAAGCAGCCCAGCACGCGCAAGATCAGTCACCCCGTGACTTGTCGCATCGACGTAGACACGCATGAAGGGCTTTCTCTTGTTGATAATCCTAACTTCAGCATCATCGCAGGTAATCCCCTGGAAAGAACCTGCACTCTTGCGGGCATTGCTCTCGAGCGCCATGCGGCTGATCTGGATCTTACCCTGCCCTGTATCATCAGTAATCTGTGATGACTTATGGGGCGTAAAGAGCGCAACCCCGAGCACCACCAATATTCCCAACAGTTCAATAATCAAAAGACCGAGCAAAACATAGGGGATCCACTGGTGTTGCACGAGATACTGAAGCACCAGGCGAGCGTTTGACCAAGGATCAAAAAACAAATAGCTTAGAAAGCCTGTTGAAATGAGTGCGCTAAACACGAAGACCAGGTAGATCGTTCGTCTGATGGCTCCCATCTACGCCTCCAATGCGGTGAGCAAATAAAAACCACGTACTGCTTGTAATTGCAGTACGTGGTTTTTTATCTACCCATTTCGAAAACTATTATACAGTTGAAAATAATTTTTCTTCTAACTTTTTAATAGCTCAAGGAATTTTGTAAGATTTTGAATGTGCATCAGATGGGTTTTGAGGTAAAGACACGCTCGGGCTATAGCTTCAGCCGAATTAACCCGCCCTCAAGGTGCACCTGCCTCACAACACCAGGTCTTCCTACTCGTCAAGCGCTTCAATGATCTCGTCGGTCATCTCCATCGTGTGATAGACGGTCTGCACATCATCAAGATCCTCAAGACGATCAATCATACGCATGACTTTCTTTGCATCAGAGACCGAAACCTCGGTAGTATTCAGCGGTACCATGACGATCTCAGAGCCCTTGATCTCGATTCCTTGCTCAGCCAAAGCGTCAGACACCATCTTGGTTGATGCTGGCTCGCACCAAACCGACCACTCGGTCTCCTCCTCGTCAAAGTCCTCAGCACCAGCTTCGACAGCGAGCATCATAAGATCATCCTCATTATCGCAAACCTCCTTGCTGATGACGATACGACCCTTACGCTCAAACTGAAATGCAACCGAACCCGTCGTACCGAGGTTACCACCAGAGTGCGAAAACGCAGCGCGGACATCAGCAGCCGTGCGATTGCGGTTATCGGTCAGCGCTTCGACATAAACTGCAACGCCAGCAGGACCGTAGCCCTCATAAATCACACTTTCGTAATTAGCGGCGTCAGATCCAGCACCGAATGCCTTATCAATTGCAGTTTTGATCTTGTCGTTTGGCAGTGAGTAGCTTTTAGCCTTTGCAATTGCACTCGCGAGCGCCGCGTTGTTATCAGGATTTGGGTCGCCGCCCTCTTTTGCTGCAACGGTAATGATGCGCGAGAGCTTACCAAACAATGCTGAGCGCTTTGCGTCCTGCGCCGCTTTGCGGTGCTTGGTAGTAGCCCATTTGGAATGTCCTGACATCGTTTTATCTCCAATCAAAACTTTAATTATGACAACGGTGTTACACGGCCCACCTGCGGACGTACACTGCGATGTGCCCATACTAAAACGAAGGCGCCAAGCAGCACAAGGGGTATCGTCAAATACTGCCCCATCGTCAGTCCGCCAAACAGATAACCAAGTTGAGCATCGGGCACCCGAACGAACTCAATCAAGAAACGAAAGATTCCATAGAGCACCAAAAACATGCCAATAAATGACCCTTGTGGATGCGGCGGATAACGACGAGCAAGCAGCATCAACACGATAAAAATCAAAAGCCCTTCAAGCAATGCCTCATAGAGCTGTGAGGGATGACGCGGAATATAACCACCGGATGCAAACGAGACTGCCCAGGGTAGGTTAGTTGGACTTCCCCAAAGCTCGCCATTTACAAAGTTGGCAATGCGGCCAAAGAACAAACCCAACGGTGCACCGATACACGCGAGATCACACATGGTCAAAAACGAAAGCCCGAGGATATATCTGCAGGTCAGATATCCACCGAGCAAAGCGCCACAAAGTCCGCCATGAAAACTCATACCACCTTGATTGAGCGCAAAGATCTCGAGTGGATGATCAAAGTAGTAACCCGCGCCGTAAAAAATGACGTAAAACAGACGACCGCCTAATATGACGCCACAAGCAATACCAGTGATCACAACAAAAAGATCATCAGCGGTAAGCTTGATCCTCCAGCGCTTTGCCACCCAGTGCATAACAAAACCAGTCGCAATAAAACCTGCGATATAGGCAATGCCGTACCACTTAATCTGCACTGACCCAATCGTAAGCGCAGTTGGATCAAGGGTCTGGTAGAAATCGTTTAGCCAACCCATGAATTGCTCGTCCTTAGATCCTTAGCCCTATTGGAGTGGATGAGAAGGCGTGGCTCCAACCTGACCCTGGTAGTGAGAACCAAGACGCGGATCACCATACGGGATCTCAACCGGGGTGGTCATCTTAGTAAATGAAATCTGACCGATGCGCATCTCAGGATAAAGTAAAATCGGCAGCTTTGAGACGTTTGAAAGCTCGAGGGTCAAATATCCATCCCAACCTGGATCAACATAACCGGCAGTTGAGTGAATCATAAGACCGAGGCGACCAAGGGTCGACTTACCCTCAAGATGACCAAGGATGTCATCAGGAATAACGATGCGCTCATAGGTGGTACCCAACGCAAACTCTCCAGGATGCAGCACGAATGGCTCATCGTGAGTCGCAGTGATCTGATCCATCAGCCCAGGCTGTGCCTTCAGTGGGTCGATAAACGCGTAGCGCGAATTGCGAAACACACGAAAATCCGAACCCAAGCGCACGTCAACGCTCGCAGGCTGCAAAAGCTCTGGGTCATACGGATCAATGACGAGGCGACCGACCTCAATCTCTTCTTTAATACTGCGATCCGATAAGATCATCCAAGGGTTCCTTCCTCTACGTGATCAACCTCGTGGGTGTCAGCGTTAATAACGTCGCGAACGCCCGGAACGCGGTCACGAAGGACACGAGCAACGCCGTGCTGCAGATCCATATCGGCGAGCATGCAACCCTGGCAAGCACCCGTCAGACGCACGTAGACATCGCCGTTATCATCGATTTTAACCAAGTCAATATCGCCGCCATCTGCCTGCAGTGCAGGACGAATGAGATTTAGCGTTTGCTTGACTAATTCTGTATCAATCATCATAGCTCCTTGTGTGAACAACGAGCTCAATCATACCCCAGATGCCTGCGGTTTTATCATCGGTTAAATAAGCACCCTATCCCACCACTGAAAATGTACGAACATCAAACATTCCTTGCGGCGTGATCCTGAGCTCTGGGATAACCGGTAACGGCATAAATACTAAACCCATTTCTGGATCGATGGGAGCTTTGACACCGAGGCTCCTTACGACCTTGTGGAAGTGCTCGTGCTCAGCGGCGGTTTCTTCGATGCTTGCACTGCTCATCAGGCCTCCGAGCGGCAGGCTGACGCGGGCTTTTACCTCGCCACCTGAAACCACCACGAGGCCGCCATTTTGCAAGGATTCGAGCGCTGCAAGCATGTCAGCAGCATTGTCGCCGACGACGATAGCATTATGGGAATCATGACCTATGGTTGCGGCCACCGCACCATTTGTGATGGCATAGCCCTCAACAAAACCACGACCGATGTAGTGACCGATCATCTCATCAAGACTCATACCGTCGCGCTGGGCTGCCACTGCCCTACCATGGCGCTCGATAACGACCACACGTCGCAAACCCTCGTCTGTCTCGCGCATCACACTAATAGTCGCAAGGACATTTTGTTCATCAAGCTTAAGCACGGGGATTGCTGGGTCAAAGTCAAATTCAAAAACTGAAGTGTCAAGCTTTGGCAAGCGGACTGAATGAGAGACTGTGGCGGTGAGCTTGATGAGCGATTCATTCTGAAACTTTGTCTGCTCATCAGCCTGCCAAACCAGTGAATCATGGCCTGCAAGTGTCTGAGCCCGCTCATTGAAATGAGTGCCAGCGACCAGCATGCCATTGACGTAAACCTCAGTAGGCAGCTGCGTAAAACTCAAGTCTGGCAGGACGAGAATGTCCGCCCGATAACCAAGGGCAAGTGCTCCGCGACGACCTAATCGGTGACTACTGTCAAAGCCAAACATGCGTGCGGGATTGATGGTGGCAAGCGCAATAGCAGCCGCAGGCTCAACACCACGTTCGATTGCCATCGCCACAGCTTTATCGATGAGACCCACCTTGAGTGCATCTGATGGTGATCTGTCATCCGTACAAAGACAGCAGCGTTGCATTGCCGCAGGATATTGGTTAATAAGCGGGATGAGGGCATCGAGGTCGTGTGAGCATGTTCCTTCGCGGATCATAATAAACATACCGCGCCTGAT
>JAEZXW010000074.1 GCA_023419515.1 Actinomycetes bacterium
ACACCACACTCCTCAGAAATGTCTGCCTGGTTGAGCGGGTTAGTTTCTGGCGAAAAATTCATGAGCTGCCGTTACTCCTTGACCTCAAGTCCGTTGTTGATCGCATCACCCGTCACCTTAGCTTTGGCATCCTTATCCTCAACACAGACGAGGATCGTACGACCATCACTAATGTCGTCGGTGCACGTCGAGAACTGGTAC
Organism: Actinomycetes bacterium; assembly: GCA_023419515.1. Classification (GTDB taxonomy): domain Bacteria; phylum Actinomycetota; class Coriobacteriia; order Coriobacteriales; family JAEZXW01; genus JAEZXW01. Next base: position 202 of record JAEZXW010000074.1, read on the forward strand.
ACATGGGTAATCTCTTGGGAATTTGTCCCTGGAGCTACAATAGCAGAGCGATCAATCAGTGCCTGAGTGTAAGAGCGAAACAGGTCGGCAGTCTCAAAAGCAAAGTGGCGAACGGTCTCATCTGAGCCGTTAGTTTCATACGCTGCCACCGGTTTTAAGATGATGTTCTTCTCGGGAGTTAAAACATAGATGGTCTGGTGCTCGTCAAAATACTGCTGATCGATGAAGCTTCTGATGTCGTGAAACATCGTACCGTTATTCATGTGATGACCGTAGATGATGGTGTTGTAGTCATCAAACTTGCGCGAGCTTTCGCTGTCCAAAAAGATTGAGCCGGATACGCGCGAGGTGCGCTCAGGTGTGGTACGCAGGTACTCGTCGTTATCCTTGCCCTGGACGATTGGGTAGTTGATCGAAGTGCCCGGCACCATGATCCAGCCGATAATATCCTCGTTGATTGCCTTAAGCGACTTCCAGTCAACGCGCGGCACGTCCGTCGTGTTTTCGGGCTCAGTGACATATTGCTTGTAGCCTTCGTACTCAGCGATTGCAGCTCGATCATCTTGCCATTTTGAGATACCAAGGTAGAGTGCAACGCCAATAAGGATGACGCCGACGACTAAAAGCAGAGTCGAGATAATGCGCTGTGCCTTTGAATGGTTTTGGCGCTCTTTTTTAACTGCCTTCTTGCCTGCGCCGTGGTAATCAGGTTTTTGTACGGCGGCGGTTGAGTTGGAATTTATGGCGCCCTGACCCTGGATCACCTGGGTTTGATCGGCAAAACGCTTGCCGATGCCAGACTGGCCGCTTTGGGCTTGAGCAGATGAGTTGGATGCAAAGTGCTTGCCGCGTAAGGCATCTGATGGGCTACCCTGTGAACGATGAGTATCAGTCATGTCAAAACCTTCCTGTTGACTGATAGCAGTCTTGACTGACAGCAGTCTCCCTGCAGTTGTGGCCGATTGAATGATTGCTTGCTCGCAAGGTGCCTGCCGTGTGAACGATCGTGATTGCTGGCCTCGATTGTTGGTCTATAACCACTTACCTGCGACATAATACCAATTTCAGGCTCATTGCATAAAAAAACCGCCTTTGACCAGCGGTTACATCTCAAAATGATGGTGGGCGATGAGGGATTTGAACCCCCGACCTTATCCTTGTAAGGGATCTGCGCTCCCGCTGCGCCAATCGCCCACATCAAAAAACAGCAAGCGCATTGTAACACGATCAAGCCGCGATGCAAGGCGCCTGCTGAAAAACTCCACTGAGGGCTGAGTTTTCACGCTGGGGCTCAGGTCGCTCCTGCTAAGGCTGCCAAGCTGGAATACAGATCAATCCCGCTGGAACGCCTCTCCCCCTCGTACGCCTAGCCGTTTTGCGCGATCACCGTCTTGCCCTGAACACTGCGCTCAAGCGCATTCATAAACAGATCGGTTGCCTCGACAAGATCAAGCTCACAGTTCTCGTTGATTGCAATCACATCTCCACCGACCGTACCGATATTGGCAAGCGACACGCCGTGTTTGGTCGCAATATCGACCACCTTGTCATAGTGCTCAGGTGAAACCGTCACAATGGCACGACCCTGCGACTCACCAAAGAGTGTGCTGCGCAGGTCAAAGTCATGCTCGATCGCTACCCTGCACCCGATCTTGCCCGCAATCGCCATCTCGCTCAACGCAACAGCAAGACCGCCCTCAGAAATATCGTGGGCACTCGTCACCACATTGCTCGTCACCATTTCGCGCAAAGCATCGCATAGCGCGAGCTCCTCATCAAGATCAAGCTCAGGAACCTTGCCGCAAGCAGCGCCAACGCCCACCCTGAGGTGTGCGTACTCCGATCCACCGAGCTCATCCTTCGTCTCTCCCAGCACCACGATAAGATCGTCTTCGTTCTTAAAAGCAAGCGTCTTGACGGTGCTAATATCCTCGACCACACCGACCATGCCAATAAGCGGCGACGGATAAATGGGGCTCTTGAGCGTCTCGTTATAAAAGCTGACGTTACCCGAAACTACCGGAATCTTGGTGTGCTTACACGCCTCAGCCAAACCTTCGACCGCCTCCTTAAAGGTGTAGAAGATCTCGGGGTTTTCGGGGTTACCAAAGCAAAGACAGTCAGTGATAGCAAGCGGCTTAGCGCCCACACAAGCAAGATTCCTCATGCCTTCGGCAAGTGCAATCTGAGCACCAACGCGAGGGTTCATGTAACAAAAACGTGCGTTGCAATCGGCGCTCGCTGCAATACCGCGGTTGCTGAGCGGCGCATCAGCCGTCTCGCGACCAGGTAACCCTACCCTGATCACCGCAGCATCCGCGCCGGGTAGTACCACCGTATTGTTTTGCACCTGATGATCGTACTGTTCATAAATCCAACGGCGCGACGCAATATTTGGCAGCTGCAGCATAAGCTTGAGCTCGCCCGTCATATCGGTTGGATCGTTGAGGATGTAGTCGTACGGATCCATCTCGGCAATCTCATCGAGATAAGTGGGGCGCTTGGCCGCAGGGCTGTATCTTGGAGCATCATCGGCGAGCTTATCGGCGGGCATGTTTGCCACGACCTTCTCGCCCTCGGTCACGATAAAGCGACCCGTATCGGTAATTCGCCCGATCACGGTCGCGCGCACTCCCCACTTTGCTGCCGTATCCAGCACCTCTTGTAGGTCATTAGGGGTGACAACCGCCAACATGCGCTCCTGGCTTTCTGAAACCATGATCTCAAACGGTTGCATCGCAAGCTCACGCTGCGGCACGCGGGTCACATCAATCTCGATACCGACGCCACCGCGGCTTGCCATCTCGCTCGCGCTCGAGGTCAAGCCTGCTGCACCTAGGTCACCCAGGGCAACAAACTTACCTGCCTTCAACAGCTGCAAGCAGACCTCAATCAGGAGCTTTTCTTCAAACGGATCGCCCACCTGCACAGCGGGACGCTTGTTAGCCGCCTGCTCGTCAAACTCCTGGCTCGCAAGCGTTGATGCACCGCCAATACCATCGCGACCAGTCGTGTTACCCAAGAGCACAACGAGGTTGCCGGCACCGCTTCCCACGGCGTGAATCAGTTCTTCCTCGCGCATGAGACCAAGCGCCATAGCTCCAACGAGGCAGTTTCCCTTATAACAATCGTCAAAGTAAACCTCGCCGCCAATCGTTGGAATGCCAAGACAGTTACCATAGCCTCCAATACCAGCAACCGCTCCCTCAAACAGATAGCGCTGACGAGGATCGGAAAGCTGGCCAAAGCGCAATGAATTCAATGCAGCAACCGGACGAGCTCCCATTGCAAAGATGTCGCGCACGATGCCACCCACACCCGTTGCCGCACCCTGATAAGGCTCAATTGCACTCGGGTGGTTATGGCTTTCCATCTTGAACGCGAGCGCCCAACCATCGCCAACGCTTACCACGCCGGCGTTTTCACCTGGGCCCTGCAATACATGCTCGCCCGAGGTTGGAAACTTTTTGAGCTCATTTTTTGAATGCTTGTATGAGCAATGCTCAGACCACATCAATGAATACATGTAGAGTTCGGTGATGCTTGGCGTCCTGCCCTGTACGGCAACAACGTTGTGATACTCGTCCTCGGTCAATCCCAGCTCGATTGCTGCTGAGAGCGCAACGTCATCGACCAAAAGCTCAACAGGCTCACTGGCGGCATCACAATATGGCGCGCTGGCATCAAACGGATTATCAACGGTGTGAGACTGAGAAGTCCCGTGCTTTACCTCGTGATTTGTCATACTGCATCCACCTTACGCCATCTGAGCAACGTGCTTTGCAATTGCCGTAAAAAACGCGCTACCCTGAGTAAATCCAGTCGCCGGATCGACCACGCGCTCAGGGTGTGGCATCAAACCAAAGACGTTGCCCGCCTTATTGCAGATACCAGCAATGTCATACACCGAACCATTAGGTGCTGTGCCCTGTGTGCCCTCTGGATTAAAAGAGCCATCCTCGTTGCAATAGCGCAGCACGATCTGCTTATTGCGCTTGAGCTCCTCGAGGGTTTCTTGGTCACACAC
>JAEZXW010000044.1 GCA_023419515.1 Actinomycetes bacterium
ACGCAATATCGATCATCAACAGTGAACGACCCTTGCGCTGGTTGTAGAGCGCCTGAATATCTTGTTTGGTAACCACATACTGAGTGGCAGCGGTCGACGAAATCACGATATCGGCACGGATGAGAGCGTGCACAAGCTTACTCCACTCCCATGCCTCGCCATCAAGCTCACGTGCGAGCTCTTGCGCATGGGCGAGCGTACGAGAGCAAACCGAGACCTTGCGCACCCCAGATTCCTTGAGGTATTGGGCGGTCAACAGCGCCATATCACCTGCACCGATGATGAGTACTTCTCGCTCGGGTAGGGCATCAAATACGCGCGAAGCAAGTGTCACTGCTGCGGTTGACACCGAGACCGAATGCTTGCCGATGGCAGTTTCGTTGCGAACGCGCTTACCGACCTCGAGCGCCTGCTTAAAGAGGTAATCGAGACGCTTGCCCACCACATCAGCATCACAGGCTGCCTGATAAGCATTGCGTACTTGGCCGAGGATCTGCGCCTCGCCGAGCACCATCGAGTCAAGGGAAGCTACAACCTCAAACAAATGCTCAATGCAGGCAGTCCCCTCAAAGCTGTAGTCATAACCCAGGAGCGAACACGGCGCCATGGAGGCATGCTCAGCCAAAAACTTGGTAATGACTCCGCGGGCATTGCGGTTCAGTTGGCAGTTAGCATAAATCTCGGTGCGGTTGCACGTCGATAAGATGACCGCTGATTCAACTGCCTCGGTTGAGGTCAGCGAAAGCAAGGCTTCTTCCAGCTGATCCTGGGTGAATACAAAGCGTTCACGCAAATCAACCGGAGTTGTCTTGTGTGAAATACCAACGCAAACAAACTTCACGGGCGCTCACCTCGCATGCGCTCACACAGGTCTGAAAAGACCGCGTGGGCATCTAAGGTCTCGCCCGCCTCACACGCCGCCAGAAGCGGCAGCTTGTGCAAGGCACGCAGATAAGCTCGATGTATCACGGCATCCCCATCAATCTGACTTAACACCAGATCCCTTACCTCGCCAAGTAGGTCGAGGTAATCCCCAAACGTATCGCTGTAGCGATCCTCAAGCGCAAGACGCTCTTTGCGCGCCAGCGATGGCGATTTACCAGCCGTTGCGATACTCACAGAAAAATCCCCGCGTATCAGCGTAGCTGGCAAATAAAACTCATTCATATTCGGCAATTTCATCGCCGAGTTAAACAACACGCCCTTCTCACGACATGCCTGATAAACCGCGGCATTGCATGACTGAGAGGACGTGCAAGCAAACGCAAGCACGGTTGACTCAGTAATGTCGGCAGGCTCAAACGGCTTTACTCGCACCGTCAAGCGCTCCTGTGCTCGGGCATACAAATCCTTATCAGCTAGGCTCCTGCTTGTAAACGGCTTTACCTCAACGATCCTGTCGATAATCTCATCCTGAGCAATAAACTGAGGTTCCACGCAAACAACCGCCACTCCAAACGCTAAGAGGTTGGCGATCTTTCTCAAACCCACCTCGCCTGCACCGACCACGAGAGCGTGCTGATCGTGACGGATGCAAAGCGTGAGCGGCAGGTGATGCGCCTCATGTAACTGAGCCTCTCGTTTACTCGTCATGATCACTAAGCCTTACACCAGGGCAAACATTGGAACAATTGACGAGAGCACCGACAGACACACCGTACAAAGCGCAACGATCATGGCAATGCGGGCACTTTGACTAACCGGCGCCTTAACCACGTACACCATGAACAAGTAGAGCACCACGAGCAGCCAAAGCAAAAAGCTTGAGAGCACGCGAGGTGAGATAAACCACAACTCATTGACCATATGAGCTTGCAAAATGCCGATCATGAGGCCAAACGAATAGATGGGCAACCCGATCAGCATGCTGCGATGAGCAACGTTTTTAAGCGTTGAAAGTGCCGGTAATTTACCGAGTGATTCACTGAGTGGATCAGCGCTTTTGAGACGAGCTTGGGCAGACAATGCCAGCATGCTCGAGACACCCGAGCAGATAAAGCAGGTTGCCGAAATGACAAAACACGCGACATGCGTAACAAACAACGGCACCGACAGATAGAGTCTTTTTTGCACCTCGGTTGAAAGGCCAACACCCATCCCCCAGCTAATAACAAAAAGCAACAGAGCAAGCGGGACAAGATAGCGAGCATAAGACTCACCCTTATCGCTCATCACAACTAAAAGCACGAGCGCACCAGCAGCGACCGCCCAGCTCACTAGGAGCAAAATGATGCTTCCCTGCAAGAAAAGCATGCCCTTGTGCAGCAAAAATAGCCAGATGAGAGAGATGCAATGCGCGGCAAAACCCAGCGCCGTGGCAATATGCGGAATAAGCTCTGCCGACGGGTTTTTAACGAGCAGTTTATACACCATGCTGGCGCTTGCGATGCCGTAGAGCACAATCGCAAGCAAGAAGGTGAATATCACCATGGCGTACATGGAAACTCCTTGCTAGAACTAAACGAAACGCAGTAATTTCAAGCTACCGCAAATGGCACAGCGTGCCTGTTATAAGTTCAGTTTTGTCTCAAGTTTCTCAATTGCTTCATGAAGATCAGCCAGCGACCGTGCCGTCTTTTTTTGGGAAAATAGCACGGCAAGTACGAGAACAAATAGAAGCACCCAGATACCGAGATAAGCGCCGATGACGTAGGGAGCTGCTGGGAGCACGGTTGAATAAACCTCAGCAAGAATGGGATCGACAATTGGATTCACAGTGACCTCTCCTTTGTGACTTGCAACAGCTTTTCGAGTCGCTCTTTGGCTGCCTCGGTTTCATCGGCCAAGACGCACGAACGATAGCGCAGGTGATACAGGGCAAACGCGAGCATCAGCATGCCAAAGATGCCGAGCAAAAACGGGATGAGCATATCCGGCGAAAGCCCCGAATCAGAGCGAATGACAACGGGATGAATTGAGCTTGGCACCAAACGGGTGATGCCAAACGAAAGCGGCGCGTTTAAGAATGCGATGATGCCAAAGACCGAGCAGAAGGTCGCACGTCGCTCAGGATCGTCGATGGCGTTACGCAAGACGAAATATCCGATCACCATAAGAGTCAGGATGAAGTAGGTGGTAAGCCGTGGCTCCCACACCCACCAGACGCCCCATTCAAAGCGCGTCCAAAGCATGCCCGAGACCATCGTCGCTAGCACAAAGACCACCGTCACCTGCGTCGCAATTGTGGCGCGGCGGTCAAAATCGGCGCGCTTAGTCATGAGATAGCGCACGCCGTAATACGCCGTGAATACAAACGTCGCAAACGACGCAATCGCTACCGGTACGTGAAAATAAAAAATCTTTTGCGAGAACAAGAGCTTGTTTGAAACAGCTTGATCGGCGATGAGCACCGTGGCAGAAAGGTTAGCCCCCTTCACCAGCGGAGCGTGCACAAAAGCGAGTACAAAGCCAGCCATGCTTAAGGTAAAGCCAATCGTCAGCGCAGTGACGATGAGCCAGGTTGGTACAAACGAAAACTTCTCGCTCAAGCGAAGCTGAGGTAGATCGCGCGTCACGAAACCCCTCACATCCTTTCTAACGGTTACGAGCCGCTCACCGTAAACTCATAGAGCGCCCAGGCTGCTGCCGTCATCATGACATCGTAACCTGCAGCAAGCGCAATCGACTTGATGAAGAGTGGCCAGGTGCCCTCTACCCCCAACAGCAAAACACCCGTGGCGCTTACACATGCCCAGAGCAGTGGAAACACCAGCGGAATAAAGAGGATTGCAAGCAAAACATCTTTACCACGAGTATCGAGCGTCATTGTTGCGAGCAGGGTGCCAACTGCTGCCACACCCCAGGTTCCCACGAAGAGCGGAATAATGATCTGCCAAGCATGTGGGCCAAGCGGCGTGCCCGATAAGAACATGACAAAAAACAGCGGCACAACCACGAGCTCAACAATGGCAAGAAAGATGAGGTTTGTGGTCATCTTGGCGATAAAGATAACAGAGCGCTCAACGGGTGACATCAAAACTGCATCAAGGCAGCCGTTATGCACCTCATGTGCAAATGATCGGTTGAGTCCGAGCAGTGAGGTAAAGACGATGAGTGCCCAGAGCAGACCTGCTGCAATGGAGAGCACGTCAAAAGCATCGGTCGTCTGTGAGATAGCAGCCCCGTAGATGGTAAGCACCAAGACCGCATAGACAATCATCGAGGTGATCATCTCACGCGTGCGAAACTCCATGCGCAGGTCTTTGGTAACGTAGGCGCAATACTGCGAGAACAGCGATGGCGTGAGTGCGCGGCGCTGTAGCTTGCTGTGTTGTAGGTGTTCACTCACAAGATCACCTCGCCTGTCACCTGGCCGACCACGCGATGATACAACGCGGTAAAGCGGGAGCGATCAGTAGCGCTCGCCTCATCAAAAAAGACAAGCTTGCCATCACAAAGAATCGCTAGATGGCTTGCCAGCTCAAGGCCTTTAGCGAGATCATGCGAGACCATCACGAGTGTGCGATCCTTGCGCATGGTAGCGATGAGCTCATCAAAGATCGCCGCCGCATGCGGATCAAGCCCCGAGTACGGCTCATCCAAGAGCACGAGTTCCGGATCGTGCACGAGCGCTCGGGCGATCGAAAGGCGCTGAGTCATCCCGCGTGAAAACGTTCGCACCGCATCATGTGCTCGATGCGAAAGCTCCACCATATCCAAGAGCTCCTTGATCCGTATCTGAGCGTTATTAAGTCCGTAGAGCGAGGCAAAAAATTGCAGGTTTTCTTGGGCAGTCAAATCTTGATAGAGCAGCGGCGCGTGTGAAACCATGCCAATCATTTGGCGAACCCTCTCGGGCTCCTCTAACACGTCAACGTCTTTGAGCATGAGGCTGCCCGACGTTGGTCGTGAAAGTGTCGCCAAAATGCGCATGAGCGTCGATTTACCAGCGCCGTTTGGACCAAAGAGCACCAAGAGCGCTCCTTCAGGGACGTCAAGACTCACCCCATCGAGACTCTTGCGCCTGCCAAACTGCTTGATAATGTTATGTGCCGATAAAAACGGGCGCCCACTCATGACAATTGATCAGTCCTTGTCCTTGTGCATCGCTGCGCTCAGCGCGACGCTTGCATCGTCAGCCATGCGTCGAGCACGAGGAAAGACACTGGCCAAGACACCACCAACAACAAGGATGCCAAAGCCAATCCAAACGAGCAAGATAAGCGGGTTGATCTTGACATCAACCGAGAGTGATTTATCGGCATTCAATCCACGAAATACCACAAAGACATCCTCGGCGGGATAGGTTGCCACTGATGCGTTGAGCTTTTGGCTCGACATACTCATCGTCTGCATTGGAATCTCAATGCTGGGGCTCACGGATGAAAGCTCTTTCTCGCCTTCTTTGATCGTGAATGAAACTTCATAAACCGCATCACCATTATCGCGCTGATGCAGGTTTTCTCCCTGATAAACAAGGGTGTAACGACCTACATCATAGGTGGCACCAGCACTTGCCGCAATATTGATAGTGCGCTCGAGCACAAACATCGATGATGCTACCAAGCCGATCACGATAATGCCGACACCGAGGTGAGTCACAAAACCGCCTGCCGTTGCCGGAGACTTGACAAACAGACGAACAAACGCCGTAACAAAGCCCTCCTTGCCAGAGGCCATACGACCTTTAATGCCGCGAACGAGCAGCGCAAGACTCGTACAGATCGCAAGTGAACCGGCAAAAAATCCGAGCAGCGCCAGGGCATAGTAATACCAAGCAGGCCCTTGCTCAAGCACCTTAGCTGCCACATCTCCCCCCGCAGCAACATCACTCTCATAGATAGGGATAAGGCGCAGAACGAAGAAAACAACAAGTGCAGCAAAGATCGCCAACGAAGCAATCGCTGGTACGACGATAGAGCGCCTAAATGCTTTGGCATCGGTCTTGACCCAACCGAGCAAGGGGCAAAGCGCCATCATGAGAACAAAGATAACGCCGACCGGACGAGCAACTGCGTTATAGGCACCAGTATTGACTACCTGGCCAGCCAAGGGCAGCGGAGCTGGTAACGCTGAGCTTAAGGTCATGTAGGCGACAAGCACTGCTGAGGCAAGCAAGATAACATTCGTCAGGTAATAGGTGCCATTGCGCGTGAGCACCGACTCAGTGTCATCATCTTCAGTCATCTGATTGCGACGAAAACCAATACCAAGGGCGCACGCCAAAAGAGCGGCTGCCATCAAGCCCATGAAGGCAAACGTCGAAACTGGATCAGAGGCGAATGCGTGTACCGACTGCACGATGCCCGAACGGGTGATAAAAGTGCCAAGCACAACAAAGACAAAGCTAAAGGTAGCCGTCACATAGCTCCACATACGGAAGGTGTTGCGCTTGCGATAGGCGGTATATGAGTGCAGCAACGCCGTTGAGACGAGCCACGAAAGCAGCGAGGCATTCTCGACGGCATCCCATCCCCAGTATCCTCCCCAGCCCAAAACCACGTAGGCCCAAACCGCTCCAAGCCCGATACCGAGCGACAAAAAGATCCAGGCAAACAGGGTAATGCGGTTGGAAAGCTCAACCCAGCGCTTGGTTAAGTCTCCCGAGATGAGCGAAGCGATCGCGTAAGCAAAGGCAACCGTCATACCCGCATAGCCCACAAACAGCGTTGGTGGGTGCAAAGCCATCGCCCAGTGCTCAAGCAGGCGATTCATACCCCAGGCACTCGCCACGCCAATAAGCTTGCCAGACTCGTCCAAAAACTGAGGGTCAGTTGCGATAAATGGGTTGTTAGTCTGAGAAAACACGAGCGTCGACAAGAAGAATGCGACGACGATCATGATGATGCCAAGCGCGAGCGTCGAAAGCAGATCGGTAAACTTGCTGCGGCGCCATGCCACCCAAGTGGCAAACACGGCAATCAGCCACGCCCAAAAGAGCAATGAGCCCTCACGCCCCGACCACATACCTGAGATCTGGAATAAAAGCTTGAGATCAACAGCATCTTTGGGGTAATTATGTGCGACATATTGAATCGTAAAGTTATCGGTCAAAAATGCGTACAAGATGATGCCAAGCGCTGCGGTCATGCAGGTCGCGCAGAGAAAGACCCCGAGAAACCCAAGGTTCACAATCTTCTCAGCACGAGCAAGGCCCTTGAGAAATGGGGTTTTACCCTGCGTGTCTTGCACGGCAAGCACGCCTGCTCCCATGCGATACGCAATAAACAGCACGACGGCTGATGCGATCGACAGGATAAGAGAAGCGATCAGTAATAACTGTCCAGCAATGACCATTAAGCTACCTTTGCATTTGGAGATTTTTCTACGTTTTGATCAATAGCAACATCGGCTGCAACAAACTCGCCCTGCTCATTGAGGGAGCCCGTGAGCACTACAGCCACACCATCAGTAAACTCAACCGACAAAGCATCACCGTAGATGACACCGATGCTTTGATCTTGCGACTCAATCACAAAACGAGGGCCATCTTGAGTGGCATCAGTCAACGTACCAGCCACGATATAGCCAGCGAGTTTAGTCTCAACACCGATCATCTTATCTTTTTGCTCAAGCAGGCTTGCAACCGTCAAGGCACCTTCTGCACTTTCATATTTTGATGGGCACTTAGTCACCATCTCATTGGCATGCAACACACCATCTTGCATGGTGCCCGTGCAGATAGCGGTGATATCGTTTCCAAAGGTGGCGGGCAAAGCGCCAGTGTAAATTACTTGCAGAGTTGTGGTGGTATCAGCCTGCCCCTCTTCACCCACAACCACAAAGGCGGCATCGGCACCCTCCGCATGGTAGGAATCCTTGACGACCTTACCAGCAATCTGAACTTTCTTACCCTCAAAGTTGCCTGAGGCAGCCTGCGCCACCTCGAGTGACTGCGAGGCTCCTCCTGCCCCCAAAAACGCGACGACAGCGATCATTGCCATGACAACGATGAGCCCACCGATCACGAGACGCTTTTTAGCTTTTTTATTCACGAGTAAATCCCCTCAAGTTTTCTCGTACAAAGCTATTCACCTAAACTTCGGTTTTTAGTTATCTTGCCACAGGTATTAGGGTGCGACTGTTACATTCATCACAGCAAAGCGCGGCTTGGTGTTACAAAAGTTCGAATGTATCCTTACCCATAATGAACAGGCCTTTTAGCGTCAAATCGGGATCGATTGCGCTAAAACAGCTGCACTGTTTTGCAATGAGATGCGCATGTCCCCCGGTTGCGATGACAGGGATACGATCAACATCGAGCGATTGATCAGCCGCATTCATGATCTGAAGCTCTGCCTTGATGCGCTCAACGAGGCCTTCAGTCTGTGCGGCAGTGCCGATGATGATGCCTGCCTGTAGTGCTTCGGTGGTATTCTCACCGATCACACGCCCTGGATCAACGAGCGGGATTGAGGCAAGGCGGGCTGCTCGGCTAAAGAGAGCATCGCTCGAGATTCCGATGCCTGGCGCAATGACACCGCCGATATAGGCACCCGAGACATCGATAACATCGATGTTGGTTGCCGTACCGTAATCGATCACAATTGCAGGACTGCCGTAATACCCCACCGCTCCTGCGGCGTTGGCAAGGCGATCCGGGCCGATCTCTTGGGGAGCTCCGTAGCGCGAAACGAGGGTGTCGCTTGCGACCTCGCTCGCGAGCACGACAGGAATCTCAAAGGTCTCAAGTGCCATCTTCCACGTAGCCACGATCTTGGGGACAACCGCCGCAAGCACAGCACCTTTGACCTGAGAAAAATCGAGCTGGGCGATAGAGAACAGTGTGTGGACGTTAACCGCGAGGGTGTCGGGGGTGTCTGCAGCATGCGTAGCAATACGCCAGCGCGCAACAAGCCCTGTTTTATCGGCAACACCAAGAACAGACTCAGTGTTACCCACATCGATGAGAAGAATCATGAAGCACTCACATCCTGCTCAAAAGATTGACATCCTCGAGGGTTATATGGTGATGAAACTTGTACTTTGAATGGTGCACACGTTTAAGCAATCAACCTTAAGCGCTCGCCAAACTTAAGCGATATTATTTTGCCGCGTAAGACGTCAGCTGAGCAAGACCCGTGCTTGCCAAGGCCTTGCGCAACACCACCGCGATCACAAACGCTAGCACCGCCTTTGCCACATCAAGCGCGACAAACGGTGCAACAGCAGCCGCAAGAGCGCTCATGAGATCAAGATGAGCTACGAGCATGAGATGCACGGTTCCAAAGAGATACGGAACCACCACAATGCACGCAAGGGCAACGATGTCTGCCAGCAAAGCCTGCTTGTTGACAAGTACCTTACGTACCAGCACTGCCACAATCATCGCGAGCAAAAAACCGTATAAAAAGCCGCCCGTAGGGCCAGCAAACGCCGTAAAACCAGAACGAGCTGCCGAGAAGACCGGAAGCCCCAATAGTCCAAGCACCAGATAGAGGGCTACTGTTAAAACAGCGAGACGTCTAGGCAGCACCAGAGCAACGATACACAGGACAGCAGTCTGAAGCGTAAAGGGAATTGGTCCTAATGGCACCACGATCTGAGCAGATACTGCCAAAAGCGCGATCATCAAGCCGCTGAGCGCAATGCCAACGATGCGCTCCTTATCCTGCAGAGCAACAGCGGTCTGCTGGTTGGTTTCTTGGGTCATGTCTCTCCCTCTCAGGTTGGTTGGAACACGCGATACGCTTTTATACCAATCGCCTCAATGACACCACACTTGAATCGAGAATGACCTCTCCAAAGAGCTCGGTATCAAGCCGAGCGCGTCCGTCCAAGTCGACCCCAACAAACAGCCCATCTATTGCGCCGTGTTGCGCGAGGTATTCATACACCCTATCAAGCGGCTGCTTAGCATACCACGATAGATCTCGATTTTTGTTCAACGCACGATGAGACTCACAAAACACGTGATCGGCCAGCGCGCGCACAGGTTCGTTGATCCATAAAAGATGGTGCTGAGTGAAAACGGCATGCTGTCGAAGGACGAATGTAGCTTCGCTGATTTGAGAGGCCTGTGCCGCGCGGTAATCCTCGCAAAGCTGCGTCACTGCCTGCGCGACCTGGTCGCCAAGACTCATGATGAATGCACGCTTAATGTCACTCAACGCAGATGGTGTGTCGTGAGCGCTGCTCGACCCGTGAGCACCCTGAGTATCCTGAATATCACGAACCTCGCCAGAACTCTTGTCTGTCAATAGAAATCCCGGTTCGATGGTATGAGCGCTGGCCTTAAAGCTTTGAGGCATATCGGCGATGATGTTTGGCCAGACATTGATCCCGATGCCAATGAGGACAGATGCATGGTTGCCGCCGGCTGACGCGGTATGCGCTGGTGCGACGCTAGGAGATATAACGGGAGCCAATGCAGAGCTTTTGAGCAAAATACCGCCGAGCTTGCGAACGTAAGGCGCCTCAGGTGCACGAGGATCTGCACCCGCGCCTGGAGCTGCATCCTGCGCCTCATCCACAATCACGAGATCATTCGGCCACTTAATTTTAAGCAGTCTTCTTGTCTTTGCTTGTAACACATCGCGAACAGCTGCCGCCACCATAAGCCCTAAGAGTGGATGTGGCGCACTCTGCAAATCCATTAATCCACTCAGATACAAGCCTCCCGGCACCGATACCCAGCTGTGATCTCTCCTGCCCTGCCCCTTGCTTTGTGCAAATGCCGCGTGCCAAGCACCGTATTGCCCGTGCTCAAGTGCCACCTCATTGGTAGAGGTCACCACCTCATGCCAGTGAACCATCGATGAAATCCCCTTGTTAATCAGGCAAGCACGCGGGTCTTGCGGGCGGGTGTGGTACATATAGTGGTACCTATAATAGATCAGGGGCAATCGGGATGGGTCAAACGTTTTGCGCAGCACTCACCGATTACGACAGATATTCAAACGAAGGGTGCATCACTTACTATGGCTCAAGAATTCAAACTCGTCTCATGGAATGTCAACGGCATTCGTGCTGCCATGAAGAAAGGGTTCATGGACTTTTTTACCGACGTCGATGCCGATATGTTTTGCATCCAAGAAAGCAAGTTACAAGCAGGTCAGATCGAGCTTGAGCTTGATGGCTATCAGCAGTATTGGAACTACGCTGAGCGCAAAGGATATTCGGGCACGGCGGTGTTTACCAAGCATGAGCCGCTGAACGAGTGTTACGGCTTTGCAAAGGATCCTGATAACGAGGGTCGCATCTGCGCGCTTGAGTTTGAGCGCTTTTGGCTCGTCAACGTCTACACACCCAACGCGCAAGAGGGCTTGAAGCGCATTGATTTTAGGATGGCTTGGGACGACAACTTCCGTGCGTTTTTGAAAGAGCTTGAACAGGATAAGCCTGTGGTCACTTGTGGTGACTTTAACGTTGCTCACCACGAAATAGATCTTAAAAATCCCAAGAGCAACCGCGGCAATCCTGGTTTTTCTGATGAGGAGCGCGGCAAGTTTGATCTTTTGGTCGGTGCTGGATTTATCGACACCTTCCGTCATTTTTATCCTGATGCAACAGAAAGATATAGCTGGTGGAGCTATCGCTTTAGATCTCGCGACAGAAATGCAGGCTGGCGCATCGATTACTTCCTGACCTCTGAGACACTGCGTGACTCACTCAAAGCAGCCGAGATTCGCGATGACATCTTTGGATCGGATCACTGTCCGGTTGAGCTCGTGCTCTCGTTTGATTAGCAGGCACCCGAGTTCATACTGCACTCATCTCACCGCAACTGGCTCACCATCAACAGGATTCTCAAGATCACCCCTGATGATTGACTTGGTGCTCTTAAGCGAAAAACTAGCAACCGTTACCGCCTTATCAACCAGCGTCGTGTCGCCACCGTTTTTAGCTGGTGACAATGATCTTCTCTGCGCCATCCTTGGCTGGAGTAATTGACTGAAGCGCGACCACATCAGGTAACTTCTGGCACGACAAAAATCCTTGCTGTACATCAGACACAAGGCACAAAAAAGCCCTTGGCACGCACTCTGCGCACCAAGGGCTTATGTCTTATCAGGAGGATTATGACGCTCCATCGCAACCAGCGAGTAAACGCTCCCTCACACTGAGCGCCCGCGCTCAGCAAGCCGCCTGAAACAGCCTACTTCTTCTTGGCCTTCTCGACCTCTTCGCCTTCATCGGTTACCTCAAAGCCATCCTTGACCCACTCAAGGAAGGACTCACGAGGCTGCGCAAAAATCGAAACTGCATGGCGCATCGCATCAATGCGAGCAAACTGCTTGTGCAGGCTGCGCATCATCGGCGCGAGCTTCTTCTCGTCCTTTACGCCAAGATAGAGGTAGATCGAGCGCATATAACAAAACAGGCCGTAACCATCACGGAAGATGTCGTTGACATCGTGCTTGACATTATCGGGGCTGTAGTGATGCGAGCGACGAGTAATGTAGCGATCCTCGGTTGGATCGAGAATGGTGAACTCATCCATCAGCAGCGGAGTGACATACTCACGAATACCGTCGCGAATCTCGCGAGGATAGCGCGGGTACTCACCAAAGCATACATATACCAGGTCATGAAGGGCGTGATACGTCTCAATCTGAGACTCAACCATTTGTTTCCACTCTCGTTGCATGGGACGTCCACCTTTCAGTTAAAAGCACTTTATTACAAGCGCATGATGAGCAAATCACCTGCGTTAGCCTGCGATCGGCTCACCAACGGTCGGCAGCAATCAGTGAGCACCGAAGCGCGGAGCCAATAGCCGGCGATCAACAATCAACGCACAACGTATCTTGCCACAAGAGCTATGCCAGGCGCTCCATGACCTTGCGAAGCTGAACGACACCTTCGCTTAAGTTGCCGTTTATCCCCGCCAAAGGCTGATCTTCATAACTTGCCGCAAACTTCCATTCCATTGCTTGCATTAAATCGCCCAACACAGCGGGCGCACAAGCAACATGCTCAAACGGAGACATGTGCTTATCGGCGTGCATCATCGTAAAAATACGCTCAACTGCAGCCAGAGCAAGCTCATCAGGATTCTTATAGCTCACTGACGCGCACGAAGCGGCAGAAAGCTTGATGACAAACGGACTGATCTCGGTGCCCGCGGCGGTCTCAAGCGCGCCTTCGACCTCATTGCTCACATAAGGAATATGGATCTGACGCTCGACAGGCGTAGACTCGTCAAACGCCTGCTTCATGGCAACGGCAAGCTCGTAAATCTCGGGCTGAGCGTCGGGTGCGATACGCAACTCAAAAAAGTTATCCCACATAGTCGAGGTCACCACTGCCGTGTGATACATAAAAGGCTCGAGCAAACGATTGACGTGCTGCTTGTGCACCGAAGGCTCATCAAGCGCCATGTCGTAGGACTCAATCACGTCAAGATAACGGCCTGCGTCCCCACCGATAAGGCCACTGCGCTTATGTGATCCAACCAACAGATCGAGCGCCGCAAGCACTGCCGCATTGCGGGCAGCAAGCCATGAATGCTCACACTCTGCCTGCAGCTGTTCATCTTTGATCGGCGCGCCACTCATTCCCTTTTGGTTTTGCGTGAACGGACGGGGGATAAAAGGCATTTCCATCACGTCAGTAAACGTGCGCTTAACCGAGCGAGCACGGCTCGATGCTGAGTTACGCGAAAATACGCGATGCGTATTGAACTCAGGCAGGATAAAGCGAGGGAAAGTCACCTCAAGTGTGGTCACGCGGATGTCATTAACCAGTGAATCGGCAATCACTCGAACGGGGGTAATGGTGTGTTGTGCCATGTGCTCTTACTCCTTATCAAGATTTTGGTTGCCCACATGCTATCAAAGGAAGCCTCGACATCCCCCACACACACCCTTGGTATACTGGCAAACCATCAAGACGATACAAACAAAGGCAAACTCATGACACAAAAATTTGGGCTAACACCTACCACCACCAGCGATACTGTGCTTTTTCAAGACATCACAATCTTGGATGAGGCGATGCAAGCCGTCCCCCATCAAGACGTCTTCGTTGAACATGGCAAGATCCAGTGGGTCGAGCCGCACGCCCAAAGTCACCTGCGCACCACGGTGAGCGATCGAGCTCGGGTGATTGGCGGAGCCCATCATGTATTGCTGCCCGGGTTTTACAATATGCACACGCATGTGCCCATGGTGCTCTTGCGCGGATATGCCGAAAACCTCCCTCTGCATGAGTGGCTCAACGATGCCGTCTGGCCGTTTGAAGAGCATATCGATGACGAGGCGATGTATTGGGGCACCATGCTCGCCCTTGCTGAGATGATCCAAGCGGGGACAGTCTCGTTTAGCGACATGTACTTTTTGACACATGCGCGCCTACGGGCAATCAAAGAGAGCGGGATCAAGGTCAATATCTCTGATGGCGGGACGATGACCTTGGATGATGTTGCCTATGAAAGTCTGCCTGTTAAGGCGGTTAATGATTACCTCTTGCAGGAACTCCACGGCCAAGGTGATGGCAAGATTCGCATGGACTTTTGCATCCACGGCGAATACACCACCTGCCAAAGCATGATCGAGCGCGTCAGAGATGAGGCACTCGCCCACCAAGCAGGCATTCATCTGCATTTGGCTGAAACCCAGCGTGAAGTTGAAGAATGCAAGGCGCGCCACCAAGGGCTAACCCCCACCGAGTGGCTGGCTAAGCTTGGTGTCTTTAAGGCACCGACCACGGCAGCACACTGCGTGTGGACAAAAGGTGACCTCGATATCCTCAAGGAATATGATGTCAGCCCCGTCATCAACCCTGCATCAAATATGAAGCTTGCGAGCGGCTTTGCCCCCGTTGGCGAGATGCTTGCCAAGAGCTTAAACGTCTGCATCGGCACCGATGGTGTTGCCTCAAACAACGCCCATGACATCCTGCGTGAGCTTTACCTTTTTGCCACAATCTACAAGGGCTCATCGCTTGATCCGACGGTGGTGACCCCAGCTCAAGCGCTCGCGGCGCTCACCGTTAACGGCGCCAAGGCGCAAGGGCGCCCAGACTGCGGTGCGATCAAGGCAGGAAACCACGCTGATCTCGCCATGATGAATCTTGAAAACCCCGCAATGACACCGTGCTTTGACTTGGCGACCAACCTCGTTTTTTCAGCAAACTCACGCGATGTTGTACTCACAATGGTCGACGGTAAAGTGCTCTATGAGCAGGGCAACTGGACGACGATCGATGTGGAGCGCGCCCGCTTTGAAGTGAACCGCATCAGCACGAATATTGCTCGCAAGGCTCAAGCGGCTCACTAGCGCGCAAAGGCGGGCACGCAAGAGCACACCGGGGTGAGACAAAAGGCTGCACGACTTTTGAGCAGCGGAGCTTAAGCGTGTACAGATCTGCCGTCGTCTACCTCAATGATCATCTTGATGAACGTGGCGAGTGATCTTGCAAAGCGATTTCCGGTGTTAGTCACATCCTCAGACGTGAGCGTATGGTCAGCAATGCCCGCTGCCATGTTTGTCACCATCGAAAAGCCTAGAATACGCATGCCCATGTGGCGTGCTGCTATTACCTCAGGCACCGTTGACATACCGACTGTATCGGCACCGAGCGCCCGATATGCCACGATCTCAGCAGGCGTTTCAAAGGTTGGTCCTGCCGCCGCCAGATAGACACCCTCTTGGAGGCTCACGCCCGCATCAGGTGCCAAGGAGCGCGCGAGCTCACGCAGGGCTGGCGTGTAGGTCGTAGTCATATCAGGAAAACGAAGTCCAAGCTTATCAATGTTAAAACCAGTCAGGGGGTTCACGCCAAGCAGGTTGATATGATCGCTCATGAGCATAACATCCCCCACTTTGAAGCTGGCGTTAATCCCACCAGCGGCGTTGGTCACGATCAGCGTATGAGCGCCCAAAAGTCTCATCAGACGAACGCCAAAGACAACCTCGTATGGGCTGTATCCCTCGTAGAGATGAACGCGACCCTGCATGCAGATAACTGGCTTTTGTGAGGCGCCGAGCGTGCCAATGACAAAGCGACCGGCGTGTCCAGGAGCAAAACTCTGTGGCATGCCCGGCACGAGCTCATAGGGCACAACCACCGGGTCTTGCACTGCGTCTGCAACTGTTCCCAAGCCTGAGCCCAGCACTAATGCATATGCCTCATCAAGCCGATCAACTAAGTCGGGGCGATTTTTGTGGACCATACGAAGGACGACATCGCGGACATCAATCAGTGCCTGATAATGAGCATCTGCCCACCTTTGGTTTGTTCCGTACGTATGCATTGTGCGTGTTTTCTCCTTCTGTGCGCTGGCAGTTTATTGTCTTGATGCGCGCTGGTCTTAATGTATGTGCACCTATCTTGGCGCGTGCGTTAGTCCTAATCAGCAGCAAGCTTGGTCAAAAATGCTCGAGTACGCTCGTTTTGCGGATTATCAATGACCGACTCGGCAGATCCTGCCTCAACAACCACACCCTTATCCATAAAGATAACCTGATCTGCCACTGCACGAGCAAAATCGATCTCGTGGGTCACGATCATCATCGTCATATGTTCTGCAGCAAGCATCTTAATGACGCGCAAGATCTCTTGGGTCAGCTCCGGATCAAGCGCACTCGTTGGCTCGTCAAAAAAGAGGATCTCAGGATCGAGCGCTAAGGCACGAGCAATGGCAACACGCTGCTTTTGTCCGCCTGAGAGCTGATAAGGATAGAGATCTTGCTGCTCAAGAAGATCGAGCTTTTCAAACAGATCTAAAGCAATCTTGTGAGCTTCATCCTTGGTTTTGCGCTGCACGATAACCAGAGGATCAGTCACATTTTGTAGGGCGCTGTAGTGCGGAAAGAGGTTGAAGTCCTGAAACACCAGCCCGCGCTTTTTTTCGATGAGGGCAAGCTCGCCCTTGCTTGCATACTGCGCCTTGCCACTGCCCTCATCAGTGCAGGCGGCAAGCTCGTCGTAATACATCGATCCGGCGTCAAAACGATCGAGCAGCGTCGCGCAGCGCAAAAGCGTGGATTTGCCTGAGCCCGAAGGCCCTAAGATGCAAACCACCTCACCGCGATTAACAGTGAGTGAAATATCATCGAGCACCGCACGTCCGTCAAACGCCTTTGACACATGCTCAAGACGCAAGAGCGGTTGAACGTTTTGCATGATTTCACCTGCGAATCTCTACAACTTATGAGTCTTAAAACTTGCAAATCTAGACACTTGTGGATCTGACAAACACGTGAGTCTTAAAAGCTGCGAATCTTACCTAAAGTATGCCAGTCGCTTTTCAATGAGCTCCATCACCCATGCCACAATCGCATTAAAGATGTAATAGAAGACACCGGCAGCGATAAACGCATCCATCGTCTTTTGCGCCGCCGCAATTGCCTTAGCCACCGTAAACATCTCAGAAACTGAGAGAACAAACGAGAGCGAAGTGTCTTTGACCAGCGTGATTACCTCATTGGTCAAAGGCGGCAGGATGTGCTTCAAAAACTGCGGAAAGATAATACGCACAAAGGTTTGGATTCGCGTGTAGCCAAGCACGGCAGCTGCCTCATATTGGCCGGGGCTAATAGCGGCAAAACCACTGCGATAAATCTCTGCCCAATAGGCAGCGTAATTGATAATGAACGCAATCATCACCGCGCCAAAGCGATAGCCTGGCGAAAGCTGCAGATGAAAGATGTAATACGGGGCAAAGTAGATAAACATAAGCTGCAGCATAAGCGGAGTGCCGCGCATGATTGAGATGTAGATGCGGGTTGGGATATTGATGAGCGGGTTTTTTGCCATGCGGCAAAATGCGACGAGAAACCCGAGGGGCAATGACCCCAAAAGCGTCAAACAAAAGATGGTGACCGAAGTCACCATCCCTTCTGATAATGCAAGTAATAAGGCTGTGAGCTGCATGCGCTGATCCTACTTACCGATCG
>JAEZXW010000066.1 GCA_023419515.1 Actinomycetes bacterium
GGTGATCATACCTATAAGCTTTCCGCTGCTTGGCTCATTGAGCACGCTGGTTTTCCCCGCGGTTTTGGCTTGAATGAGAGGGCGACACTTTCAAGCAAGCATACGCTTGCGCTCACCAATCGAGGTGGCGCCACCGCGCAAGACATCGTTGAGCTTGCTCAAGCAGTACAAGCGGGTGTGCTGGAAGCCTATGGCGTGAGGCTTGCTCCCGAGCCAGTCTGCTACGGGGTGTCACTTACTGAGGTGCACAAGCTGCATCGATGTCGATCGCTTCAGTGATCGGGCAGCATCCTCGCTGTAATCAGGCATTTCATCATTGCGCTTGTCACTCGTCTTGGCGCCGCGCTTTTATTATAGCTCGTGCTTTTTGACCACCGACTTATATGCAGGTCGAATAATCTTCTTGGCGCTCGTGAGCTCTTCAAATCGGTGAGCGATCCATCCGGCAATACGCGCCGTTGCAAAGAGCGGTGTAAAGAGGTCTTGTGGGATTTCAAGCATCTCGTATACCAAGCCAGAATACATGTCGACATTCGCACAGCTGGGGCGTCCAGTCTTCTCATACAAAAGCTCCTGAGAAAGCGCTTCGACCTGAGCAATGAGCTCAAACGTCGCCTCCCATTCGGTGCCCGAGGCAAGCATCTTGGCGTACTGCTTACAGAGCTTGGCACGCGGGTCAGACTTGGTGTAGACCGCATGTCCCATACCGTAGATAAGGCGCGAGCGATCAAATGCCTCTCCGCGCAAGATTTGCTTGAGATAGTCGGCGACCTGACCTTTGTCCTCCCAGTTTTCAACTTGCGTCTTGAGGTCGTGGATCATGCGCGTGACCTGAATGTTGGCACCGCCGTGCTTTGGGCCTTTGAGCGAACAAATCGCTCCAGCATAGGCGCTGTAGGGATCAGTGCCGCTTGAGGTGAGGGTTCGGCAGGTAAATGTTGAGTTATTGCCACCGCCGTGCTCAGCGTGGATCATCAGCAGGGCATCGAGCACCTGGGCTTCCTCAGGCGTCCACTGCTGATCAGGGCGCAGCATATAGAGTATGGTCTCGGCTGTTGTCAGCCCGTCAATCGCGCCGTGCCATACCATGGTGTAGCCAGGTTCGCGCTCAGCGCGGTAGGAGTGGTATGACAAAGGCGCAACGCGGGCAAGACGCGAGAGAACCGAAAGCGCTACAGCAACCTCGTGCTCCCAGCTTGTGTTGTCAGCATCCTCATCAAAGGCATAGAGGTTCAAAATCGAGCGCGCCATCATGTTCATGATGTTGTCTGAAGGCGCGTGTAAGATGAGCGACTTCACAAAGCCGCTGGGTAAATCGCGCATCTCATCAATGAGCTCCATGAAGAATTGGCGCTCTTCTTGCGTTGGCAGTGATCCAAAGAGTAAGAGATAAGCAATGTCTTCAAAGCCGTGACGGTTTTGCGCGTGGATCGTCGTGACGAGAGATTCGAGATCATACCCGCGCAGCGTGAGGCTGCCTTCATCAGGGATCACGTCGTCGTCAATCACGCTGTAGCCGTGCACGTTTGAGATCGTGGTAAGCCCTGCCAGTACACCGGTTCCATCAGCGTTGCGAAGGCCGCGCTTGACGTTGTACTTGCCGTAGAGGGCAGGATCGATAACCGTGGCGCTGGCAGCTGCTTGTGCGAGTGACTCTCTGGTGATCATGTGGCTCCTTACAGTGCTTTGAGCTTTTCTCATGCAGTTTAGGGCAAGCAAGATGAGACGTCGTATAGTGAGCGGGCGGCGGGCGTAATGGCATCATTCATCAGCCGTGCCTGAGCTGTCAACCTTGCTTGTCATCTGTTAAACGATAGGGTGGTATGTCAATTCATCTTTTGCGTAGACTTCGTTTTATCACGCCTCAGATGCGTGAAGCCTTGAACGTTGGCTTTATCATCCTCGTTTTTGTCTTGATGGTAGGATATCTTGCCCTCAGCGGTAAGCTTGTCAAGATTTTACCGTTTGTCTTTGCTGCAAATCCGTGGTGGCTGGCATGCGCGTTTTTATGTGAGCTGGGCTATCTTGCCTGCGAGGTACTCTCACTCATGGTTGCCGCCAAGATGATGCAGGTGAGACTCAAGTTGCCGGAGCTTGTTTCGGTCTCGCTGCTCGGTCAACTCTTTGGTAACTTGACCCCCATGGCCTCGGGCTCTCAGCCGGCGCAAGGTTGGGTGTTAGTCAAAAAGGGCGTGCCCCTCGGGAGTACGACAAGTACTCTGCTGTCAAAGTTCATCATCTTCCAGGGTGTTTTAACTGTCCTTGCTGCTGCGATGCTTGCTGTTCGCTTTGATTTCTTTCGAGAGAGCTACTCTGGTTTTATCTATGTGACCCTCGTTGGTTTTGCAGTGCATGTTGGTGTGTTCATCGTTCTGCTTGCGCTTGGACTTTTTCCAGGCGGCATGCAGCGCGCTGCAAAAAAGACCGTGCGTATGTTGCGCAAGCGGGGGATTGGTTCGCCTGATCGTCTCGAAAACTGGCAACATAAGATCGATCATGAGGCAGCTCAGTTTAAGTCATCGTTTCGGGGACTGAAAAAACGCCCGCATCTCTTGTGGCTGCAAAGCGCAGTGACTGCTCTGCAGTTTACGCTGTTTTGCATGGTGCCTTATTTTGTTTTGCGAGCACTGGGGATTGAAGGCATCGACTTTTTGACCGTTCTTGCTGCCGCAGGTTTTGTCTTGGTGATTCAGTCGGCCGTGCCTGTGCCAGGTGGCGCCGGTGGTGCTGAAGGAAGCTTTGCGCTGTTCTTTGGCCTGTTTATCGGTTCATCTGAGCTCACGTGGGCAGCGTTGTTGCTCTGGCGCATGATCACGTATTACATTCCGATTTTGATCGAGTTACCTTCGATGCTGGCGGCAGGCAGACCGCCTCGCTCAGCGCGTATACCCTAACAGCAGCCGTGGCACCCAAAGTTCGCGCGCTGCATGGGGTGCTCGCCGTCGTGATCAAGCTGACAAGCACTCGGGCACGCGGCAATGCCGCCCAGGGCAGTCTCGCGTAGGGCTGCCGGGAGCGCTCGTCCAACGGCAAACATCGCCTCAACCACTTCATCAAAGGGTACGTGAGAAACAACGCCTGCAAGTGCGAGTTGTGCGCTTGTGATGGCGTTGGTGACACCCATGGCGTTGCGAGTTTGGCAGGGTGCCTCAACAAGTCCACGAATTGGATCACAAACCAGTCCCAAAATATCGGCGATGGCAAGTGATGCAGCATGAAGCGCCATCTCAGGCGTGCCGCCTAAAAGCTCAACGATGGCAGCCGCTGCCATTCCTGAGGCCGATCCAACCTCCGCCTGACAGCCACCCTCTGCGCCAGCAACCGTTGCGTTGCGGGCGATGATGTGGCCAAGAGCAGCCGCAGTAAAGAGCGCGCGCTCGACCTGCTCGTCGGTAAAATCATAGTGATCAGCTAGGGCGAGCAGTGCTCCAGGCAAGACACCGGCAGATCCCGCTGTTGGCGCAGCGCAGATGATGCCCATTGTGGCCGAGCGCTCAAGGGTTGCCATGGCATAGGCAATCGCTCGGGTCATGGTGGTGCCGGTGAGCGCATGTTTAGTCCCCTGGGTCTTGTAGACGAGCTGGGCTTCTCCGCCGATCATTCCTCCTAGCGAGGTTTGTGGCTGATTGATTGGCCCTTGTACGCCGTCGCGCATGACGGTGTGAACGCGGTGCATCTCAGCAATAACATCGTGCTCGCTGCGGATGTCGCACTCGCGCAGGTACATAAGCTCACCAATGGATTTATCTTGCAGGGTGCAGCGCGCCAAGAGCTCAGCACCACTTGTAAAGTCAAAGACCGAGGTCAAGCCTGGAGATGGGGCGCCACTCGATGGCGGATCGATCACGGTTGCGCTGCTCGTAAACTCGAGTGACCTAATCGCGGCAAGTGATTCAGGATCAACAGGGGAGTCGGTCTCAAACACGGTGTATGCCATACCGCCAACTTCTTGGCGATAGCTTCGCATAAAGGCGATGTTGACGCCGTGATCGCCCAAGAGGGTGCAAAGTGCAGCAAGCACGCCACATTGATCGCGATGAGCAACAAAGAGCGCATTGTAGCCACCAGTCAAGCTCACCTCAACGTCATTGATGCGCGAGAGGGTGACAGCGCCGCCGCCCAAGCTCTCACCGCGGGCACTCACACGCTCGCCTGAGGTGCTTGTGAGATCAAAATCGACGGTGTTGGGGTGTCTGCCCTCGCCTTGGTCACTCGGGATAAATTCGTAGATCAGCCCGCGTTCATCGGCCAAATCAAAGGCAAAACGAATACGCTCATCGTCAGGTTCAAGCCCCATGATGCCGCCGAGCAAGGCACGATCAGTTCCATGCCCTTGGTAGGTGTGAGCAAAGCTGTTGTAGAGGGTAAAGGTCACCTTTTTGATAGGATCAGCCGTGAGGCTTGCCGCGAGCTTTGCGCAGCGCAGAGCGCCAGCGGTGTGGCTTGATGAGGGGCCGACCATGATGGGTCCCAAGATATCAAATGCACTCACCATCGACATAAGGTGCCTTCTTTCTTATGAGTGAGCAGAGAGTCAAGCTCTCGATGCAGCTCGCTTTATGCTTTACTCGACAAACTGCGTGTGCCACGCGGCAATGGCATCGTCGATACGGCGAATGGTACGATCCTTGCCGAGGACAATCCAAGACTCAGTGAGTGGTGGGGAGACTTGATTTGCGGTCGTTGCTACGCGCAGGGCTTGAAAGACGATTTTCTTCTTAAGATCAAGCTCTTCTGGCAGTGGATCAAGCGCTTCGTTGATGCGGTTAACCTGCCAGTCTGTCTCACTCAAATCAGCCAGTACCTCGCGGGCACGCTCAAGTGCGCGCAGGGCTTCCGCCGGATTTTTTGCGATTTGTTTTTGAACGCTTGTCTCGTCAAATGCAAGTGGCTCAGCAGCAAACAAAAAGCCGAGTTTCTCAGCAATCTCTGGGATCAGCTTTGCGCGCTCGCGAACAAGCTCTGCCATCAGATGTAGATGCTCTTTTGGTAGCACCTCAAGTTCAGCGCGCGAAGCCAAGCCAGCATCGGTAAGTGCTGGAAGAAGGGCGCGTGTGACATAGGCGTCCTTATCAAGCGCCTTGAGATACTCGCCGTTCATCCATGCGAGCTTCTCATCATCAAAGACAGCCGGATTTTTTGAAATGCGCGTCAAGTCAAAATGCTTTGCGAGCGTCTCAAGATCAAAGAGGGTTGTCTCACCATCGAGCGACCAGCCCAAAAGTGCGAGGTAGTTCAGCAATGCCTCAGGCAAAAGGCCGCGATCCTGGTATTCGCCAACGCTTGTCGCGCCGTGACGCTTAGACAAACGTTTGCCATCAGGCCCGAGGATCATCGAGAGATGGGCAAACTGCGGGACGGGATAGCCCAACGCCTCGTAAATCACGATCTGGCGGGGCGTGTTTGAAAGATGGTCGTCACCACGGATGATGTGCGTGATCTTCATGAGCGCATCGTCAACCACGGTTGCAAAGTTGTAGGTGGGGGTGCCGTCGCTTCGTACGATGACAAAGTCATCAAGCTGGCTTACGTCAACCGAGGTGCGCTCGTGTACGGCATCGACAAACTCAATAGGCTCGCAATCGAGCGGCACCTTAATGCGCCACGCGTGGGGTTCACCCGCATCAATGCGCGCCTGAGCCTCAGCTGGATCCATATCGCGACAGATGCGCGAATATCCCTGCCATGCCTCACCAGAGGCCTGCGCCTTTTCGCGAGCCGCAGCGAGTTCTTCTGGCGTACAAAAACAAGGGTAGGCAAGGCCTTTTGCCTTCAACTGCTCA
Source organism: Actinomycetes bacterium (assembly GCA_023419515.1). Classification (GTDB taxonomy): domain Bacteria; phylum Actinomycetota; class Coriobacteriia; order Coriobacteriales; family JAEZXW01; genus JAEZXW01. The sequence goes on from JAEZXW010000066.1 coordinate 5,784, forward strand.
AGTGCTTCCTGATAGGTTGCAAAGCGTTCGGTTTGAAAATAAGGGCCAAAGTCCCCCTCTTTGCCAGGGCCTTCATCCCAGGTCAAGCCGAGCCAATTCATCGCATCAAGAATGATCTGTGTGTTTTCGGCAGTTGAGCGCTCGGGATCGGTGTCATCGATGCGCAGGACAAAGGTACCGCCCATGTGGCGGGCAAATGCCCAGTTATACAGCGCAGTCCTTGCGCCGCCGATATGAAGTTTTCCGGTGGGAGAAGGCGCAAAGCGAACGCGAACCTCTTGAGATGCAAAAGACGGCGTCATGGTATCTCTTTCAAATCTTGGTGCTGTGACATGTAGTTGTTTAGCACGTTTTATCGAGTGGTATGAAGTTATTTGATTATAAGCGTTAGAGTAATGAGATTACTGCTCAACATAAGTTCAAAAAAGAATCAAACGCTCGCATGGTGGGGTGAAACGGCCAGTTTGTGATCGGTCTTTAAGCCGCGCGATGCCTTGATAGCCAGTGAAGGGTGAAAACCTCAACATGACAAACAATGCATCCTATTTGTTTACCTCAGAAAGCGTTACCGAGGGTCATCCCGATAAGATGTGCGATCAGATTTCTGACGCACTCTTGGATGCAATTCTCGAAAAAGAGATTGCCCTCGCCAGCCAGGGCTATGTTGCTCCGTCGGGCGAGCCTGCTGACCCAAGCCAAGCACGCGTTGCCATTGAGACGTTTACGACTACGGGTACCATTTTGGTGGCGGGCGAGGTTCGCACCCAGGGCTACATTGACGTTGAAAACGTTGTGCGCGAGGTTGTTCGCGGTATTGGATATGACCGAGCAAAGTATGGTTTTGACTGCGACACCTGCGGCGTTCTCAATATGATTCACGGCCAAAGTGATGATATTGCGCTCGGCGTTGATGAGAGTTACGAGGCTCAGCTGCATCGCGAGCAGGCAGGCGATCAGACGCTTGACGCGCTCGATCTTATTGGTGCGGGTGACCAGGGCATGATGTTTGGCTATGCAACCAACGAGACCCAAGGTCTCATGCCGCTGCCGATTTATGCGGCGCATCGTCTGTCTGAGCGCTTGAGCCAGGTGCGCAAGCAGGGAGTTTTGGAGTATCTCTTGCCCGACGGTAAGACGCAGGTCTCAGTTCGCTACATCGACAACAAGCCGGTCTGCATCGAAAAGGTTTTGATCTCAACACAGCACATGCCTCAGGCAAAGCTCGCCGATATTCGTGCAGACTTGATCCGTGAAGTTATGACTCCTGTTCTGGATGAGATTGGTATTCCTTGGAGTGATACTGAGATTTACGTCAACCCAACCGGTCGTTTTGTTGTTGGCGGGCCGATGGGTGACACCGGTCTTACTGGCCGCAAGATCATCGTCGATACCTACGGTGGTTTTGGCCGCCACGGCGGTGGTGCGTTTTCTGGTAAGGATGCTACGAAGGTTGACCGCTCAGGCGCTTATGCCGCGCGTTGGGTGGCAAAAAACGTGGTAGCAGCTGGTCTGGCTTCGCGCTGTGAGGTACAGGTGGCCTATGCGATTGGTGTAGCTCACCCGCTTTCACTCATGGTTGATACACACGGTACGGCTCAGATTGACGAAAAACTCATCGAAGAAGCGGTAAATGCCGTGTTTGACCTGCGCCCCGGTGCAATTATTCGCGATCTTGATCTGGTGCGCCCCATCTATCAGGCGACTGCCGCCTATGGCCACTTTGGCCGAGAAGACCAAGGCTTTACCTGGGAGCTCACTAATCGCGTTGACGAGCTCAAGGCATATGTTGCCGCTCGATAATTAGGTGCACATGAGTTTGGTGGCGCGCGGGTGATGCGGGATTATGCTGGCTTTGCTCAAGTAATCGTTGATATTCCTACTATGACGCTCGAGCATGCGTTTACCTATGGGGTGCCGAGTGATCTAGCAGGTGAGGTTCGCGTTGGCTCCTGCGTTGTTGTGCCGTTTGGCTCGAGGTTTGTGCTTGGTTACGTTATTGAGGTTGTTGATGGGTACGATGCTGCAGGCGTACAGACTACCGTAAACACGAATACCACTACGGGCGAGCGGGTTACTGCAAACACAAAGATCAAACCTATCGCTGAGGTGCTTTCGGCCGCCTACTTCAGCGAGCGAGCAGTGCGCACGGCCTTTTGGATCGCTGAGCACTACCTCTGCCCAATCAGCGAGGCACTCAAGCTCTTTTTGCCCCCACAGGCTCGGTTTAAGGTGGCTCGCAGCGCGAGTACTGCGAGCGGCTATCAGGTATCACGTCCCAAAGTAGGTGCGGTTGACGATCGCTGGGCTCATCTTGCTGTGGATGCCGATGAGGCGCTCAGCGGCGTGCGTCAAAATGCCTCACGCCAGCGTGCTCTTATTAATGCTCTGCGCGAGGGCCCCGTGCGCGTGAGTGAGCTTGCGCTTGGTATTCTCAGCGTACGGTCGGCATTAAGTTCGCTTGAAAAAAAGGGTGTTGTGACTGTTGAGCGCGTACGCCGAATTCGTGATGTGGCAACTGTGAATCTATCGTCTGCCACAGCTCAAAAACGCAGGTATGAGGAGCTTACCAGCGGTCAGCAACAAGCGCTTGATGTGATTGATCAAGCGTTGCAGGAGAACATACACGAAACTATCCTCATCGACGGCGTGACCGGCTCAGGCAAAACTGAAGTCTATCTCGCTGCGATCGAAAAAACTCTTGAACGGGGCAAGGATGCCCTTGTGCTCGTCCCTGAAATCTCACTTACTCCACAGACAGTAGGGCGATTTAGAAGTCGCTTTGGTGATACTGTGGCGGTCTTGCACTCGCGTTTAAGCGCAGGAGAACGTTTTGATCAGTGGGATCTTATCGACCAAGGGCAAGCTCGGGTTGTAGTAGGTCCGCGTTCGGCGCTTTTTGCACCCGTCAAAAACTTAGGGCTCATCGTTATTGATGAGGAACATGAAACCACTTATAAGCAGGGAAGTAGTCCACGCTATCACGCGCGACAGGTGGCGCGATTCATGGGTGAGCTCGAGGGAGTACCTGTGGTGCTGGGCTCAGCAACGCCGAGTATCGAGATTCTGCATGATCAAAGCGCTACGCGAGTTTCAATGCCTGAGCGAGCAACCAAGGCTGCGCTTGCAAGTGTCACGATCGTGGATATGAAGCAAGAATTTACCGATGGTCATCGCTCGATGTTTTCGCGGGCGCTCCTCGCTGGTCTTGAGCGCGTGATTGAGCGTAAACAAAAAGCTGTACTCATGCTCAATCGTCGCGGATTTGCTAACTTCATGCTTTGTCGCGAGTGCGATTACGTTCCGCGCTGCGAGCATTGCTCAACTTCGCTTACCTTGCACGTTAAAGAGGGTGTGTTGAAGTGCCATAGCTGCGATTACACCACGCCAATACCTGCAGTCTGCCCCCGTTGCGGCAGTCGATACCTCAGGCAGTTTGGTGCGGGTACTCAGCGTGTTGAGGAGGAGCTCGCCCAATATATTCCCAATGATGTACCAATCATTAGGATGGATGCCGATACCACGCGAGCAAAAAATGCACACGGTGCCCTGCTTGAGGCTTTTGACCAAGCTTCGTGTGCCATCTTGCTTGGCACTCAGATGATTGCCAAAGGACTCGACTTTCCTGAGGTTACCCTTGTGGGTGTGTTGAACGCCGATACTGCGCTTAAGTTTCCCGACTTTCGTGCTGCTGAGCGGGCGTATGCCTTGCTTGAGCAGGTTGCTGGTCGATCAGGGCGCGGGAGTTTGCCCGGCGAGGTCATCATTCAGGTGTATCAAAGTGATCATCCTGCAATCCAGGCGGTTGCAAGCCATGATCGCGCCACATTCATTGACTATGAGATCAATGAGCGCGAAGAGTTTTATAACCCGCCGTTTTGCCGGTATTCGCGCGTGGTGCTCTGGTCGCGTGATCAGGTGTTGGCAAAGCACGCGGCACAGGCGCTCGCTACAAGGGCTCGCGCCCTCGCTACCCAGTATGACCAGGTGCTACAATCAGGCAAACCTGAGGTTATGGTGCAAGGGCCATCCTCGTGCATCATTGAAAAGCTCAAAGATGATTACCGCTTCATGATTGCCTTTAAGTCGGCACCAGATTTTGCGATTGGCCGCTTTATCCAGGACGTCATGCGTTCGACTAAGCTGCCTGCAAAAGTTTCTTGTAGCGTCGACATTGATGCGTATGATGTGATGTAGCGCTGTGTCAGAGTTTTTGCGCAAAGTGAGGTAAAGATGAAAATTGTTCTGTCGCCCGATCCTGTCTTGCGTACCTCGTGTACCAAGATCGAGCGCGTTGATAATCAGATCAAAAAGCTTGCCAAAGATATGGCAAAGACGATGTATAAAGCAGGAGGCGTTGGGCTTGCTGCGCCGCAGGTTGGCAAGGCAATTCGCCTCATTGTAGTCGATACCGAGTACGACGGTCACACCAAGAAAAATCCGCTCACGCTCATCAACCCTCAAATCGTTGATGCTTCTCAAGTTATGATCGACAGCGAGGAGGGTTGCTTGTCGATCCCAGGAATATCGGTGAGCGTGAAGCGTCATCAGTCAGTGGTGGTACGGGCACTCAATCTCAATGGCGATGAGATTGAAATTGAGGCGGCTGATGATTTGTTTTGTCGCTGTCTGCAGCACGAGATCGATCACACTAACGGCATTACTCTTTTTGAACGCCTGGATCCGCTGGCACGCCTTAAAGCATTAGAGGCGTATGAGGCGGCGCTTGCAGCGGGAGCACAGCCAGGCTCAACAGGTGTTTAGGACGGGTGTCTCAGACGGGCATCTCGGACGAGCATAACGGCAAGGGTTTACCCATCATCGAGACGAAGGATAGGTTCATGACCGAGCAGATCTCTCAGCCGATCACTGATAAACTGCCGCTTCGCGTGGTGTACATGGGTACGCCAGATTTTGCGCTTGAGCCTTTGCAAGCCTTGTACGAGCATACCGTGGTGGTCGGTGTGGTCACGATGCCTGATGCGCCGCGCAAGCGAGGCAAGGCACTCGTGCCTTCGCAGGTCAAGCAGCTTGCCCTTGAGCTTGGGATCCAAAAGATCATCGAGACGACGTCTTTTAATGCTCAGCATGACGAGGCATTTGAGGAGTTGGCAGCACTTGCACCCGATGTGATCGTGGTTGCAGCTTTTGGGGCGATTTTGCCCGAGCGTGTGCTCATGCTGGCGCCGCACGGCTGCATCAATATTCACGCCTCGCTCTTGCCGCGCTGGCGAGGAGCTGCCCCCATTCAGCGTGCAATTCTTGCGGATGATGAGGTGGTTGGTGTTTCTATCATGCAGATGGAGACAGGACTTGATACTGGCCCGTTTGCCGCAACGCGCTCAATGCCTGCTCTCAACAAAAACACTGCCGAACTTACCGAAGAGCTTTCGCGCCTAGGCGCTGAGGCTTTGATCGAGGTCTTGCAAGCACTGGTGCGCGGTCCCGAGCAGGTGGTCTGGTGCCAACAGCCCGAAGAAGGGGTGACCTACGCTCATAAGATCAAAAAAAGCGAAGTGTTGCTCAATCCCTACGAGCCTGCTGAGAATAATGTTGCATACGTGCGCGCTTCAAGCGATGCCGCGCCCGCGCGCCTCACAATTGCCGGAACGGGCGCCAGGATCACGCGAGCCCATGTGTCAGGATTTAGCGTCAGTGAGCTTTGCCCGATGTATCGAGAGACGCACGAAACAGCTGATTTTGGCGCTGGTGTTGTGATTCACGATAAGGTGCGAGATCAGCTCTTGTTGGTGTGCGGTCCTCAGGAGGAATCCGGCGATTATGTGATAAATATTGACTCCCTGCCAGAAGTATGGAGCGCCATTGTTGTAGATGCCATCAAACCCGATGGCAAGCGTGAGATGACAGCACAAGAGTGGATGCGCGGGATCAACCTGAGTAATCCACGGATTAGCACTTGGTCGATGATCAGCTAACCGCGTTTTGAGCTGCTTTGAAGGCGAGCCTCAGACGACTATTCAACCAAGTAGCATTAAGTAAGCCGAAATCCATCCCAACCAAGCAGATTGATGAGTGAGCCATGAGCCCAGCCAAGCAAAGTGCCACCCAGCTTACCGCACGCGACCTTGCTTTTGAGGTGGTGATGTGTTGGAAAAACGAGGGCACATTTGTGCGTGATGCTTTTGACAAGCTCGTCAAGGGCAACTCGTACAAAGGACTTTCCACCCCAGACCGCGGCTTTGCTCTGCGCTTGAGTTTGGCGACCGTGCTCTGCGCTCGCTCCTGCGATGATATTATCGAGCCGCGTTTGACTCAAAAGCGCAAGCTACAGGATGAGATTCGCATCATCCTTTGGCTTGGGCTGTGTGAGATGATCGTGCTTAAAAAAGAGGCCTATGCTGCGATTAATGAAGCAGTTGAGCTGGCCAAGCGTCATGCGGTCGATCAATCAGCACCGCGTCAGGCTCAGCAGGCATGCGCGGGTTTTGTCAATGGAATGTTGCGTGGCGTTGCACGCGAGATTGGTAAGATGAACCCAAAGACCCTTGAGTCATTTTTTCAGCGCTTTACTATCAACATCTTTCATCGAGATGTCATCCAACGCTTGATCTTAACGATGGACGACGATGAGTTTGGCGATTTTTGCGCTGCCCACCTGTATGATGTGACGCATTTTGCGCGTGCTTTTGATCCGCGTGAGACACTGGACTTATGTGCTGAGCGCAAGATCCAGGCAAAGATGACGAGGCTTCCTGGCGTCGTTTCGCTGCCGAATGTTACTGAGGCGGTGCGCCAAAATTTTGATGATTTAATCGTCGCTGATTTTCCTGCTCAGTGGGTGGCGTCTGCCACCGCCCGCTTTGCGCAAGGAGTAGATCGCGTTTTGCAGCCGCTTGTCGTCGTTGAGGTGGGGACTGGTCGCGCAACAAAGACCGCGCTCATACTCGGTGAACTTGCCGCATATGCGCAAGAAGCAAAAGGCCAAAAGCGGCAAATCCTCGATCGATTGCAGCTTGTCTGCGTTGAGCCAAATAAAAAGCGTATGCGCGAGGCAAAGCGCAGGCTTAATGAGCTTAAGAAACATGAGTTTTCTGGTCTTGCCGAGTGCATTGATCGCATTGTTTTTATTGACAAGCCCTTTGAAGAGGTCACCAGAAAATATCTCGTCAAACGTGGTGTGTTGCCTTCGGTTGACGTTGGCCCTCAGCTCATTTTGATCGATGCGCCTTGTTCTGGTCTCGGTACGATTAGGCGCAATCCAGAACTTGTCCATAACATTACAGCCCAAAGCATTGAGTCGCTGCAAGCTGTGCAGGCAAGTCTGCTTGACAATGCCCTTGAGTTGATCAATGTCCAAGGCACTGTGCTTTATTCGACCTGCTCAGTCTATGCAGGGGAGAACATGGAGCAGGTTGAGGCAGCACTCAAGCGTCATAAGCAGGCATATCGAGTTGCTATGCATTCGCTTATGGTGCACGACCCAACCGTTTATCCGGCGGGAGGTTCCTGGCTTCAGACGAAGGTGGCGCCCGGTAGCTGCGACGGGCATTTTTGCGCAGCCCTGAGCGTCAATCAGCTATCATAAAGCGCAACGAAAGATTTTGAGTAATAAACCGTTGCTGATCGATGCGGATAACGATCGTTTAGGTCGAGAAATGCTCGGTCTAAATAAGCCCACCGTCAATCAGCACAACTGAAAGGTACAGGTATGAACCAAGGACGCTTGATGGAGTTTTTGCACGTTGCAGAGCAGGCAGCGATTGCAAGCGCCGCATACAATGGTCGTGGTGATAAGGTTGCAGCCGATCAGGCAGCAACGACTGCAATGCGTGAGGCGCTCAACCAGATCGCGTTTTCTGGTCGCATCGTGATTGGTGAGGGTGAGCGTGACGAGGCGCCGATGCTCTACATTGGCGAGGAAGTTGGCACCGGTGGTGAGGCAATCGATATTGCTGTCGATCCGCTCGAGGGGACAAATCTTTGCGCATACAATCAACCCAATGCGATCTGCACGCTTGCGGTTGCTCCTCAAGGATCGCTCTTGTATGCCCCTGATACCTACATGCAAAAGATCGCTGTTGGCCCGCGCGCTCGCGGCAAGGTGAGTATCGATGCTTCTGTTGCAGAAAACGTCAAGGCAGTTGCCGAGGCACTCAACAAGCCAGTCTCTGAGGTGACAGTTATGGTGCTCAACCGTGATCGCCATCAGGACATTATTCGTGACCTGCATGAGGTTGGCTGCCGCGTTCGTCTTATTGAGGATGGCGACGTGTATGGCTGTATCGCAACGGCAGTCTCAGGCACGGGCATCGACATGTATCTGGGCACGGGCGGTGCTCCTGAGGGTGTGCTTGCGTGCACGGCGCTCAAGGCAATTGGCGGCTATTTTGAGGGTCGCTTTGCGTTTAGGAGCCAGGAAGAGCGTGATCGCGCAGCAAAGACCTCGGGTGTTGACCTCGATGGCGTGCTGACGATGGATGATCTCGTTCGCTCTGACGAGACTGCGTTTATCGCCGTAGGTGTAACCGATGGCGAGATGCTCGGTGGCGTTTCGCATCGTAATGGCAAGACCACGACCACTGGTTTGATCATCAATGCTTCTGACAAGAGCTTACGTTATGTGAAAAGTTCTTACATGAAAGAGGCATAAGGGCTTTCCAATGCCTGAGCGTCTCTCGGATCGCTCGGTTTGCTCACTACATAATCAAACATCACAAACATTGAGCCGCTCCTCGGGCGTGAGGGGTGGCTCAATGTTTGTGATGGGGAAAGATGTTGCCACAATGCCGTGGCGATCTTGATCTCACGTCAACCGCTTGTCATGCCATCCTCGTTCTTGTGTCAATCAATCTGCTTGGTTGGACAAGCCTGACAAAGGCGAGGGTGTCTGATTAGCTCGATCAATCATGTTAACGATTGCGTAGGTGATCACACCGCTGATCATGCCCGCAACGATTGGTAGCGACCCAGAGGTTCCTACCAAAATAAAGCAGATGGTAACAACTATGCCACTTACACCTAGCGTCCAAAGCCCTGCTTTGGGGCTAAATTTCTTCAGGATAAAACTCGCGATCAGCGGCACAAAAACTGAGCCAGAAAGATAGCCGTAACTAATATCAATACCAGCCAACACGTCATTAATCCAGAGTGCGCAGATCATCACGATGATGCCGATCAAGCCAGCAAACAGACGGGTGACGCTCACTTCGTTCATACTTGAAGAATCCTTGCGTAAAAACCTGAGATAAATGTCGTTATAAAGAATGGTCGATGACGCAAGGATCGTACCGCTTGAGACGCTCATGGCGGCTGCCATCGCAGCAGCAAGCAAAAGCCCACGTACACCAACGGGCAAAAATGTCATCATACCTGTGACAAATGCGTCAGATGACTTTTCGAGCCCTGGTATTAGCGCTGCTACACTCATACCAATGATGACGGTGGCAAATGCATAAAGCACGCTGTAGATGCCCGCGCAGATCGTGCCCGTTTTACTCACCCGCTCGTTTTTCGCCGTAAAGATTCGCTGCCAAATATCTTGGCCAATAATGAGGCCTGGCACATACAAGATCACATACGCAAAGCTGCGGTCAAACCCCATATTCAAGACTGATTGATGGGTTGAGGGAATATTTGCCATAAGGGCATCCCAGCCTCCTGCTGCAATAATGCAAAAAATCGGCGCCAGGATCAAAATACCGATGGTTTTGACGATGAACTGCACGATATCGGTCATCGTGACTGACCACATGCCACCGACAAACGTATAGAGAATCACGACGCCGCCACCAACGACCATCGAAAGCGTTGCATTGACGCCCAAGATGCCGTGAATAATGGTGCCTATAGCGATGACCTGCGTCACCGAGAGGGTGAGTGTATAGATTAGCGTTAATACCGAGCTAAAGATGCGGGCTGTTGATCCGTAGGATTCTTCAACGACCTCATTGATGCTCAGCGCACGCAGCTTTGAGAGTTTGGTTGTTACCAATAAGCCAGCGAGCACTAAGCCTGCACCAATGCTCAAGTTGAGCCAAATGCCGCCAAATCCAAAGGTATATCCAAGCTCGGCGCTGCCGATCGTTGATCCACCGCCCAGGGCAAGGGCAGACATGCAGGCAAAAAACATGGGGAATGAGAG
>JAEZXW010000079.1 GCA_023419515.1 Actinomycetes bacterium
GAACGACGGAGTCTTTTCGTTATGAAATGGGCAACAACCCCAAAATTCAGCACCGCGCTGACGCAGCACGACCGTCTCAGAAACAAGCTCAACGAGCTCATTGGCTTCGCGCACCCGTTCGATATCATCTTGCTTGATAGCCATCGCTTGTTATCCCACCTCGATTCCTGTGGTTCCAAGCAACTGTTTTGTCTCTTCTATATTAGCGAGCACCGTCTTGATAAGTTCATCGGTTGACTCAAACTTACGCATGGATCTTAACTTCTTACAAAAGATGACCTTGACCTCTCGACCATAAATATCACCCGAAAAGCCAATCATATTTGCTTCGAGATGCGCCCGATACCCCTCATCAATGAAGGTAAGCGGAAGTCCGATCGACATCGCAGCAGGCCATGCCTTGTTATCGTACACGACAAAACCGACGTAGACCGCCTCCTGCGGCAAGAGATACGGATAATCGATGCGGACGTTTGCTGTGGGAAAGCCAAACGAAGTCCCCTCATGCCTGCCGTGTACGACTATACCTTGCACCGCATGCCAACGCCCCAACAGCGCCTTGGCACTCTCAAGCTCGCCCGATTCAAGCAAGATCCTGATTCTCGTTGCTGAGATAGGCAAGTGATCGGTACTACACGCCAACTTATAACCAGTGACAGTGCAGTCGTGAACACTTCCCCAGCCTTTAAGCGCTGCGAGATTACCATGGTGATGAGCGCCAAGCGAAAAGTCCTGACCAACATGAATTGCTACAGGCGTCACGACAGCACCGAGGACATCATTCATAAAGCTGACGTAATCAAGGGCAGCAAGCTCCTTGGTAAAACTCAAGGCAATCACACCGTCAGCTCCACACGATCTCAAAAACCGCAGGCGATCCTTATTATTAAGAAGCTTTTTGATCTGCTGACGCGGCAAGAAAACCTCATCGGGATCAACATCAAAGGTCACGATATAAGCGGGCAGATTCCTGCGGCGAGCATCTGTGATAGTTTGGTTGATCAAAAAGCGGTGACCCTCATGAATGCCGTCAAAAGCACCAATGCAAATTGCTGCCTTACCGAGGGGTGACACAGGCTTGCCGTTACTCGTGAATTTAATGCCTTCAAACCTGATTTGCTCACAAGTAGTGTGCTCGGTTTCATCCTCACAGGTAAAGAGAGGTTCACCCACGTAGAGCGCGGAACAGCTTTCTTGAGGCTCGAGGCTCAATGATTCAAAGGGATCAACGCGCAAAAGCGCTGCTTTGACGTCATGCACAAGCCCAGCAGCGCGATCAGATTCAGTGAGGATATCGCCGCTTAGATTGGCGTCACCGTGCGCTTTTCTGCTTGCACGAGAAACGCCATCAATAAAGACAGCCTTTGTCTTATAACAGCGAGATTCATCGTGACTGACATCATCAGCAAGTGGTTCAGCAACTGCAACAATTGCCCCGTCGCGATCATACAACACAAGATCAGCTTGGACTGATCGCGCTGATGAAAGCTGCAGCGGTTTTCCGTGAATGACGTCTTGATGCTCACGTGTCGTAAGCTCAACTACAGGGACATCCAGTACGCGCGCAGGATCTATAAAGTAATCAGCGAGATCAAAATCGGGCTGCTGCGCAAGCTGCTCAAACGCTTCAAGGTCAAAGGCATCATCGCGGTTTACCGACTCAATGCTGATGCGATCAAGGGCTGCCACGTGTGCAGGCACACCAACCACCTCGCCCAGATCACGAGCAATCGAGCGAATGTAGGTGCCCTTCGAAACCTTGAGATACACATCAAGATACACAAGACCATCGCTCAGGCAAGGTTCACCCTCAATGTGTGACTCAAAAACAGTAATGGCACGGGTTTTCAGAGGCGCCTCTTTGCCCTGACGAGCAAGCTCATATCCCTTTTTGCCGTTGATCTTGATCGCGCTATAGGCGGGCGGCAGCTGCTCGGTCATCGCCAACATGCGCCGCTCGAGTTCGGCTCGATATTCTGGATCCGCAAGATCCTGGGCAAGCCGAGCGCAGGCTGCAGGATCTGCTTGACTGATCGACTGCCCTGTCAAGTCGTCTGTATCGGTTGCAAATCCAAAGCAAACAGTTGCACGGTATGCCTTTGATTGCAGGGCGCAAAAGGTCAACAGCCTCGTCGCTAGACCCACGCCAACAATCATCAACCCTGTTGCAAATGGATCAAGGGTACCTGCATGACCGATGCGCTTAATATGCAAGGCACGCCGTAGTCGTGAAACCACATCATGGCTCGTAATGCCCGCAGGCTTATTGATGAGCAACAACCCCGAAGAAGACCCTAATGAAAATTCTGAAGCTTGGTGAGCCTCACTCATGAGCATACACACCCTACTTCATTTGAATCGCTCACTAGTTCTGAGATGCCACGTTCAACCGTTGCAATAACACGCTCTAAGAATGCTGTCTCACTCTCGCCCTCATGTGGCGCAAAGATAAAACCAGCTGCCTTATCATGACCGCCGCCGTTCCACGAACGTGCTAGCTCAGCCACATTAATGCAGCACTTTGAACGCAAGCTTCCTTTGATAACACCATCTTTACGCAGCTTCAAAAGGGCGCAGACCTGCGTGCCACGGATCGATCGCAGACGATCAATGAGGCCCTCAAGCTCATACGAAAGTGCGCCAAACGCTTCGACATCCTCGTGGGTATACCACGTCAGCGCTGCCCTCCCTTGAGCCAGAATCTTTGCTCGATCGAGCACGCGCGCCTCAAGCTTAAGTGAAGCGGCCGAAATACTTTGGAAAATGTGGAGCGAAACCACTTCAGGCTGAGCACCAAGGCTCACAAGCTTTGCCGCTGCATGCAGGCACTCAGCGTTTGTATTCTGATATTGAAAGCGCCCCGTGTCAGTGCAAATAGCGGTATAGAGACAAAGCGCTGTCTTTGCATCAATGAGCGCATCATCCCTAAGTAAGTGATAGATGATCAGTCCGCAGGCACACGCCGTTGGCGCCTTGATGGTCACATCGGCAAACATCTGCATGTCTGGATGATGATCGATCGCAAGCGTGCGCTTAGCACGACCAAACACAGGCTGTGCATTGAGCAAACGTTCGACTTTAGGCACATCGACACTGATGAATAAGTCGGGTTCACCCTCATACAGGCTGGCAGACACGAGATCATGAGCGCCGGCCATAAACTGGTACGGCAACGTCACTGGGTCATCATCAGCTAAAAGCCCAGTCACTTCTTTATCTGGGTGCAACTGACGAATCACGCGAACGAGAGCCAACACGCTGCCGTGGGCATCACCATCGGGATTGGTGTGACCGCAGATTACAATGCGCGATGCCGCCCGAACTTCAGCAAAAAACTCCCGGCGATGCAGGGCAGTTGATGCATCACTCATCGGTTCACCTTAATTCTTGTCCAACTCGTCAAGCACGTCATCATCCACAAGGTCAAGCTTATCTGCCGCTTTATCAGCACGCAGCATGCTTGGCGGCACGTCTTGCAGCGCACGGCTAATGCGGGCCGCCTCATCAGCGGATCGATCAATCGCAAAGATGAGCTCGGGTGTCACGCGCCACCCGAGTGATGAGCCCAAAAGTGAACGGATCTTACCCTTGGCACCCTCAAGCGCCTTGAGCACCTCATCGTAACGGTCAGGCTCACAACTCACATAGGCACGACAAAGCGAGCGATCAACCGAAACTTCGCAGTCGGTGACCGTCACAAATTCAAGCCGCGGATCAGAAATCTCAAAGAGCAGAATCGTTGCGAGTTTTTGTTGCGCAGACTCAGCAAGCCTGCGTGATGTCTGGTTTTGCTTCATCATGACACCTCACTTAAGCGCTTGAGCCTTACGCCTCGCGAGCAACCTCAACGATCTCGTAACCCTCGATGATGTCGCCTTCCTTGAGATCCTGATAGCCCTCAACGCCAATACCACATTCATAACCACTCTTGACGCTCTTGACGTCGTCCTTAAAGCGGCGCAGTGACGCAAGTTCGCCCTCAAAAATGACCGTCCCGTCGCGAACAATACGGATCTTATCGTTACGCGAGATCTCACCATCGGTAACGTAACAACCTGCGACAACGCCGACCTTCGGTACCCTAAAGAGGTCACGAACCTCAGCTGCACCGGTATCACGCTCTTCGATGGTCGGGCTTAACATACCAACACGAGCAGCGTTGATATCATCAAGTGCCTGGTAGATGACGCGATATGTCCTGATCTGAACGTTTTGCTGTTCAGCCTCAATCTTTGCTTTGGCACTTGGGCGAACATTAAAGCCGATGATAATGGCGCTTGAGGCATCTGCCAGCGTGACGTCAGTCTCGGTAATACCACCCACGGCAGAGTGGATAATGTTGATGCGGACCTCAGACTGATCCATCTTAGAGAGCGCATCAGCCAAGGCCTCAATGGAGCCCTGAACGTCTGCCTTAACGATGAGGTTAAGGTCTTTAACCTCGTTCTGGTTGATACTGTCAAAGAGGTTCTCAAGTGAGACGCCGCCCTTATGTGCGCGGTTTTGCTCAGCAATACGCTGCTTGAGCGCACGTTCTTCGGCGAGGCTACGAGCATCGCGCTCATCCTCAAAGACTCTAAACTCATCACCGGCTTGGGGTACGGAGTCAAGGCCAAGGATCTCAGCAGGACCAGCAGGACCTACCTCGGCGATCTGGTTACCATGCGGGTCGAGCAAGGCGCGCACGCGACCAAACGAAGTACCAGCGACAACCGCGTCACCTACCTTCAAAGTACCGCGGTTTACGAGTACGGTAGCAACCGGACCACGACCCTTATCAAGTTTTGCCTCAACGACATAACCAGAGGCAAACGTGTTGCTATTCGCTTTAAGCTCAAGAACTTCTGCCTGGAGCAAAACAGTCTCGAGGAGCTCATCAATACCCTCACGCTGCTTAGCTGAGACATTGACGAACATATTGTCGCCGCCCCACTCCTCAGGTATAACACCATGTTCAACGAGCTCATTGCGTACGCGATCAGGATTTGCCTGCGGACGGTCGATTTTGTTGACCGCAACCACAAGTGGCACTCCTGCAGCTTTGGAGTGGTTGATTGCCTCGATGGTCTGTGGCATGACGCCGTCGTCAGCTGCAACCACGAGAATAACGATGTCAGTAATCTTGGCACCACGGGCACGCATAGCAGTAAATGCCTCGTGACCTGGGGTGTCGATGAAAGTGATCTGCTGATCGTTGATAAAGACGACCGACGCACCGATCGCCTGGGTAATACCGCCTGCCTCGCGAGCTGCAACACCCGTATCACGGATGGCGTCAAGCAGTGAGGTTTTACCGTGGTCGACGTGACCCATAACGGTAACAACTGGCGGACGTGGAGTGAGATCCTCAGGATCATCGTAGAACGTAAAGCTGTTTTCTTCCTCAGGACTGATTACCTTGACGGAGCGATTGAGCTCCATCGCTACCAACTCAATGAGGGAGTTATCCATCGACTGAGTGAGCGTCAGTGGAGTTCCAAGGATAAAGAGTTGCTTAATGATATCGTTTGCGGCAACGCCGAGCGCCTCGGCAACCTCAGACACGGTTGCACCTTCAGAGATGCGAACTGTATCAAGCTCATCGGGATTGATGCCCTGCTCCTTAGCACGAATAAGCTTCTCTTGCTCATCACGCTCAGCACGCTCACGTTCACGCTTCTCTTTACGCTTCTTACGCTTACCCGAGCCACTTTCTGCCTGGGCCTCACGTACCGCCTTTTGAGCCTCTTTGAGGACGCTCGACATTTCAATCTGATGCTGAGCTTCCTCGGCCATCTCAGAATAGCGATCCTTATGCTTGCTGCCTTCAGCCTGAGCACCCTTCTTTTTCTTGCCAGGCTGACCAGCGCCAAGCGACTCATCAAACGTCACCGGTGCAATAGGCTCATTGGCTGCTGCATTTTGAGCCTGCTCCTTTTGCTCGCGCAAACGGCGTTGCTCTTGCTCGATCTGCTCAAGGAGATTACCAAAGCCAGGTAGGCTCTTTGGCGCGCTAGCGCGCTTGCGCTCAAGCTCAGCCTGACGCTTTGCCTCACGCTCTTGGGCACGAGCTTCTGCCTCTGCCTTGGCCCGAGCTTCTTCCTCAGCCTTTGCGCGAGCCTCTGCCTCCTCACGGCGACGACGCTCTTCCTCGCGACGAGCCTTGGCGCGCTCCTCAGCAGCAAGGCGCTCTTTTTCAGCCTCGATGCGAGCAAGCTCTTCTTCTTGCGCCTTCTTCTCGGCCTCGGCCTGTGCCTGAGCCTCGATCGCAGCCTTGCGCTCTTCCATGACAGGAGCTAAGACTTTGCGAATCTTGTCGATATACGCCTCTTCAAGCGTTGAGGCATGATTTTTTGCGGGGATCTTAAGCTCCTCCAAATGACCGAGCATCTCTTTACTGGTCATTCCAAACTCTTTGGCCAACTCATGCACACGCATTTTTGCCATACCGTATACCGTCCCTCCTGCTGCCAGTCGATCTGCTGCTTATCTTGCGATACAAACAGCTCCTTGGCTTGAAAGCGCTTAAATGCGCCCGTTTATCTCTCATCCTCTACTAGGGCAATAACCCTGCTCAGTGCCGCCCGAAGCTCACCCTCTTCAACCTTGGTGCGAAGTTTTGCCGCACATAGCCGTGAGTTTTTCGCGAGCTTGCGCGCGCAATCAGCCGAGCACACATAGAGCCCTCGTCCACCTTGTCGCTGTGTTTGATCAAAGACAAGGTGACCATCAATCGTAGTGAGGCGATGAAGCTCACATTGATGCTTTTTTGCGCCGCAAGCAACACAGGTGCGCACGCCTTGCATCTAACACCCCTCACCACTCGTCACTTCGTCAGTACAGTCGTTAGACGAGGCTGTCCTCGTCATCGTTCAAGGCAACCGCATCCTCAAACGCGGTCATTGCCATCGAAAATGCTTCATCAATTGCAGCATCATCCTGAGCAAGGTCAGCGCTTGCCTCTTGGGCAGCCTCACCAGCAGCCTGGGCACGAGCCTC
Source organism: Actinomycetes bacterium (assembly GCA_023419515.1). Classification (GTDB taxonomy): domain Bacteria; phylum Actinomycetota; class Coriobacteriia; order Coriobacteriales; family JAEZXW01; genus JAEZXW01. The sequence goes on from JAEZXW010000079.1 coordinate 6,979, forward strand.
ATTGGAGGCTAGATCAGCGCCATCGTGGATGCCGCAGAAATGCGAGTCATCACGCTTGTGATTGCGGCAGCGAATGCCATCCTCGCTCACATACTCGCAGCGCTCATCCTCATCCTGCTCTGGCTGCTCATCGAGCAAAAGTGATCCTGCCTGCAAGACCTCGCTTGCCAAACTCAGGTTCTTGATATCGATGTGCCAGCCAGTCAATCGCGCAGCAAGACGGGCGTTTTGGCCTTCCTTGCCGATCGCAAGTGAAAGTTGATCATCTGGCACGATCACCGTTGCGTACTGGTTTTCACGATCAACCAAAACGTTGGTCACGCGAGCTGGCGACAATGCATTTGCGACATAAGCACCAGGATCCTCGCTCCACTGGATAATATCGACGCGCTCACCACGAAGCTCAGAAACCACCATGCGCACGCGTGAGCCTTTAGGGCCAACACACGCACCAATGGGATCAAGGCGAGAATCAGTTGAGTGCACCGACACCTTTGAGCGCACACCCGGCTCACGAGTCACATTCTTGACCTCGACCACGCCGTCATAGACTTCAGGAACCTCGATCTCAAACAGACGTTTGATGAGCTCTGGGTGGGTGCGCGAAATGATGATTGGCGGACGTGAGCGATCAGCAGCACTTGCTCCCTCACGGTTTTGAACACGGGGATCCCTCACACCAACGATCAGTGCCTTGATGCGCTGACCGTGGGTATAGCGCTCATTCTGAGGACGCTCGTTATACTCCTCGGGATGCTTCTTGATGTCATAATGCGGAAGCTCAGCCTCAACACCCTCACGAATCTTGACGATTGTAAAGTCTGGGGTGGTCTGCAAAACCGTACCCGTGATGAGATCTCCCACACGATCGGCAAACTCATGATAGATCTGCTCGCGGCCAGCATCACGCACAAGGCGATTGATGACCATTTTGGCGTTTTGAGCAGCGATGCGAGAGGTACCCTCAGGCGTGATGTCCTTCTCCTCAAACTCAGCGTACTCACCCGTCTCCTCGTCGGGTTCACCCACTGGTACGAGCTCATAAACGTAGATATGGCCAGTTACGCGGTCGATGGTAACGCGGGCGCCAAACTCAAGATCAAAAAGATCGGTGTAGGTCTCTGCCAATGACTCCTCAAGACAGGTCAGCAGATGCAGTTCATCAATGTGCTTTTCACGCGCAAGTTGACTGAGCGCTTCCATCATTTCTGAAGCCATGGGTTAGTTCTCCTTCTTATTAAAATCAAGGCGTCCCAAACTCAGCGCCTTGTCAATCTCATCATAACCAAAGCTAAACACGGTTTTATCCTCACAGGTAATCTCAGCTTCCTGAGCGGTTGCCTGCGTCAAAAAACCAGTAACCTTGCGACGGTTCGTCCCCTCAACAGGCTTAAGAAGCGAAAGTTGAACCTTTGCCGGATCATTTGCCGGGGCTGCCTCAAACACGCGCACAAAATCAGCAGGCCTTCTCAGCGGACGATCAACACCGGGTGATGAGACCTCAAGGACATACGAACCAGCAAAAGGATCGAGATCCTCAATAAGTTCAGAGATCCAACCGTTTTGTTCAGTCACTTCATCAAGCGTGAGCGTTGGTGCGTGACCATTAGCCCCCTCGTCTTCAGGCATTCGATCAATGCGCACGCAGACGAGCGGCATCTTTGCCGTTCCTGCAACGGTAACATCGACGATATCAATCCCACGCTCATGGGCTTGGGCCTCAAGGATGTCGATGATCTGTTGTTCCTTGTTGGTCTTTTTCACCTGTCACCTCCATCATAAAACCGCGTACAAAAAGAAGAAGCGGTGTCAAGCCCGCTTCCTCACAAACAGTTCGATTAAACGCTGTAACTATAGCACAGCCCGTAAATGATGGGCAAGCTTAAGCGCTTTGGTGTTGCATAGCTTCATCATGAACATACTCATACGCCACACGAAGATCGGTGGTGTACGGCAAACGAACAATGCCACAAGATACAAACCCGGCTTTTTCAAGCGCTCGGCGCATTGGAATGTTTTCCTCGTGGGTATCAACCCTCACGTCTTTCAAGCCGTGAGCCAGCACTTCTTCAATACAGAGCTTGATGAGAATACCAGCGATTCCCTGGCCGCGCATCTCAGGATCGACTGCAATGCGATGCAAAACACCGTGAGGTTCATCGTTTTTCCAATTTCCCTCAACCAAGACCTCGTAATTGGGGTCTGGATCAAACGAGAGATAAGCGGTTGCCACAAGCGCGCCATCATCGCGGATGAGTTTTTTGGTATGCCCCTCACGAATATCTCGTTCAATATCTTCGCGTGCCGGATAGCCATTGACCCACTGATTAATGTTAAGCTCATGGATCAAAGCACGTGCACGATCGATGAGTGAGTAGACTGCATCGAGATCTTCAATTGTTGCATCAACGAGCCGAAAACCAGCTTGTGTCTTCATGTATCACCTTCTTTATTTCTTTGTGTTGTTTGCTATGACTGCTTTTCAGTTATAACTGCTGATCAGTTATCACCGCTTTGTCTGTTGTGATCGCTTGCAAGGCTGCTTATTTCACCACAAAGTTTGCAATTTTACCAGGAACCACAATCGCTTTAACAATCGTTTTACCCTCAAGCCGATCAGCGATTGCCTCGCGCGCAAGCGCTTCACAACCTGCTGCATCAAGATGAGCGTCAACTTTAATCAGTGCGCGCACCTTACCGTTGATCTGGACTGGAATCTCAACCTTGCCAGCCGCAAGCGTCGCTTCATCAACAACCGGCCAAGCAGCATGATGCACGCTATCTGGTTGACCAAGTGTCGTATGCCAAAGTTCCTCTGTGATAAACGGAGCAATTGGTGAGAGCATCGTCACTAAAACGCGGGCAATGGTGGCAGCAAGCTCTGGGTCAAGCGCCCCATCACTCGTGCGATATTTCTCATGAACGGCATTGGTGAGCTCCATAAGTGCAGCGATTGCCGTATTAAAGCCGTGGCGCTCAAAATCTGTAGTTACCTTGGCGACCTTTTCATTCACGACCTGCCAGAGTGCCTGGTCTGTCTCGCCTGCCTGAGCAGCGTCAAAGCAATCAGCAAGATCAAAGCTCATGGATGAGGCGCTCAACAAGCCAACCTCGCGTGCTTCGTTACGTTTAAGCTGATCAGCGCGGCTTGTCTCAATCTGCGTTACAAATGCCTGAGCTGCTCCTGGAATTGCCATGAGATCATTGACAAGACGATAGACGCGGTGTAGGTAGCGATGCATACCCTCAACACCAGAGTGATCCCAAGTATCTCCGTCCTTCTTGAAGTCAAAGTCCTTATCGGGTGGTGCGCAAAAGAGAATGAACGCGCGCATGGTATCGGCGCCATAGACGTCAATGATCTCAGCAGGCGTAATGATATTGCCCTTGGACTTTGACATCGTCTCGCCGTTGAGCTTGACCATGCCCTGGGTCAACAGATGCAAGAACGGCTCATCGATATCAACCATACCAGCATCACGCAGCGCCTTAGTAATAAAGCGCGAGTAGAGCAGGTGTAGGATCGCATGCTCAATGCCACCGATGTAGTGATCAACGGGCATCCAGCGATTTGCCTGCTCGCGCGAGAACGGAAGCTCGACATTTTGCGGATCGGTGTAGCGCAAGAAATACCAGCTTGAGCAAACAAAGGTGTCCATTGTATCGGTTTCACGACGAGCCTTTGAACCACAGACCGGGCAAGTGCACTCAGCAAACGCCTCATTGGTAGCAAGCGTCTCGCCTTGATCGAGATCAAGCTCATCGGGCAAAAGCACGGGCAGTTTGTCTTCTGGTACGGGCACATATCCGCAGTGATCGCATTTGATCAGCGGAATGGGGTTGCCCCAATAACGCTGGCGAGAAATCAACCAGTCTCGCAGCCTAAAATTCACACAGGCGCGACCCATCCCCTGCTCGGTCAGCCACTCAATAACGGCACGGTAGCCCTCTGAGTGTTTGCCGCCTTTCATCGAGGTAAACTGCCCCGATTGAACCATGACGCCTTCTGTGGCGTGAGGAGCATCCCAGTCAACCGAACGGCACACGGTCTCACGTACGCCCGAAAGCTCTTGAGCGAGCGGATCATCTTCGCCCACAATGACCGGAATGATATCAAGGCCATATTGGCGTGCGAACTCAAAATCGCGCTCATCACCCGAAGGTACTGCCATCACAGCACCCGTGCCGTAGTCAGCCAAGACATAATCAGCAACCCAAACAGGCACGCGAGCATTGTTGACGGGATTGATCACATAGCGACCAGTAAACGCACCGTGCTTTTCTGCCTGGCCACTCGAGCGTTCAACGGCGGTCAAGCGCTCGGCATGAGCGCGTACCTCCTCGATAGAATCGCGATATGCCTCATCAATCTCAAGCTCATTCAAAAGCTCTGATTCAGGCGCGATAACAAAGAAAGTACAGCCAAAGAGCGTATCAGGACGAGTCGTAAAGACCGTAATCTTGGTGTCGGTTGGCTGGTCATCTCTATCAGCGAGGATAAAGTCAACCTCAGCCCCTTCCGACCTGCCAATCCAGTTACGCTGCATCTGCTTCACACGCTCTGGCCAACCTTCGAGTTTATCAAGGTCATCAAGCAACTCTTGAGCGTAATCGGTGATGGTGAAATACCACTGTTCAAGCTTTTTCTTCTCAACGTGGCTGTGGCAGCGCCAGCAGGTGCCGTCTGATTCAACCTGCTCGTTTGCCAAAACCGTTGCGCAATCGGGGCACCAGTTTACGGGAGAAGCGCTGCGCTTAACTAAGCCCTGCTTATAGAGCTGCAAAAAAATCCACTGACCCCAGCGGTAATATTCAGGATCACAGGTACGCACAATACGCTGGTCATCGTAGGAAAAACCCATCCGCCAAAAGCTCTTTTTTTGCGTGGCAATGTTTTGATACGTCCACTTGGCAGGCTGGGTCTTATGCTTGATAGCTGCGTTTTCAGCCGGCAATCCAAAGGCATCCCACCCGATTGGATGCAAAACGTCATACCCTGAGAGTCGATAAAAGCGCGCGATCGCGTCACCAATCGAATAATTACGCACGTGACCCATGTGGATGTCACCCGATGGATACGGGAACATCTCAAGAACGTATTTTTTGGGATACGCCTTGTCATCGATAACTCGATGAGTTTTTTCGTGCTCCCACACCTCACGCCATTTTTCTTCAATGACCAGCGGTTCATAGCCTTGCTCATGAGTTTTTTGCACAGCGTTGATATCAGTTTGCGTCATAATCCAAATGCCTTCAAATTATCTTATCGTTCTTAAGTTACTGAGTTAGGCTGCAAACGCTCGATGTGGCTCAATAGCCCTTGAAGCGCTCGTCGGCTTATCTAAAGTTAGTCGATGAATTGGTGTCTTTGAGCACAACATCATGAGCGCCACCCTCAACAATTGAGGTTGAACTGACGAGAGTCATTACTGCCTTTTCCTGCAACTCAGGAATGGTCAGTGCGCCTACGTTGCACATCGTTGCCTTGACCTTGGCAAGTGTACCCTCAACGTTCTCTCGCAAAGGACCAGCGTATGGAACGTAAGAATCGACACCCTCTTCAAAATGCATCGATGAGGACTTGCCACCGAGATCATAGCGAGCCCAGTTGCGTGCACGAGCAGAGCCCTCGCCCCAGTATTCCTTCATGTAATTACCGTTAACAGAAACACGGTTGGTTGGACTTTCGTCAAAACGAGCGAAGTAGCGACCGAGCATCAAGAAATCAGCACCCATCGCAAGGGCTAGCGTCATGTGGTAGTCATAGACGATGCCACCATCAGAGCAGACCGGAATGTAGATACCAGTCTCTTCAAAATAGCGATCGCGCTCGGCGCAGACATCAATGAGCGCTGAGGCCTGTCCGCGGCCAATACCCTTCTGCTCGCGCGTGATGCAGATCGAGCCACCGCCGATGCCAACCTTAATAAAGTCAGCGCCTGCCTCGGCCAAGAAGCGAAAACCTTCAGCCGTAACAACGTTACCAGCGCCCACCATGACACTATCGCCATAGCGCTCACGGATCCATTCAATCGTAAACTTCTGCCAGTCTGAATAGCCCTCGGAGCTATCGATACAGAGCACATCTGCCCCAGCCTCAACGAGTGCCGGAACGCGCGCAGCAAAGTCGCGTGAGTTAATACCCGCACCAACGATGTAGCGTTTCTGGTCATCGAGAATCTCATTGGGATTCTCTTTGTGAGAATCATAGTCTTTGCGGAACACGAGTGAAACGAGGTTACCCTCATCATCAACAACGGGAAGGGCGTTGAGCTTATGCTCCCAAATGATATCATTGCAGGTAGAAAGCGTATCAGCTACGTTTGCGGTCACAAGCTCATCGGATGGCGTCATAAACTCACGCACGGGCGTCGAAAGATCCATGCGACTTACGCGATAATCGCGACTCGTCACGATACCTAAGAGCTTACCGTTTTTAGCAGCACCCTCAGTGACTGGCATGGTGGAATGTCCGGTCTGGCGCTTGAGCTCCAACACCTCAGCGAGCGTCATCTCAGGCGAAATGTTTGCATCACTCGGCACAAAACCTGCCTTGGTTGCCTTGACCTCACGAACCATCGCAGCTTCGCTCTCGATGCTCTGCGAGCCATAGATAAACGAAACGCCACCTTCACGTGCAAGCGCCACCGACATCTTGACGCCAGAAACGGACTGCATGATGGCCGAAACCATAGGAATGTTGAGAGAAATTCGGGGCTCTTCGCCACGTTTAAACTTCACCAGCGGGGTTCTCAATGAAACCTTATCAGGCGTACACTCAGCTGAGGTGTAACCAGGGACAAGCAGATACTCACTAAAGGTATGTGACTCTTCTGGAAAATAATGTGCCATGATCTGCGTATTCCTCTCCCGCTTTGGTGATCTTTGCAATCCGCTAACTTAAAAAAATGGGCAATAAGATGGTCTGACCATGCTACAAGACAACGCCAAAAATTACCACGACAAACGGCAATTTTTAAGCATCCTCGACGTAAAAAATTGGTTTCTCATATGGCGCGACTATTGATGTCTTCACGTGACAATAATCACGTATCCCACCCATCTCTTTTGTAAGATATAACCTCCCTACCAAGGAGTGATGATATGAGCTTTATTTTACTGACTGATACCTGCTGTAACCTCGATCAAGAGACCGTTGATCAGTTCAATATTCATATGATTCCTCTCACTTATTTAATGGATGGCGAGGAACACACGAGCTTTATCGACGGCAAGGCAACCGATTTTAAGGCGATTTACGACGAGCTTCGCGCAGGCAAGGTGATTACGACCTCACTTGCCAAAGAGCAAGATGCCCGCGCGGTTATTTCAGAGCTTGCCGATGCGGGTAATGACATCCTTTATCTTGGGTTTTCCTCAGCGCTCTCAGGCACCTTTGAAGTGATTGAGCGCGTGATAAACGAGGCTCAAAAAACCCACCCTGATCAAATGTTTCATGCCGTCGATACCTTATGTGCCTGTGGTGGCCAAGGGCTTTTAATCAAACTCGTTGCTCGCATGCGCAATGCTGGCGCCAATATTACCGAGTGTGCCGAGTGGGCGCGCGAACATCGCTTCAATATCCACCACATCGTAACTGTCGATGACCTTAAGTATCTCCACCGAGGCGGACGCTTGTCTCGCACGAGTGCTATCCTTGGCTCTGCGCTCAACGTCAAACCGCTTATTCACATCAACGATCAGGGTGCCTTGGCTGCCATCGACAAGATCCGCACCCGCAAGCGCGCAGTTGAAGCACTGCTCACTCGCTTTGAAAATTATGCCCAAACACCGTTCGACGAGCAGGTGGTCATGATTAGTCATGGAGACTGTGAATGCGATGCAAACTACCTCAAAGACGAACTAGAGAAACGCTTTGGTGTCACCGATTGCACAATCACCTTCGTCGATCCAGTCATTGGAGCACATACTGGCCCAGGCGTATTAACGCTTTTCTTTACCGCAGATCAGCGCTAAGAACAGCGCTTGTGTGCCACAACAAAGCACCATGCCTTGAAGTTATACTACAGAGCGCCACTTCAAAACTCATTCACAAAACGCGATATAACCGAAGGGATGTCAATCTGCTTCCTTCGGTTTTCTTTTTCTTAAAACTCAAGGTAAAATGGCCTAAAATTTGTCAAGTACTAATCGTTAAATTCATAACACGAAGCCCTAAAATTTCGTTTCTTTTAGATTAAAAATAATTTAAATTTAGACCATTAAGGCTTTTTGTATTCCTTTGTATTGGATGGTTTGGCCACGCATCCAATTCAATGAGGGGAAAGGGATATGTCGGCCGATTTAGGGACGCTGTTCGACCTCGTGATAACAGCATTATAAAACGAGGTTCTATTTTAAGCCGTCGCTTAAATCACACTATCTCATGGCAAGACAGGCATCCCCTGTCGTACTGTACAAACACACCTTTTTTGATTGGTAGGTGACAAGATCTTGGCTATGGAGAACCAGACACTCTGGGAGAAGTTTCAAGCTCGTAACTTCTCACGTCGTTCATTTGTAAAGACCTGTATGGCAATCACAGCTGCCCTTGGTCTTCCTGCAACGATGATGCCCGAGGTCGCCAAGGCTGCTGAAACTAAGGAGCTTCCTGTCGTCATTTGGCTTCACGGTCACGAGTGCACCGGTTGCGACGAGTCATTTATCCGCTCAAGCGCACCTTTTGCATCTGACGTTGTGCTAAACATGGTTTCAGTTGAGATCAACGAGGTCCTCTCTGCATCAGCAGGCCACAATTATGAAGAGCACCTCGCAGAGACTATTAAGAAGTATCATGGCAAATACATCCTCGCAGTTGAGGGTGGTGTGCCAACTCATGACAGCGGCAACTCCTGTATGATTAATGGTCGCCCATTCATCGATGAGCTTAAAGAGGCTGCTGAAGGCGCCATGGCAATCATCGAGTACGGATCATGCGCTGCTTGGGGCGGTATTCAAGCAGCTTATCCAAACCCAACGCAGACCAAATCAGTTTCTGACGTTATCAGCGGCAAACCAATTATCAAAGTTCCTGGCTGCCCACCAATTCCTGAGGTCATGACTTCAGTAGTTATGCATGTTGCCCTCTTTGGCGAGATTCCTCCGCTGGATAGCGTTGGTCGCCCACTGCAGTTCTACGGCAACCGCATCCACGACACCTGCTATCGTCGACCATTTTTTGACTCAGGCTTGTTCGTTAACAAGTTTGACGATGCGGGTGCAAAAGCTGGTTGGTGCCTCTATCGCGTTGGCTGCCGTGGTCCTGTTGCTTACAGCTCATGCGGCAACCTGCGTTGGTGGAAGGGTCTTTCCTACCCGATTCAGTCCGGCCACGGTTGTATCGGCTGTACCGAAAAGGGCTTCTGGGACAACGACAACTTTTATCAGCGACTTCCTCAGATCCACGTACCTAACACCATCACTGATGCTGACAAGGTACTGGCTGTTGCAACCGGCGTAACCGGCGCTGCCGTTGTTGTTCACGGCGCTATCACCGCAGCTGTTAAAGCTCGCGGCGAAGCGAAGCACAAAGTAGAAGAAGCTGAGGAGGAATAATAGATGCAGCACGTTGTTGTTGATCCAGTAACTCGAATCGAGGGTCACCTTCGCGTTGAAGTCACCGTTGATGAGTCAACCGGTGTTGTTCAAAATGCAATGTCCTCTGGTACTGCATGGCGTGGTATCGAGGTTGTCACCAAGGGTCGCGACCCTCGTGATGCTTGGGCTTTTGTTGGTCGTATCTGCGGCGTTTGCACCTCAACTCACTCACTTGCTTCATTGCGTGCTGTTGAGGATGCTTTGGGCATTACCATTCCAAAGAACGCAAACTACATCCGCAACATCATGAACGCAGTCCAGGACGTTCACGACCACATCGTTCACTTCTATCACCTTCACGCGCTTGACTGGGTAAGCCCAGTTGCAGCTTTGAATGCTGATCCAGTTAAGACAGCAGAACTGCAAAACACCGTGCTTTCGGCTTACGATGTCACCGGACTGAACGGCGCTCCAAATGCTGGCCTTGATAGTCACGCATATCCACATGAGTTCCCCAAGGCCACCACTGCTTACTTTGCAGCCATTCAGGAAAAGGTTAAAAACATTGTTGAGTCTGGCCAACTTGGTATCTTTGCCAATAACTGGTGGGATCACCCAGACTATGAGCTCTTGCCCGCTGAAGTTCACCTGATGGGCGTTGCTCACTACCTCAACATTCTTGACCGTCAGGCCGACATCGTTATTCCTCACGTTGTCTTTGGTGGTAAGAACCCTCACCCACACTACATCGTCGGTGGCATGCCATGCTCCATCTCCATGGATGACATGAATGCACCTGTCAACACCGCTCGCTTGGCTGAGGTTGACAACGCCATCAACATGACGATGGATCTGGTGAACTACTTCTACCTGCCAGACATCGTTGCTGTTGGCAAGATTTATGCTGAGGCTGGCCGCGTTGACGGTGGCGGTCTTTCTAAAAAGCGCTGCCTATCCTACGGTAACTTCCCTGATGAGCCACACACAGGCATTCAGAACGGTGACTTTTTTGAGAAGTGTCTCGTTCGCTCTCATGGCGTTGTTGAGAACTTTGAGCTTGGTGTTGAGAAGGCTACCTTCATCAATTTCACCGGCGAGGATCTCACCAACCCTGAGGTATTTGCAGAAGAGGTTGAGCACTCCTGGTATCAGTACAGCGGCGATGCAACTGCGCTGAACCCTAAGGATGGTCAGAGCGATCCTCACTACACCGCAGGCAATGGTTACACTACGCTTGAGGGTCAAGACAAGTACTCATGGGTAAAAAGCCCAATCTTTAAGGGTTCACCGTGCGAGGTTGGCCCTTTGGCCAAGTACATCGTTTTGTACACCAAGGTCAAGCAGGGCATCATTGCTGAGCCAAACTGGGCTGAACAGATGATCGTCAACCAAATTGATACCGTTTCTCAGGTCTTGGGCGTTGAGCCTCACGTCTGGATGCCCTCTACCGTTGGCCGTACTGCTTGCCGCGCGCTTGACTCACAGCTTGCAGCAAACGTTGCTCGTTACAACTTTGACAAGCTCGTTGCTAACATCAAGGCCGGTGATACCACGGTAGCAAACACCGAGAAGTTTGATCCAAACACTTGGCCAAAAGAGCCTGTTGTCGGCGTTGGTCTTCTGGATGCTCCTCGTGGTGCACTTGGTCACTGGGCTGTCATCAAGGATGGCAAGATCGAAAACTATCAGGCTATCGTTCCTTCAACTTGGAATGCTGAGCCTATCAACACCAAGGGCGAACACGGTGCGTATGAGTCCTGCATGATGGATACCCACGTTCAGATTCCGGACAAGCCGCTCGAGATCGTCAAGGGCATCCGTTCATTCGATCCTTGCTTAGCTTGCGCTACTCACCTGTACAACCTTGAGGGCGATGAAATCGCACACTCCTTCTTTGCTTAAGAGTTGAGTATCACTTCGAAGGCAAGGAAACGATTTTTACGTAAGGAGGCGAGCGTTTGTGAAACACTACACTAATAGCAAAGGGTTCTATCTTTTTAGTCCCTGGCTTCGCATCTTTCACTGGGTGATGGTGCTCTGTGTCATTACGCTCTTTTTCACCGGCCTCTATATTGGTAATCCAGGCTTTGGTGCTCTTCCAGGTGTTGAGCCTACTTTTTTGGTTGCAAGCCTGTTCTCAATGGAGACCGTGCGAAAAATCCACTTTATAGCTGCATTTATCTTGCTTGCTGCGGTTGTGCTTCGCGTGTATGGAGCAATTCGCAACAAGGGTGATCGCCTGCTTCCTAAGTTTTGGCGCAAGTCATACTGGGAAGGCCTGTTGTGGGGTTTGAAGCATTATCTCTTCCTCCCCAGCGAGCACCGCTTCTATTTGCGTAATTCTCTTGCTCGTACCGCTTATGCTGGTGTGTATGTCATTTTGTTTATCCTTGCCGTGACCGGTATTGCGATGTACATCATGATCTATCCCCACTCGCTTATTGCCAAGGTATTCAATCCATTTAACCTCGCAGTAAGTGAGTATATGACTCATTACATCCACCATTTGTGTGCTTGGTTTATGATGATCTTTATGACAGCCCACGTATATCTTGCCTTTAGGGCTGATATGACTGAGCACAATGGTGAAATTTCAGCAATGTTTTCTGGCGTGAAGTACTACACAGTTGAGCCTTATGACCTTGATGACATTACGCTCGATAAGGCCGAGGCTGAACGCATCCGCGCCGATCGTGCAGCGCGACTGGAAAAGCCATCAATCAAAAACAAGAGCAAGGCAGGCGCATAAAGCCAGCAGGATCACTGAGACCAACTGCTCTATGAATGATTGATACTTTGAAATGTTGAAGCGCCCTTTAAGCTTTGATGAACGATAAAATCAAATGCTTAAAGGGCGTTCTTTTATCTTTATCTTCTCGCTTGCTGAGAGAGCCCAGCTAAGGATAAGCGCTCCTTGTTCTTGGGGAGAGCCATCCTTAAGGGCACCACGAAAAACATTATTGAAAGGTCATATGCCGATATGTCACAGCCAGAAAAAACGATTGCTGTTTTGGGTGTTGGAAGCATTTTGCTAACCGATGAAGGCTTAGGCGTACATGCCGTGAACCAAATCAAAGAGACCTATAGCTTTGAACCTGAAGTGCGTCTACTCGATGGCGGTACCATGGGTATGGAGCTCTTGTACTACATCAAGGATGTGACGCATCTCGTGCTCATTGATGCGATGCATGGCAAAGAACCAGCAGGAACGGTGTATGAGCTCCGTCGTAAAGAGGTCGAACGCTACTTCTCGGGTATGATTTCTGCCCATGAGGTCGGCATGAAAGACATCCTTGACATCCGCGGTCTTGATGCCAGCAAAAGCTTTGCGGTGACTGTCATTGGTGTTGAGCCTGCTTCACTTGAGGTTGGACTCGAGATGACCGATTGCGTGGCACAGGCTTTGCCTACCGTGATTGAACGTGTCATTGCTCAGCTTGAGGCATGGGGTGTTACTGCTACAAAGCGCTAATGTATCGAATTGCCCGTGTTTGACCATTGCTTCGTTAAATACCTCCGTTTGGTGCGGCGGTTATGTGCGGGAGCAAAAAAAAGGAGTTGTATGAACCTCGAACAAAAGCTTTCCGATCCTCGCAAATTGCTCGTCATGCTCAATGAGCTAAAAGGGTATCTGAACGAGCTTGCCCAAAGCGGCAAGACGACCACCCTTTTTTTGGCACAAGCGGGCCTTACCGATCAGGAGCAAGTTGATCTGTTGGAGTATCTTGCCAAGGGTGAGATCGAGATCTCACTGCCAAGCTCCGATGAGCCTGTAAACTGGTATGAGACTTCTGTCCACGGTATTTGGGTAGGCACCTTCTTGGATAACCGCGGTGGCGTCATGACTCGAACTATTGAGGTTTGTTACTACCCTGAGCTTGCTCACAGCTACACTGAGGATTTACCTGCAGGCGCAAAAAAGCTTGAGTCGATCATTAATGTAGCGCTGCAGGAAGGCAAGGCAAAGCTCGGTGAAGCTGCTTTTGAATAAGCATGAGGCACTCCTAAGCCAAGCACTTGAGGCATTCAAAGTGCTCTCTCTCACGAATAAGCAGCTTAACAGCAAGTGACCCCGCTGGTTGCGACAACCAACGGGGTCACATTTTATCGTAGAAATATTTTGGCTAACGAGATAGCTTTTCGATGACACGAGCGATTTCACCGAGTTTCTCGTCCACCTCACTGGTGTTCTTGCTCTCCATCGCACCCTTCACACAAGAATCCAAATGCGCTGTCAGAACCGACTTGTTGATTCCCATGAGCGCCGCGCTTGCTGCCATGAGCTGGGTCGAAATATCAATGCAATATCGATTGTCTTCTACCATCGAAATGATGCCATCAACCTGGCCTCGTACAATCCTCAAGCGATGCAATAGTGCTTGCTGATTTTCGCTATTCATCGCAGTCGACCTTCTCGACTGTATAACCTGCATCCTCAACTGCCTTTGCAAGCTCTGCCGCGTCAAAGCCCTCACTTGGCAGCAAGACGCGCGCTGTCTTCTCCTCGAGATTTACAGTCACATCCTCGGTCTCAGCAGTCGCGACCAGCGCATCGTGCACACGCTTTTGGCAGTGCTGACACATCATACCGTCTACCGTCAAAGTTACATAGACCTTCTCTGCCATCTGTGATCCCTTCTCTTTCTCAAGCTCAACGCCATCAAACTCGATTATTTCTTGATTCGTTAGAGTGCAATTTGTCTGAGTCGCATTGGTGCTCTCAGCTATCCCAAACGACTTGCGCTGCAAACGTAGAGCATTGCTTACCACAAACACCGAGCTCAAGCTCATCGCTGCTGCTGCAATCATCGGATTTAAGGTTAGCCCAAACGCGGGATACCACAGCCCCGCTGCAAGCGGAATGCAAGCGACGTTGTAGAAAAATGCCCAAAAGAGATTTTGTTTGATGTTTTTGACGGTCGCGCGAGACAAGCGCAGAGCAACCACCACTTCTTTGAGCGATGAGCGCATGAGTACGATATCTGCCGACTCAACCGCAACATCACTCCCTGCGCCAATGGCGATACCAACATCAGCGCGCGCGAGCGCCGGCGCATCATTCACGCCATCGCCCACCATCGCCACCACGCCACCGTGCGCCTGCTTCACCTCACGAACGATACGCTCCTTATCAGCAGGCAAAATCTGGGCATGGATCTCATCAAGACGCAACTCCCGAACAATCGCCTCAACCGCCGTCTGGTTATCACCACTCACCAAAACTGTTGTGATGCCCTCACGTGACAGGCGCTCAAGCGCCGCAGGGCTTTCGGGCTTCATCGCATCGCTGCAGCCAATCCAGCCCACAAGCTTGCCATCACAGGCGACAAATATCAACGAGTTGCCCTGAACCGCTGCTTGATGCGCGCTTTTCACAAGCGCCTCATCAAGCGCAACACCCTGCTCGCGGCAAAACGCTTCGCTTCCCACGAGCACCTGGTGTCCATCGACCACACCAGCTACTCCCTTACCAGGTATCGCCTCAAAGATCCGCACCTCAGCCAGCGCCACCTTGCGCTCTTTTGCAAAGGCAAGCACGGCTCGTGCCAGTGGTTGTTCTGAATGAGCCTCAAGCGATGCAGTAAGCCTCACGAGCTCATGCTCGCTCAATGTATCGCAAGCAACCTCAACCACCTCGGGGCTTCCCTTGGTGATTGTGCCGGTCTTATCAAATAAAATCGCCTTAACCTTGCTCATATCCTCGAGCGCCTGAGCACTCTTGAACAAAATACCCTCTTGAGCACCCTTACCTGTTGCCACCATGATCGCCACCGGCGTTGCAAGACCCAGCGCACACGGGCAACTAATCACAAGCACCGAGATACCGAGCTCGAGCGCAAACTCAAGGCTCGCACCAGCAATAAGCCAACCACCGACCGTCAGCGCTGCAATCACCAGCACCGCAGGGACAAAGATGCCAGCGATTTTATCGGCAAGTGACTGCAGGGGCGCCTTGGTTGCATTGGCATCTTGCACGAGCGCAATGATCTGGTTGATGGTAGAATCCTCCCCCACCTTGGTCGCCTCAAAAATAAGGCTGCCCGCCTGGTTCATCGTGCCAGAAATCACCGCCGAGCCAGGCTCCTTAAACACCGGCACACTCTCGCCTGTCACGCTCGACTCATCACATGAGCTCGCGCCTGAAACCACCACCCCATCAACGGGCATCGTCTCACCGGGCAAAACTTTGATCTGATCGCCCACTGCCACTTGATCAAGTGCAATAAGCACCTCAACACCATCGCGAATCACGCGAGCATGTTGCGGCCGCAGCGCCAGCAGCGCCTTGAGCGTTGTGCTCGTCTTTGCCTTGGAGCGACACTCGAGATATTTACCGATAGAGATCAACACCACGATCATTGCCGCCGACTCAAAATAAAGATTGTGCAAGACATGATGAATAAATTCATGATTACCAAGGGCAATCGCGCGGTTGAGCGCCACAAGCAGCACCGCACCGTAGCCATACGCCGCAAGCGACCCGAGCGCAACGAGAGTGTCCATGTTGGCTGCACCGCGAAAAAGCGCAGGGATACCTCGAAGAAAATACGCGCGGTTGATGAGCAAAATCACGCTCGTGAGCACTGCCTGAAAAAGTACGAAGTTAGCCGCCCCTGCCGCACCTTCAAAAAAGGGCAGTGCAGGCAAGCCCATCATCGTTCCCATTGAGACATACATGAGCACCAAAAGCAGCGGCACTGAGATGGTCAAGCGTTGTTTGAGCTTTGCGGCTTCTGCGAGAAAGGGGTCATCGGCTGTTGGTGAACCGGCTCGCGCTGAGGTAACGGCTGCGATCTGGCCATTGCCCTGAACCGCAGCGCCACGAGCGCCTCTAGCTCCAGACTGAGCGGTCGCTTGTGACGGCAGTGCTGCCTCATAACCCGCCTTGGTCACCGCGCTGATGATGTGATCCACAGAAACGTCTTGCGGATTAAAGCGCACCTTAGCTGAATGCGACATCAGGCTCACGACAACAAACTCAACGCCATCAAGCTTTTCGATCGCGCGCCTCACGTGAGCCTCGCATGCCGAGCACGTCATCCCCGTGACGCTCAACATAACCTCAGTAACGCTAGCAGCGTTCGTAATGTCAACCATGGGATTCGTCGTGAGGTCAGTCGAAGCATCAGTCATTGCGTCGGTCATGATGCCTGTCGTGCTACCAATCGTTGCGTCCGCTGCAATGCCCCTCGTGGTGTCAACCGCGGTGCGAGTCATACGTACTCCTTCGTACAAAAAAACCTTCACCCGTTTCGGGTGAAGAATGATTTTGATATACCCCTAGGGGGTATTTTCATAGCTCGGCAGAGTTGTTTAAAAATTTCCTCTAACAGTTTCTCCACAAATAATTATTTTCGC
Source organism: Actinomycetes bacterium (assembly GCA_023419515.1). Classification (GTDB taxonomy): domain Bacteria; phylum Actinomycetota; class Coriobacteriia; order Coriobacteriales; family JAEZXW01; genus JAEZXW01. Next base: position 23,875 of record JAEZXW010000079.1, read on the forward strand.
AGGAAAACAATGGCGTTTATTTGTAGATAACACGTGAAGTTGTGGTAAAAGAAACAAATAAACCCGCTTATCTCGCTATTATTTTTGGGCGTAAGCTTGCCTGCTACCTACCCGACCAAGCAGGCGACAGAAAGGATATTTCGATGAAAAAGGGTCTTCAGAAGATTCTCGTTGGTGGTATTGCAACCATGATGGTCGCTTCACTCGGCCTTCTCGCTGGCTGCGGCGGCGCTCAGCAGGGCGGCAGCAACGCTGGTGCTTACAAGGATGGTAAGTACGAGGCAGTTGGTACTGGTGGTAAGGAAGGCGATGTGCCGGTAACGGTCACCGTTGAGGGTGGCAAGATCACCGCTATCGACCTTGGTGAGAACCACGAGACCCCAGCAATGGTGGACAAGGTTCAGTCCGACTACATCCCTCGCATCATCGAGGCTCAGACCGTTGAGGGTGTTGACGGTGCTTCAGGTGCAACCCTGACTTCTGGTGCTGTTAAGAATGGCGTTACCAAGGCTCTTGAGCAGGCTAAGAAGTAATTTCGCCACGAGAGTTTGAGCTCTATCACGCTATGATGAAAGACCTCCTCACTGTGAGGAGGTCTTTTTTGTACGCACATGCTTTCTGAGCATTGGCACAAAGTAGCTCAAGGGTATCACCGCTTATTTTGTCCGACTATTCGACCGATCCAAACCCAACAACACTTCCATGCCACTTCGTAACTTGAGGTTTCCTCGCTCTCAAACTGCATCGCACAGCATGACCCAGGGATCGCTCAGCCTATCCCTAATCAACTTTGCTGTACCGCTCTTTTTATCAGGGCTTTTACAGCTCATGTATGGCATGGTCGACATGATTTACATCGGCCAGTTCGACGGACCTTTAGGCTCTGGCGCCATTGGTGCGAGTGCAGTCATCATCACCTGTCTCATTGGCATCATGACGGGTGTTTCAACGGGAGCTTCTATCGCGATCTCGCATGCCCACGGTAGGAACGATACAAACCAGGTGCGCCAGCTCACCGTCACTGCGCTTATCCTGTCACTCGCAATCGGCGTTACCCTCGTGGTGATTGGCTTTATCATCATCGAACCCATACTTTTAACCCTCAACACACCCGCCGAAATTTTGGCTGATGCTCTTACCTACGCGCGGATCTTTTTGATCGGTAGCTTACCAATGATGATCTACAACATGGCAGCTGGCATCATTCGCGCTCAGGGCAATTCACGCGGGCCACTCATCATTGTGGCGGCAGGCGGCGTGCTTAACGTCATCATGGGCTACTTCTTTATGGGGCTTTTTAACTGGGGGGTCTTTGGTGCCGGTATCTCAACCTTGATCTCACAATTTTTCTGCATGGTCTTTGCTCTCACGCTCTTGCAAAAGATGCATGGGGTAATCATCACCTCAACTTGCATGCATGACTTTGACCCACAGGCCATGCGTCTCATTTTATCGCTCGGCTTGCCTGCGGGGTTTCAGGCAGTTGCCCTCACGCTTTCAAACGTGGTCGTACAATACGCTGTCAATGACCTCGGAAGCACTCCTGTAGCGGCGCTCGCCATCTACTTTAAGCTCGAAAATATCATCTGGCTGCCCTGCATGACGCTCAACCAGGCGCTCATGATCTTTGTGGGGCAAAACATCGGTGCTCGTCAACCACGCCGTGCCACTTATGGCGTTATCGGCACGACCCTTATCGGTGCGCTGGTGATTGGAATCATGGGGGTATTATGCATTGCTGGTTTTCCTTGGCTAGCAGCACTCTTTACCACCGATCACCTCGTTTATAAGGCGCTGTGGCAGATCTGTCTCATCAGCCTGCCGTTCTATTGGATCTACGGTATCTACGAGGCGCTCAACGGAGCGCTCAAGGGTTTTGGCTCCACCACGGTATCCCTTATCATCACTGTGCTTACGCTCTGTGGCATGAGATCTGCTTACCTGCTCTTGATCGCTCGTCCAGCAGGCGCACTTGACATCACGATCTACGCCTTCCCGATCGCCTGGACACTCGCTGCCCTGCTTTGCGCCAGCGTGCTAGTATGGCTGTTGCACAAAGCTTGCAAGCAGGGGGATTTAAGACATGAGAGTATTTAGCTCTATCGACAAATTCCGCCGCAACGAGCCCAGATCTGTCACTGAACGAGCACAGAGCAAACGCATCCCAAACCACCCTCAAAGGAGCACCAATGCCTCATCTTTCGCCCGCTGATTCTCATGAGACGCAAGCGACCTTAAGCCAGCTTCGCCAAACCATCGATAAGCTTGATCAAACAATCGTTGCCACCCTCGTTGCTCGTCTTAAAACAAGCGCCCAGGTGGCAGCACTTAAATCTCATACCGGAATGACGCTCGCCAAGGATGAGACCCGCGAGGCATTTATTATCAAAAAAGTAACTGACTCTGCACTTGAGCTTGGTGCAAGTGAACTTGCTGCGCAAAGAATTGCTAAAATTTACTGCGATTTGCTTGACCATTCTCGGGTACACCAACTCGACTCCCTTGAAGATCAATTGAATAAATAACACAATTGTCGGGTAGTAACTAAGATTCTGTTAGTCCCATCACTTCCATCAGATTGAAACTCTATGATCGTAAGCCTTGTTGTTGCATCAATTGTCATTCTTTCTGCCATCGTGCTCTCAAAGGTTTCCGCTAAGCTAGGCGTTTCCTCGCTGTTGATCTTTTTAGCGCTGGGGATGTTCTTTGGTTCCGATGGCCCTGTTGGCATTCAGTTTGCCGACTTTGTATTAACCGAACAGCTGTGCACCATCGGGCTTATTTTTATTATGTTCTACGGTGGTTTTGGCATGAGCTGGAAGGCAGCGCGCCCCGTTGCTGGGCAGGCTATCTTGCTCTCGAGCGCGGGCACCATCGTTACCGGCGTGATTGTCGGTATATTCACACATTACGTACTCAAATTTGGTCTTGCCGAGAGCTTTTTGCTTGGTGCACTTATCTCATCCACCGATGCTGCAAGCGTGTTTTCGATCCTGCGTCAACGCAAGCTCAACCTCAAAAACGGTCTTGCCTCGCTTCTCGAAATGGAATCAGGTTCAAACGATCCTTTTGCTTACCTGTTAACCATCGTCGGCCTATCGCTGGTTGCTGCTGGCATTCAGGGTGGAGAGCTTGCTCTCGTAGTTGGCAAGCAGCTCATCTTTGGCGCTGTCATTGGCTTTGGCCTAGCGTGGCTTGCCATCCAAATCACCAAACGCTTTACCTTTTCTGACGAAGGATACGACGCTCTCTTTTTGCTCGCGGTGGCACTTTTGGCTTACGGTCTTCCCAGTCTCATCGATGGCAATGGCTATCTTGCCGTCTACATCGCAGGTGTCATGATCGGTAACACGCATCTTGCAAACAAGACAAACATTGTCCACTTCTTTGATGGTCTCACGCATCTATGGCAGATTGTCATCTTCTTTATCTTTGGTCTGTTTGCCTTTCCCTCACGCCTACCCGACACCTTTCTCCCTGCGCTCGTCGTATTTGCAGTGCTTACCTTTGTTGCACGTCCATTGGGCATGCTCGCCTTTTTGGCACCGTTCAAGCGCAGCGTCCGAGAAATTACGCTCGTTTCTGCTGCTGGCCTTCGTGGTGCTGCATCACTCGTTTTTGCGGTCATTGCTCTGAGCGCGCTTACCAAGGCGGGAAGTCCCATCAGCTTTGACATCTATCACATCGTCTTTTGGATCGTGCTCTTCTCCATCGCCTTGCAGGGTACTGTCTTGGCTCCCATCGCCCGATCACTCGATCTCGTTGATGATTCTGATTCGGTCATGAAAACCTTTACCGACTATATCGATGAGCATGACTTTACCCTCTATGAGATCCCCGTTAAGGCAGGCGGCCTTTTGGCTAATAAACCCTTGCGCGAGGTCGAACTTCCCCACCAAGGCCTGGCGATCTTAGTCAAACGAGATAAACAGCGCATCCTGCCGCAGGGAAACACAGTGCTCAAAGCCAATGATCACCTTGTTGTTGCAGCACCAAACTTAAACAATAATGATCTTGATGACCTAGAACTCAATGAGGTAAAGCTCACCGCCAAGCACCCATGGTTCGGCAAACAAATTCGCCAGATCGATCTTGAACAAGACGCTCTGGTTGTACTTGTTAAGAAGCCAAACGGCAAAGCGCTCATCCCCAGCGGCAACACACTGCTTGAAGCAAGCGACACCCTCGTCATCTCCAATCACAGCAGCCTTGCTGAGGGAGTGGACTAACCTTGATTCTTGCTTCTGCTTCACCTCGCCGACAAGCACTCTTACGGCACGTAGTGCAGAGGGCTAATTTTAAGGTCATGCCAGCCACCATCGATGAGGTAGCGCTGCTTGATGAGCTCTCCACAGCGTGCAAGACGGTCGAGGATCTGGTAGCAACGCTTGCGCTACACAAGGCACTTGCCGTTGCTCAAACAACAGCCGATCCCTGCATCCTGGGGGCTGATACCGTGATTGCCTTGCCTACGAACGAAACGCACACCACGCTCACGTCGCAAATCCTCGGCAAGCCACGCGATCTTGAGCACGCGCGCGCGATGATCAAGGCAATGGCAGGGAAAACTCACCGAGTTATCACGGGTTGTGCTCTCGTCGATTCAACCGCTCAGCCCTTTGTGACTGACGCGTGGAGCGCCATAGCGCATGTTACATTTTATCCACTGTCTGATGATGAAATCGATAGCTATCTTGAAGTAGCTGGTACCTCACTGTTAGACAAGGCAGGGGCATATGCTATTCAAGAGCATGGGCGCACGCTCATTGAGTCAATCAACGGAAGTTACGACGTCATCGTTGGACTGCCCGTGGCACAATTAATTCACGAGAAGGGTGCGTGGTTTCGCCCCTAAACAACATGATCGCTCGCCACGATAAGCACCACAAACACTTGCCTTCCTCGCGTATCCAATAGGCAAACATTGCAACCGCAACAAACCCGCGTAAGGAATCCCGCTATGACCGCTCACAATTCCATCATCTCCCCTGTTAATCCGCATAAACTTGCTGAGTTTGGTATCGGCATTGGGCATACGAGCCACCCAATGCTGGGCACAGGTATGACAGTTATCACTGCAGCGCGCGGAGCAAGCGCTGGAGTTGACGTACGAGGCGGCGGTCCGGCCACCCGTGAAACCGAGCTCTTGGCTGCGCACAACCTCGTTGAAAAGGTGCATGCCATCGTCTTAAGCGGTGGATCTGCCTTTGGTTTGGCATGCGTCCAAGGTGTGGTCGAAAAGCTCGAGCAAATAGGCATTGGCCTGAATGTTGGGCCTACGGTCGTGCCCATCGTTCCTGCGGCGTGCCTATTTGATCTCAACTTTATTCAACATGAGGTTCGCCCAACCCCGCAAGATGGTGCCGCGGCCACTATGCAAGCGCTTAACAACCCTGATTATCTGAGCCAGGGAAACGTAGGAGCTGGCACAGGAGCGACAGTCGGCAAGGTCTTAGGGCCTGCGTGGGCTACCAAGGGAGGGCTTGGCATCGCAGGCATGCAATCGGGTGAGCTTTATGCCTTTGCTGTCTGTGCATGCAACGCCTTGGGCGACATCATCGATCCTACTACCAACGAGATCGTCGCAGGCATCCAGCTGACCAACCCGCACGCAATAAGCAATTCACGCGATGCCCTGCTCCACACAACCCTTGCCAGCGACGGCAAGATGCCGCTTTCGGGCACCAACACTACAATCTCGTGCGTGATTACGAATGCAACGCTCACCAAAGCGCAATGTACCAAGGTGGCACAGATTGCCCACGATGCCTATGCACGCTGCATTAACCCAACGCACACCACCAACGACGGTGATACGATTTTTTGTCTAGCAACGGGAGATTTGCCTTTTAAGGCAGGACACGTGGATGCAGCTGGCGTTTTGTGTGAGACAGCGCTTGAGCAGGCAATTATGAATGCCGTGCGCCACGCTGAACCGCTCAATAACCCTCAAGCCGCAGCTGCTCCAAAGTCCTAATTAAACTTAAAGATATGACGGGCAACCCGATAAAATGGAATCGAGAGCTTGCCTGGAAGGTTTGAACCCCAGCCCAAGAATGACGTGCGACACTGGCGATACATCTTCTTGTCAAACTGCTCGAGATGACGCCAGAGCTCTTTGAGCTCAGGAATCGCATCGGGATCATCCGACATGCGACAAAAGATCGAGGATACCGCCATGATCATCGCGATGTAGCTCACCATGTACTTTTGCAGGCGCTCAGACTTAACCTCGTCATAGATGTGATACGAGTCGATCATGATACGAGTCACGCGCAATTGGTGATCAAGACGCGAAAGCATGACTCGCTCATTAACGCTCTGGTCTTCTCGGCCAATAAAATAACGATACAGGTCAACGTCCTCATACCACAAAGTCTCAACATGCGGCAGTGGCACGTAGGCATAGATGTTATCAACGTAGAAGGTATGGCGCGGCATTGGGAGGTTACACGAGCGAACCATCTCAGTGCGATAAGTCAGCGCATGCATCAAAAGATTCTCATGGAGCGAAAACGTCGCCGACTCTTCCCAGGTAAAAATCCTGTTTTGTGGCAGCGTATTGCGATAGTGAATGCAAACCTGAGCGTTGTCGTTTGCATGTTCATAGACGTAATTACTCACGATAAGATCAACACATTGATCATCACGGATAAAGTGGCGGATACGGTCGAGCACCCGCTGCATGGCAGGCACATCAACCCAGTCGTCCGAATCAACAACTCTAAAATAGCGACCCTGAGCACGCTCAAGCGCAGCCATAACCGCAGCACCGTGACCCCCATTTTCTTGGTGAACTGCTACGATCATGTCGGGATGACGACGCACCCATTCATCGGCCTTTTCAGCGGTATTGTCCTTTTGAGAGCCGTCGTTGACGATGATAATTTCGATATCACGCTGGTCGCTCGCTGCATCAACCAACGATTGAATGCAGTGATCCATGTATTCAGCTGAGTTGTAACAAGGAACTCCAACCGACAGAATTTTTTGACCCGCCATACCAGCAATAACTCCTATCAGCGTTCAGGCACAATTGAGTCGATAAGATCAAGAGCACTCGCAACAACCGCATCCATATCGTAATACCGATATTCTGCCAACCGACCAACCGGATAAAAAGCTGGAATTTCTTGGGCGCGTTTGGCGTAGCGCTCATATCGCTCTTGGTTTTCCTGATTGATAATAGCGTAATATGGGATCTGATCCGTCTTTGGATGGTATTCACATGAATACTCTTTGAGGATAGTCGTGACCCCATCGATCATCTGACCAGTGAGGTGCTTAAACTCCGTAATACGCGTAAACGCCTCTTCCTCTGTGGTGTAATTTACCGTACCCACGGGCTGGAACTCATCTTGCTGATAAGTCTCAAACACCATGTCGAGCGAGCGATACGGCAGCTCACCAAACTCAAAATCAAAAAGCTCATCGAGCGGACCGGTGTAGATCACCGTACCCGAGAATTGCTCGCCCTCAACGGTGAGCGCCTGTGGCGCTACCTCAAGTACTGAACACGCGTCCAAACCAGTGACAACATCGATCAAATCGTGGTCGAGCATCTTTTCAACAAGTGACGTGTAGCCATCGAGTGGCATGCCCTGATACGTATTCGTAAAGTAGCGATCATCATCGCCGATCATTACCGGCACGCGTCCTGTGACGGCAGGATCAACCTCATCGGGAGTTTGCCCCCACTGCTTTAAGGTGTAGTGCAAAAAAATGTTTTCGTAAACATAATCGGCAACTCGCTTCAGGTCATCATCCTGAGACTCACGCATCTCATGCAGGCGAATCTTAGTATTCTCGCCAAAAAGACGCACGAGCTTTTGATAGATTCGCTCGCCCTCTTCCTCACCAAAGGCATGAATGAGGCCTTGATGGTTAAACGGCACCGGAATCAGGCTGCCGTGAATATTAGCAAGCACGCGGTGTTCGTAATCACGCCAGGCAGTAAAGCGCGACAGAAAGGTAAAAACGCGCTCGTTATCGGTGTGAAAAATATGCGGTCCAAAAGCATGAATGAGCACACCTGCCTCATCGAGGCGGTCATAAGCATTGCCGGCGATGTGATCACGTTTTTCGATGACGATCACACGACTTGATTGCCGCTCTGCCAAAGCACGAGCGCAGGTAGCACCCGCAAGGCCAGCACCTACCACAATGACGTCATAATCGAGAAGCAGCTTGGGATCATGCAAAATATCTGAGTCGCAACGCATAGAACTTAGATCAATCCTTCATTCAAAGTTTTTCCGCCAAGCACATGAACGTGGAAGTGAAATACTGTCTGACCAGCTGCTTTACCGCAGTTTGTGATCAGTCGATAGCCACTTTCATCAATTCCTTTTATGCGAGCAACTTCTGCCGCAGCCTCAAAGACAGCCGCCAAAATATGACTTGGAACCTTATCTTGGACTGACGCATAGTGTGCCTTAGGAATCACGAGGACGTGCACGGGTGCCTGAGGGGTATTATCGTCAAATGCAATGACATCATTGGTCTCATAGATGATGCTTGCTGGGATTTCTTTGTTGGCGATCTTACAAAAAATACAGGTGGGATCGTATCCGCCGTGAAATTCACTTGCTGCCATAGATGTCTCCCCTTTACTTATCGGCCTCTTGATCTTCGGGCTCGATTTTAGCAAGCAACTCGGTCACCTTTTGCTCAGCACCACTCAGGCGTCCTTGCAGGGTCTTAAGCAGGGCGACTCCGCGCTCATACGCTTCAAGGCTCTCCTCAAGTTCAAGCTCATTAGCCTCAAGCAACCGTACGACGCGCTCAAGTTCATCAGCTGCCTGCTTAAAAGTCAGGTTGTCAAGGTCGGTCTGCTGCGGCCGCTCAGCCTGATTAGCCATTGATTGTGACATAAGCTCTTCAGTCGACATCTACAATTACTCCTTAGTAATACGTGCGGTTACCTTGGTCTTAAGCTGACCATCAACCAGGGTAAGTATCAGGTCATCGCCCTCAGACACACGATTTACACTATCTACAATTATACGGTTACCCACCTCATCCGCGGTAGCAGCAAAGGCATAACCTCGCGAAAGAACCTTGAGCGGCGAGAGTGCTTCAAGCGCAGCACTCGTACTGCCGATCAACGCTTGCTGGCTTGAAAGCATCCCATCGGCGACGTGCTCAAGTCTTATCTTGGTGCCATCAAGATCTCGTTTACGACGGTTCACGGGATACCAAATGGCCGCCTTAAAACTCCCGATAAGCGCCTCATACATGCGTTTATCTCGTGCCAGCGAATCTGGAATAGCGCGATGTAGTCGCGGATCAATCTGGGTCAACCACGAGCGGTGACTTTGTAAGAGCAACCTGCTCACCCAGATAAAGCGCTGGATCCGCTGGCTGCACATCGCCTTGCGAGCATTGATTGCGCCATCTATCGCCGCCATCAGTCTGTCATGCGCTTGATCACAGCGCTCCTGACTGCGGCTCAACAAAAGCTCAACCCGCTCGTCAAGACGCGCTTCTATGCGGCTTAAGTCGGCGAGTTCTCGGGCAAGCTCAGGGGCAACCAGTTCAGCAGCTGCCGTCGGTGTTGACGCCTGACGATCAGCCACCATATCAGCAATGGAGGTATCGGGTTCATGGCCAATACCAGTCACAATCGGGATGGGGCAAGCGGCAATTGTACGAGCAAGCCGTTCATCATTAAAGGGCATGTAGTCCTCGTATGAGCCACCACCGCGACCCAAAATGATGACATCGACCCCGACATCAACGAGGAGTTTGAGCGCTTCGATCATCTCGTTCGCGGCTGTTTTTCCCTCGACAGGTACGCCCGCAAAGACAAGCTCGATGCTTGGGTTTCTGCGGTTCAAGGTTTTTTGCACGTCGTGGACTGCTTTGCCATGAGGCGAGGTCACCAAACCAATGCGCTCAGGACGACTCGGGAGCATCTGCTTCTTAGCCGGATCCATAAGACCTGCTTGGTGCAGCTTTGCCGCAAGCCGAGCGACTTGCTCACGCAGCTGACCTTCTCCCACAAGCC
>JAEZXW010000101.1 GCA_023419515.1 Actinomycetes bacterium
AGTGAGGACCTATCTATGAAGGTAATGGTAGCAGATCCATTTTTATTCACCACTACATTACTAATGCCAGCGTCAGGGTACTGATCACGGAACGCACTTTGAGCTTGGCCAATTTCTAGAGGTTCTAGTGCTGTTGGATCAGTTGCCTCATAGCGAGGGTTAAGCGCCATCAACACATTGCCATCAGTGTCTTTCCAGCGATCTGCTTGGTTTTTTGCAGCGGTAAACTTTGCTGAAATTGTTGGCTTGGTAAAGAGTGGGCGCAGGTCAAAACCGTCTGACCAAACCTGAATCTCAAGATCTTTACCCTTAAGATTTTCAGTATTTACTGAAATTTCTTCGTACTCAGGCTGCGGATTATAATTGTCATCATAGCCTTGATTAACAAGTGAAATGGTGTTGCCATACTTATTGACCATATTGGCGCCAAGACGCTTAAACACCTTGCCCATCTCAAGGCGATAGTCACCATTTGCGTCTGCCATTGTCTCTGCAATGGGGGTATTTGAACCTTTTGGATATAAAGCAACGACTGTGTATGGAATTGCTTTGCCATCAATGCGCTCGTTTTTCACACCTAAAGGTTTAACCTTTGGTGCAGGAATTTTACCAACGGTAGGATCAGTACCGTTGATTTTATAGTTAATGAGCAGGTCTTGAGGGTTTTTATCTACAATCTCAGCGCCATCAGTTGTACCGTCTTTATCGGTATCACGGTTATAAGGGTCAGATTGGATACCCACCTCATAACGGTCACTCAAACCATCAGCATCTGAATCCTTATCGGTAATCCAAACTGCCTTATAGTGCGTTCCTAAAAACAGGGTCGAGTGATCGTATGACTTAAAGTGACCACCAACAAAAGTACGGTGATTCGTTGCATTAGGGAACAATGGCAAGAGGTAGCGCTGGGTCTCAAATTCAAAGCTCACCACATCTGTTGTAGTGCGACCATCCCATTTATTATCAAGCTCAAAGTTCCAAATAGCACCCAAGTCATCAGCAAAAATGTTGGGCTGACCAAAGTCTGGATTTTGACCGCGATTAGGATTGGTGTGTACAGTATCTTTTGTGGTGTTGTACTCCCAGTGATCCATCTCAATCTGGTTTTTGAACGTAGGATCACCGCCGTTTAAGCGATCTTTAAGGGTAGTAACAGGATTACCGTTATGTTGTGTTGGCATGGTTGTAAGAGCCTGGGGGGCTCTTAACTTACTGCGCTTGCGACCCTGAACATCATATTGAGGATCATCATCAAGCTCGATGATCTTATGATTTTTATCGTTCAGATATGGTGAAATCGTTTTCGTAAAGGTGGCTCCTTCACCACCGTCAGGGTTACTCATCGTTACCGTAACATCACCAACAATACGCAGATCGCGTGAGTGCAAAATAGTAAAGTAGGGCGTTGAGGTAGAAGCCTCTTGAAAGACATTAGCGCTTCGATAGTCGATAATTCCCCTGTTAAAGGTAATACGCCATCTTTGACGACGAGAATTATCTTCATCTGTGAGTTGTTCAACAAGAACCATATTATTGACGAGCTCTTGAGTTGAAACTGTCTTCCCTGGAAAATCTTTCTGGTATCTATCAGCATAGATACGCGGCCAATAACTGGTGACATACCTGTCTTCCCACTTAGTGATTCTGCCGCCATTTTGCTGGGCAAGTGACTGCCAGGCGCTCGTTGCATAACTGCCTTCATCTGCTAGCGCAGCAATTGGCTGAGCAGCCAATAGTGTAGTAGTGCAGCAGGAGGCAACAAGGACAGCGTAAAGAGAGCGTTTGCGCTTACCGGTTTTCACAGAAAGACCCTTCTCTACAATCTTTTAAAATTCATTATTTAAGCCTTAGAATGATAACCCCCCCCCCGAAGGTTTGACAAGATCTTAATAAGGTAACTGCTTTTATTATTAGTGTATATTATGTAAAATTAATTATTCATTAACTGGTGTTTAACTGATATTTTGAAGATTTTTAATTGTTACTAGAAAAGTAACAAAATAGTTTCTAATCAAAAATATAAATAATATTAATTATGCCACAACTGATTGATTTGTTTGAATATTGGGGTGACGCTTCAAATGCAATTTATCAATCAAAATACGCAACAATAAAACGCAATAAAAAACTCTCTGCCGAGAGCTTGCATCTAGATTTCAGTCATATCTTCTATAGTGTTTAAGTGGGTATTGAGTAAATGTACTCGTACTTTTGACGCTTCTTGGCTACAAGGCTTATATGAGCTTCAGGCTTCTACCCATATGGTTTCATCAACAACATTATTTGCTAAAAAGCGCTGCGTGTGACCCTACACGCAAAAGGACAAGAACAAGAACGTCATTTTTAATCTCATAAATCAAAAGCCAGTCTGGTTCAATATGACACTCTCTGGAATCCTTGTACTTACCAATCAGAGCATGGTCTTTATATTTCTGATCAAGGGTCTTTCCATTGGCCAATTTTTCTACAAGTTCAAATAATTTATCTAGATCCTTGTTTTGCTTCTTAGCCTTTCTTACATCCTTTTTAAACTGATTGGTATAAATGATCTCCTATTTCATACCTCTAATGCTCGCTTTAAATCAGCAATAGAAGAATATCGTGGCGTATCAGGATTATCTAAAAGTCTTCTACCTTCCTCAATGGACTCTATAGTTGTTTTATTGGGAGCAAGCAACTTCAGCTCAAAATGTATGCTATTCGTGCGAATGGCTGCTTTAAGAAACATATTGATAGCGGTAGTCATGTTTAAGCCTAGTTCGCTAAAAACGCGCTCCGCCTCAGCTTTAACGTCTTTGTCTGTTCTTATATTCAAATTAGTAGTAGACATACGCACCATCTCCTCTTGATCATAGGATAATGGCTTATCATTACATTGTCAATACTGTGTAATGTTATTAGCTGCAACTTAGAAGCTAACAAGAGTTTTCCTATATCGGCTTTAAGTTTTATGCAATAAAAAAAGCTCCCTATGGGGAGCCCGTATTCAAAGATTAATTACATCGTCTAGAACACATGAGTAAACAAAGTGGAGCTGGCGACAGGAATTGAACCCGCAACCCGCTGATTACAAATCAGCTGCTCTACCATTGAGCCACGCCAGCATTTCCACGAGTTCACAATATAACCAAAGGTTATTGTTCTCGCAAGTAAATCAATCGTGAATATTTCGCGTTAATAGTTGAGCTTTTTCTCTTCTTGCTACCGCAATACCTGATCGTGGGTACTCCTCTAGAGTAACAACGTTATATCGCATGATGTCCGAGGCGTTAGCTCGCTACAAGGATCTGCGATAACGTCCACACTGTCAGGCTGCTAAGCACATCACTTAGCCCGTGAACCGAGGGAGACCCCATGAAAACCTTTGAAGTACCTGAGCTGGGTTATGCATATGACGCACTTGAGCCATACATCGACGAAGAAACGATGAAGCTACACCATGATAAGCATCATCAGACCTACGTTGATAATCTCAACAAGGCACTCGAAGGCGTGGATGTTCACTATCACTGCATTGGCGACTTGCTCACCAAACTTGATCAGATTCCTGCTGAGAAGCGCGATGCTGTTCGTAATAACGGTGGTGGCCACTTTAACCACACGCTCTTTTGGAAGACCATGCAGCCTGGCGGCGCAACTGAGCCATATGGCAAGCTTGCCGAAGCAATCAATGAGACATTTGGCAGCTTTGAGGCATTCAAAGAGCAATTTGAGGCTGCAGGCGCTGGTCAGTTTGGTTCTGGCTGGGCTGTACTCGTGCTCAACGCTGAGGGCAAGCTCGAGATCGTGAAAAAGCCAAACCAAGATTCACCAGTGAGCGACGGCATGCGCGTTCTTTTGCTCAACGATGTCTGGGAGCACGCATATTACCTCAAATACCAAAACCGCCGCGCTGAGTATCTCAAGGCCTGGTGGAATGTGGTGAACTGGGATGTTGTTAACGAGCGTTTTGAGAAGACGCACCCTGCTAAGTAAGTGACATGCGCGCTCACGAAGCGCAAGCTTGATAGAGCTAACGCGCAGACTTGATAGACAGGTCGAGCGCGCAGGCTCACACAGAGCGTAAAGTTCATCAGCCCCTTTGCTATGAAGTGATCTTTATAGCGAAGGGGCTTTTTTGTGGGCTGAGGTTCGGTGATATGCCCTCTAGGCGTCGAATCTCCCCTGCGACCAGGACTTTAGTCTCGCTGCAACGTCTGGATCAATTCTATTGGCGATGGTATTTTTACTCGGTGTACTCATGTATTCTGCCTGATCGGCAATAAAATCGGTCATCTCGGCACAAAACGCTCGCGCAGAAATGCGTGTTACGCCCGCTCGAAAAACCGCGCGCTGCGTCTGCATGTCTGAGGTCACCACAAAAACCGTTTTGCCCAGTGCTTGCGCCTCGTGGGCAAACTGCTCGATGAGCTCATCTGCCTCGGCACCATAGGGCGAAAAATATACCACGATCCCCGCCTCACGCACAGGGCGCCCCTGTGACTCAGTGTTTTGCGCCGCATCAAAAACCACGACCACATCGGTTTTATCGTCCACAAGCGCTGCAGCATCCGCAATGAGATACGGGCGTGCCCGCTGGTACACGTCATTGACCTTGGGATCATGGTCAATAATGAACGAGCGGTACTTTTGGCACGAGCGGATCACGTTATATCCGTCGACCAGCACGATCTTTGGCTTTTGTCTTGCCATGCCCTACTGCTCACCTGCGGCATCGGGCAGCAAGGTCGCGCGATTTTGACGCAACCACTCATACCCAAGCGCCGTTGCAGCTTGCGCCACATTGAGCGACTCGATCTTGCCGCGCTGGGTGAGCTTGACGAGAAAATCACAGTGCTTTTGTACGTTCTGAGAAAGACCGCTACCCTCTGAACCCATGACCAGCGCGATATTGCCTTTGAGGTTGGCCGACCATGCATCGGTCGTGGCGTGCTCACTCGCACCTGCGATCCAAAAGCCTGCACTCTTAAGATCAGGAAGTGCACTTGCAATGTTGGGCACAGTTGCGATGGGCAGATGCAGACAAGCACCAGCCGAAGCCTTATAAGCACCAGGTCCAACACTTGCCGCGCGACGATCGGCAATGATAACACCAGCCGCACCGAGGATCTCGGCGCTTCTTACGATGGCGCCAAAATTTCCCTCATCGGTCACGTGGTCAAGCACCACGATGAGCGCCGCTGGCTGAGTTGCCGCACGCTCAAAAATCTCGTGAATGCTCGTGTATTGATAGGCGCCAACCATGAGCGCTACACCCTGATGTGCCGCGCGTGGAGCAATGTCGTCGAGCACGCGCCCGTCAACCTCTTTGACCTCTACATCACGCTTGGCGAGGTTTTGCAGCAGCCTGACCGTCTGGCCATCACGCAAAGCAGCTGACGTAACCAGTGCCTTTTCTACCGGAACTTTGAGCGCAACTGCCTCAGCAAGCTCACGGCGACCCACCAAAAACGAGGAGCGTTCATGGGCGCGCATGCGGCGAGCCCCCGCTCCGAGCGAACGAGGTTTGCCCTGTGCATGAGCGACGGGGCGTCTTGATTGCTTTTGTCCACGGGGTTGTCGTGATGGCGACCTCATACCCTTGCCTTTCGTGCGTTGCGTGTGGTGTTAAAACTAACGGTTGCAATTAAACAATTGATGTGACTGACGGACTGACGATTGGATCGGGTTTACGCTTGAGAAATGAGCCTCGAGCCTTGGGCAGTGTCTTCGATCTTAAGGTTAAGCGCTGCCAGTTGATCTCTGATCTGATCCGCAAGCACCCAGTTTTTCTCACTGCGCGCCACAGCACGGGCATCAAGCAGAGCGGCTGCCGCGGCATTGACGTCATCACCGGTGTAGCCTACCAGCTCACAGGCATAGTCAATCAACGCGGGCGGAAGCGCCTCGGTCTTATCGGCACTCGCCAAATCAATACCAAAGACATCAAAGATCTCGGTGAGATAATCCGCCGTCTCATGAAGCACTTGAGCATCTTGCCCGTGAACACTGGCGCTCATCGCCTCAACAGCAACGTTTACTTCAGTAACCAGTGCAAACAGAGCTGCTAGCGCACGTGGGGTGTTAAAATCGTCGTCCATCTCACGGATGACCTCATCCTGCGTGGTAGCAAGTGCCGTAGCCAGTGTCTCTCGTGCGGTAGTAGTCACCCCAGCAGTCAGATCTTCGGTCAGAGCTCCCGCTGCCTGCGCCTGTGCCCGCTCGGTGATCTTATCGGCAGCCCAATGCGCATTGCGCACGCACGAGGTCAGGCGCTCAAGCGTACCCTGGGCGCCAACGAGACGCTCAAACGAAAAATCGAGCGAACTGCGGTAATGTGTCAAAAGCATGAGCAAGCGCAAGGCGTGAGGATTGTGACCGGCAAGCACCTCGTGCAAGGTGTAGAAATTACCGAGAGACTTGCTCATCTTTTCACCGTCAACGAGCAACATACCGGTATGCATCCAGTAATTGGCTAAGTCGTGATGCCAGCAGCACTCAGCCTGCGCGCACTCATTCTCGTGATGTGGAAACACAAGGTCACTGCCACCACCATGGATGTCGATAGGCATACCAAGATAGCGCTCAACCATAGCCGCGCACTCGGTATGCCAACCAGGACGACCTGCTCCCCAGGGAGAATCCCATGATGGCTCGTCGGGCTTGGCTGCCTTCCAAAGTGCAAAATCAAGCGGATCGTTTTTAAGCTCGCTCTGCTCGATACGAGCACCCGCCTTAAGCTCATCAATATCGCGATGCGACAGATGCCCATAGCGTTCAGCCTTGCGCACGGCAAAATACACGTCCCCGTTGCTTTCATAAGCAAAACCCTGCTCAATCAAGGAGCTGATCATGCTGAGCATCGCCTCGATCTCCTCGGTTGCCTTAGGGCGAATATCGGGATCAAGAATGCCAAAACTGCGCATGTCTTTGATGAAATGCTCGGTAAACTCAACAGCAACTTCATGTGAATCGATACCGCGCTCAAGCGCACGATTGATGATCTTATCGTCAACATCGGTGACGTTTTGTGCGAAAGTCACCTCAAAACCGCGGTGTATAAGCCAACGCCTGATGATGTCGAACGAAAAAAAGGTGCGAGCATTACCGATGTGAATGCGATCATAGACGGTCGGACCACAGACGTACATCCTGACCTTGCCTGGGATGATCGGGTTAAATTCACGCTTGGTTTTAGTATTTGAATCAAACAGCTGCATTACTTGAGCCCTTCCTGACCGAGCTCTTCTGCTTTGAGGCTCTCATTATTGAGCCCTTTCTTGCCGCAGGGTGAGCGCTTTTCAACCTCATCAAGGCAGGCTTCGAGCTCCTCGATACGCTTGGTGAGCGCAGCAATACGCCGCTCTGCCTCATGAACACTCTCATCGACCGGGTCGGGCAGATACTCACGACGATCGACATTTGCACGGCGGGTAACCTCTGCCTTTGCCTCGGCCTCGGTTTTGCAGTTGAGCTTTTGCTCGGGCGTATGCACGCGCTTTCCACTCGTCGTGACAATGTGGCCAGGAACACCAATTACGGTGCAGCCAGCTGGTGTATCCTTAACCACTACCGCGCCGCCGCCAACCTTTACATCATCCTCAAGCGTAATGTTGCCGAGCACCTTAGCACCAACGCCAACCATCACGCGGTTTTTGAGCGTAGGGTGACGCTTGCCGATCTCTTTACCGGTACCGCCGAGGGTAACTCCCTGATAGAGCATGCAGTCATCACCGATGATCGTGGTTTCTCCAATCACCACTCCCATGCCGTGGTCAATCACAAAACGCCTGCCAATCGTGGCTCCCGGGTGAATCTCGACGCCAAACTTGCGACGAGACCTCGTCGCCAAATAGCGCGCGAGCCCCTTAAAGCCGTGATTCCATAACCAATGGTGGCGACGATACGCCCAGATCGCCCGCATACCAGGGTAGTTCAAAAACGCAGACAGCAACGAATTAGTCGCTGCGGGATCACGCTCTTTGATCGCTGCGACATCCTCAAAAAAATGTTTCAACATAATGATGTTCCTTTAAGCACTCGTATGAGACCGCTCAAGCAGACAAACCGTCCACACCGCAATGCCTTCTTCTCGACCAACAAACCCAAGACGTTCGGTGGTGCTTGCCTTCACGCCCACCTGCGAAATGTCAACGCCTAATGCTCGTGAAAGGCAACATCGCATGTCCTCTCGATAGGGCGAGAGTTTAGGGGCTTGAGCTGCAATAACGCAGTCGAGATCAACGAGCTTGAAACCTTCTTGGTGCATGAGTTTGACTACGTGCTTCAAAAGCTGGATCGAGTCTGCACCTTTATAAGCTGGATCGGTATCAGGAAAAAGTTTGCCGATATCGCCCAAACGCATGGCCGAAAGAATGGCATCCATGACCGCGTGGGTAAGCACATCAGCATCGCTGTGTCCAAGAAGTCCCTGGCTGTGCTCAATCGTGACGCCTCCCAAAATGAGGGGGCGACTTGGGTCAAACGCATGAACATCAAATCCGATACCGACTCGTGAGGCCATTGATGCGTGATCCTATCCGTTGTGCTCGCCAGCATGATGAGCTGTCAAGCGAGTTTGCAAAGCAGCGATAACCGGACCGATGTCTTCGGGCACGGTTACCTTGATATTGTTGCGGGATGAGCCCACCAGCAGTACCTTACCGCCGATGCGCTCAACCAACGATGAATCATCAGTTCCCACATAGCCCTCAGACATTGCAGCTGCATGCGCCTGTCGCAAAATCTGCGCATGGAAGATCTGCGGGGTTTGTGCGATCCAGAACATCGAGCGATCGGGAGTGCCCACGATCTTATCACCCTCGATAACCTTCATCGTATCAATTGCTGGGTGACCAACAACGACGCCATCGGCATCAAGCGTGCCCTTGAGCACGTTAAGCGCGTGCATAATAAGATCGGCCGTGACCAGCGGGCGGGCACCGTCGTGAATAGCAATGTATTCATAATCATAAGAAGCAGCAAGCGCAATACCGTTGAGCGCAGACTCCTGGCGCAGGATGCCTGCCTGAGCAAAATCAATCGGCGTCTCAAAGTTAAACGGATCGACTGCGGTCTCGCGATACTCTTCGATGCGGCTCGCCGGACACACCACCACGATGCGAGCAACCTGCTCACAAGCATCAAAGGCAGAGAGCGTCCAACTCAACAGTGGACGACCGAGCACCTCGATCATCTGCTTGCCCTTGCGATACCCAAAGCGATCACCAGAGCCGCCAGCCAGAATCACCGCAATCGTATCTGCCTTCTTACCGATAGCACTGTGCGGAAACGGCTCTGCCTTTGAAAGCTGATCGTCACAGACAAACCGATTAAAGAGTGGCCCGGTGATTGAGGGTGATCCACCTACGGGGTCACTGATATTGCTCGTCGTCAAAGCAGGTACTTCCTTTTCTACTTTCGCTTGCCCCACATGCGATAGAGGCTATCGAGAACCAGTGATGGATTGGAAACTCCAAAGTCGCTTAAAAGCTCAGGCTCTTGTGAGATAGCCTGAATCAGTGCTGGTAGATTACCAAAAGCTTCGGCAATCTGGAGCGCCGTAATATTGGTGATCGTAGATACGCGTGAGAGAGTGCGCATACCACGTGGAGTAATGACCGTATCTTCGTCAAAGCCAGGATAGCCGAGCGCCTCAGCCACATATTGAGGGTCATTCATCTGGCGCGGGGTAAACTCGGCAAAGAACTCCTTAATTCGACATGCTTCATCAGCACTCGATATCGCTGCATAATCGCGGATCGTGAGCGTTTAGATCTCCTCGACGTTGCTTGTGAGCTGCTCAGCTTGCATCTTGAGTACCTCAGCCTTGTTGCCGAGCTGCATTATAATTTCATCGAGCAAATCGCGGATGGACTGAAGAGACTGAAAATGCGCAAAGAGCGTCGTGAGGTCCGTGAGGGTGACGTAGTCGTCAAACTCGAGCGAGGTGATACGGCGCAGATGAGCATCGAGTGACGTGCGCTCAGCCTCGAGTGCCGAGAGGAACTGGTTACCTTCGTTGATAAGGTCGTTGACATTCTTGAGCTGGATGTTTTTACCCGAGAGATACATGCTCACGATGGCTCGACGCTCGCTGACCGAAACGATAAGAGCATCCGTGGCCATACTCATGCGCGCTGCGGTGCGATGCCGCATACCGGTCTCTGAGGTCGGGAGAGTTGAATCGGGGTTGAGGTGAAAATTCGCTCGCACGATGGTGCTCAAATCGTCATCCACGACAATTGCACCATCCATCTTAGAAAGCTCAAAGAGGCGGTGCGAGGTAAACGCGATGCTGAGCGGAAAACCATCGTTGCCCGTAGCAAGCACGCGCTCGGTATCACCGATACAGATCAGCGCTCCTAGTCGGGCTGCGATAATCATGTCGAGTGCTGTGCGAAGTGCTGTGCCAGGTGCAGTCATCGCAATCGCTTGTCGGGCGCGCTCATCAAGCCTTCCCATCAACCCCTCCTTTCTTATTACTGACACCAAAGCCCAAGTTGTTTGAATGCTTAAGTGCTGTGTATCTGCGGCTGTCTAAACTCAACTTATGCCATGCAGCTCATGCAATACAGCTCTCATCATGTGATGTACGATTCATCTTAACGCAAAGGCTCTGCATCAATCATGAGCAGAGCCTTATCTCTTTCGCTAAATTTACGGATTAACCCGAGGTTGTTGCGCTGGTTCCTCCACTCAATCCAGAACTTGAGGTTCCACCGTTCCCTCTCATGGCATGACCATCGTCAAAGCTACTCAGTGATCGCATGTAGCGCTTGAGCGAAGCGTTGGTATCACGATCAGCTAGCGATTCGTGTTGGCTGAGCGTTGGAATCTCACCTTTGCCGAGTCTAAAGGCGATCTTGGTACCCGTGGTGCCGCCCTCGGCACTCTCGACATCCTCGTCAGGCATTGCATCAGCGATGATGTAGTCGCCCTCGTGCCACTTGCCCTCAAGTAGCTCCTCAGACAGCGGATCTTCGACAAGTGTCTGAATCGCGCGACGCAACGGACGGGCCCCATAGGCATGATCATTGCCCTGCGCCACGATAATTTCTTTTGCTGCGCTCGTAAGCTCGAGTGCCATGCCCTGAGCAATCAGGCGGCTCTGCAGATCGGCAACCAGCAGGTCAACAATCTCAAAGAGTTCGTCATGGGTGAGCGTCTTAAAGACCACAATCTCATCGAGTCGGTTCAAAAACTCTGGCTTAAAGAGCTTTTTGACCTCGCTCATCACATTTTGCTTAATCTCGGCGTCGCTCAAACCACGCTTGGATGACGCTGAAAAACCGAGTGGCGTATCGGTAGCAATCTCACGGGCACCGACGTTTGAGGTCATAATGATGATCGTATTACGAAAATCGACCTGCCTGCCCTGACCATCGGTCAAGCGCCCCTCTTCAAAGATCTGCAGCAAAATATTAAAGACATCTGGATGCGCCTTTTCGATCTCGTCAAAAAGCAGGATCGAATATGGTCGCTGACGAACAGCAGTCGTGAGCTGGCCGCCCTCGTCATAACCGACATAACCTGGAGGTGAGCCAATCAGGCGCTGAACAGAGAACTTCTCCATGTATTCGCTCATATCAAAAGTGATCAGCGCCTCATCGCTGTCAAACAAAAACGAGGCAAGCGCCTTAGAAAGCTCAGTTTTACCGACACCAGATGGGCCAAGGAACAAGAATGATCCACTTGGGCGACGAGGATCTTTGAGACCTGCGCGTGAGCGCCTCATGGCACGAGATACCGAGCTCACCGCCTCATGCTGGCCGACGATGCGCTCATGCAAGATTGATTCCATGCGCAGCAGCTTGTCGCCCTGAGTCTCGGTGACTGAAGTAACGGGCACGCCGCTCATGCGTGAGACCACATCAGCAATGTGCTCAGGAGTTACTTCACGGATAGTGTCTTGCTCAGATGAGCGCCACTGCTGTTCAAACTCACTGCGCTGAGCAAGTAGGCCCTGCTCCTTATCGCGCCACGAAGCTGCCTCTTCAAAGGCTTGCGCCTCAATTGCCTTGGTTTTAGCGGCAGTCACTTCTTGCAGCTCAGCATCGATCGCCACAATTTCTGGCGGCATCTCTTGACCGACGAGGCGAATGCGAGCGCCTGCCTCATCGAGCACGTCAACCGCCTTATCAGGCAAAAAACGATCTTGGATATAGCGATCAGAAAGCGAAATCGCCGCGCTGATCGCCTCAGGCGTATAGCGCACGTGGTGAAAACTCTCGTAGGTATCAACCAAGCCGAGTAGAATCTCAAACGCCTGTTCCTTAGTGGGCTCGTTGACCATGATAGGCTGAAAACGACGCTTAAATGCTGAGTCGCGCTCAAGTCGCTTGCGGTACTCATCGAGGGTCGTCGCACCGATGATCTGGATATCACCACGAGAAAGCGCGGGCTTTAAGATGGAGGCACCATCAATTGAGCCTTCGGCTGATCCCGCGCCAACGAGCATGTGCATCTCATCAACAAAAAGGATGATGTCTCCTGCCTCTTGCACCTCGGCGATGATGGTTTTAAGACGCTCCTCAAACTCACCGCGGTAGCGCGAACCAGCAACGATTGAAGCAACGTCGAGGGTCAACAAGCGCTTGTGTTGCAAAATCTCGGGGACTTCTCCACTCACAATGAGCTGCGCCAATCCCTCAGCAAGCGCAGTCTTTCCAACACCAGGATCACCCAAGATGAGCGGGTTATTCTTAAAGCGGCGAGCCAGCACCTGGATCATACGCTCAATCTCAGCACTTCTACCAATGACTGGATCAAGCTTGCCCTCACGGGCGCGCTCAGTGAGATCGATTGAATGATCGACGAGAAGGCTTCCTGAGCCCTCCTCATGCTCTTGCTGCATGGGGCCACCCATACCAAACATCCCAAACGGACCAGGCCCTTGGCTTGGTCGTGAAGGTCGAGATGATCCCGTTGATGCGCTTGACTTGCGCGGGCTTGCAAAGGGCGACTTTTTTGCCTTGGTGATAAACTGCATCGTCGTCTCGCGAAGACTCATGATCGACACATCAAGACCCAAAAATACTCGGATGGCCGCGCAGCCCTCGACGCGCAAGATACCTAAAAACAAGTGTTCAGGCGCAATATGCGTCTGATTAAGGATAAGGGATTCTTTGAGCGCTCCCTCAAGCGCGAGCTTGGCATTGTGCGTAAACGGAACGTGACCACCAGCATTTGAAAAGTGGTTATACGCAGAACGCTTAACCTCCTCTTCAACTTTTTCACGTTTGACGTTGAACACAGCCAAAACCTGGGAAGGAATCGACTGCTCATCAGCCAAAAGTGCAAGCAGGATGTGCTCGGTTCCGACGTAATTGGCATCAGATTCGGAGGCAAGGCTTTGCGCGCGGGCTAATACCGCATTGGCATCATCGTTGAACTTTTCAAACATGGCACCCTCCCCCGGTGGTGATCAGTTAGAGAACCTCGTTACGCATGTGTGGAAAAAGCAGCACGTCCCTGATCGAAGGCTGGTCGGTCAAAAGCATGACGAGGCGATCGATACCAAGACCCATGCCACCAGCAGGCGGCATGCCATACTCAAGCGCGCGAATGTAATCGGTGTCGTAGGCCATCGCCTCATCATCGCCCTGACGCTTTGCCTCGACCTGCGCAGCAAAACGCTCCTCCTGATCAACTGGGTCGTTAAGCTCAGAAAATGCATTGGCAAACTCACGGCCACAGATAAAAAGTTCAAAGCGATCAGTCAGTCGAGGGTCGTCCTGCTTCTTCTTGGCAAGTGGGCTTACCTCAACGGGATAATCGATAACAAATGTTGGCTGGATAAGCATGCGCTCGACCTTCTCGTCAAAGATCTCAGCGATAAACTTACCTTGCGTCCAGCCTGGCTTGACCTCGATATTAAGGCGCTGGCACACTTCAGCAAGCTCCTCAATTGAGCTATCGAGCGAGACCGCGGCGATACCTTGCTCTTCAAGATACCCATTAACAGCATCGAGCATCGTAATGCTCTGCCACTCATCAAGCATGGACACGGTTTGACCCTGATAGACAAGCTCAGGGGTCTCGCCAAAGACTTCACGATGAGCCGCCAGGATCATACCGCGGGTCAGTTCCATCATGCCCTTGATATCGGAATATGCCTGATATGCCTCGACCATCGTAAACTCAGGGTTATGACGCTGGTCAATGCCCTCATTTCTGAATGAACGGTTGAGCTCAAATACACGATGAAAACCACCGACAAGCAGGCGCTTAAGATAAAGTTCAGGAGCAATGCGCAAGTAAAAATCGCGATCCAACGCATTGTGGTGCGTAATAAACGGACGAGCATTAGCGCCGCCCGGAATAGGATGCAGCATCGGGGTTTCGACTTCATAAAAGCCTTGCGCCTGCATGTAAGAGCGGATCGCAGAAATGATCTTGAAGCGCTTGGTGAAGACGTCTTTAACCTCAGGGTTCATTACGAGATCCACGTAGCGCTGGCGATAACGGGTCTCTTTGTCGGTCAGTCCGTGATACTTTTCTGGGAGTGGACGCAAGGACTTTGAGAGCAATTGTGCTTTGTCTGGTGCGACCGAGAGCTCACCGCGACGAGTGCGCATAATGGTTCCGGTCACACCGATCCAGTCACCCACGTCAAAGGAGCGAATCTCCTCGTACGCCTCTTCGCCCACTGCGTTAATACGGACAAAGATCTGGATGTCGGCGGTGTGATCGCGCAAAGTCAAGAAGGTGACCTTGCCCTGACCACGCTTTGCCATAATACGACCAGCAATGACGACCGTCACGTCAACCGACTCGCCATCCGCCAGATCTTGATAGGCATCAATGAGCTCTTGATTGGTGTGCGTTGGGTCAAAGCTGTGGCCATATGGATCCTGACCTGCCTGGATAAGAGCAAGGCGTTTATTTTTACGAACCTGGATAGGGTCGTCCTCAATCATGACTTCTGTCTTTTGCTCTTCCATCGCTTTGCGCCTTTCATTTGCACAGATACATAAGACAGGCGACCCTTATGGAGGCGTCGCCTGCGGTAAAACTCACGAATTTACTTAGAAGCAACCTTCATGATGGTGTACTTATTCACCTTGCCAGAAGGAGTCTGCACCTCAATAACATCGCCCTTCTTGTTGCCAATAAGAGCTTGTCCCATGGGGGACTCATTCGAGATACGGCCGTTCACCGGATCTGCCTCGGTCGTGCCAACAAGAGTCACAACAAGCTCCTTGCCCTTGGCATCCTCAAGCGTCACAGTCTGACCAATGGAGACCTTGCTTGAGCGCTTGGGTGTTTCAACCACCGTGCTATGCGCGAGGATGTCGGTGATCTCGAGAATACGGCTTTCAACCCAAGACTGCTCGTTCTTAGCGTCGACATACTCTGAGTTTTCAGAGATGTCACCAAACTCACGCGCAACCTTGATGCGCTGACCAACCTCGGCACGCTTTTCGGTCTCTAGATACTCAAGCTCCTCGAGGAGCTTCTCGCGGCCTTCAACGGTAAGTACAATTTCTTTTGCCATCGTGTCTATCTCTCCTTGTAGGGACAAATCGTCTGCAAGAAACGAAGATCAAACTTCCTCGGTTCACCATGGTTACGATCTCAACATGACTTTCAATCCAGCCAGCGACATGGTGAGTAAAGACAAGAGCGCCGTACAAGAGCGGATCTTGTACGGCAGATGGTGCCCATCAAAAGTGAGCACCGGCTCTTCATATTTACAAGCACCTGGAGCGTTGCTGCAAGCGCTCATGAAGGTTAAGGGACAAAGACTACTTGGAAACCGTGGTCTTAGTAGTTTTGGTTGTGGTGACAACCTCTTCGACATCGGCATCCTCATCCGTTGCCTCAATCTGTGCAACGGTTTTCTCGCCGACGACTTCCTTCTTCTCTTCCTTATCGTCTTCCATGCCTTGGCGGATGTTCTTTACGGTCTTACCCAAGGCATTACCAAGCTTTGGCAGGTTTTTTGGACCAAAGATAACCAGAATGACAACCAAAATGATGAGTAGCTCTGGTACACCCATGCCGAGAAATTTCATGAATACTCTCCGTAACGTCATGCCGAGCCCTGACCTCGCAGGACACAGTCACTTTGTTTGGACAATCTTGTAAATGCAAAGTATACACCCGATACCAAAAAAGACCAGACTCGAGCACTAGGCGGCAAAAACCCCTAGAGATTGCGCATAATACGCCAAGTCCTGAGCGTTCAGTCGATCTGCGTACTCATGTGCGACATACTCATAGATCATCTGAGGACTTTTGCCTGCCCTTTTAAGCTCGGCAATGATCGAAGCAATAACAGCGCGCTGCACCATCAGCCTTGATTGATCATCCTTCTTACCACGACGGGCAGCACGCATAACATATCGGCGATAGCTTGCCTGCTGACGTGGACTGCGCTTGCGTGCGGTTTTTAAGGGCATACGATCAGCAGATGCTTCAACCGTAAAGAGACTCATCTGTGTTGCCATGCCAAACTCCTTAATGCTCTAATCTTTTGATAGCAACAGCCTAGCAAGAGGGTCGGACATGAAATTATCACCGCAGTTCACAAGCGGTTTTTGTCAAGATTTTGAAAACAAGTTTTTAGGAAGAATAGATGGTCGGGCTGACGGGATTTGAACCCACGACCTCTCGGTCCCGAACCGAGCGCTCTACCAA
>JAEZXW010000033.1 GCA_023419515.1 Actinomycetes bacterium
CTCGAGCATGACGCGACCTGCCACCATAGCGATAGGATTACCCGAAAGCGTACCTGCCTGATAGACTGGACCCACCGGAGCCAAGGCATCCATAACTTCAGCGCGACCACCGAGTGCGCCAACCGGAAAACCGCCACCGATGATCTTGCCAAAGGTGGTGATATCAGGCGTGATGCCAAAGAGACCTTGGGCACCGGCGAGCGACGCACGAAAGCCGGTGATAACCTCGTCAAAAATCAAGAGCGCGCCATGCTTGGTGCAAAGCTCGCGCAGGCCCTCCAAAAAGCCGGGCTCTGGCAAAACAACGCCCATGTTGCCCGCGACTGGCTCAACGATCACGCCAGCAACCTGACCCTCGTTAGTCTCAAAGCACGCACGAACCGACTCAAGATCGTTGTAGCGTGCAAGCAAGGTATCACCCACCGCACCGCGAGTCACACCGGGGGTATCAGGAATGTTGAGGGTTGCAACGCCCGAGCCAGCAGCAGCCAAAAGTGCATCTGAGTGGCCGTGATAGTTACCCTCAAATTTGATGAACTTCTCACGCTCGGTATAACCACGAGCAAGGCGCAGCGCCGTCATCGTCGCCTCAGTACCGCTCGAGACAAAACGTACGCGCTCAATGGAAGGAACAATCTTGCAGATGGTTTCTGCGAGCAGAGTCTCGGCCTCACAAGGAGCACCAAACGAGGTACTACGCGCAAGCGCCTCAGCAACCGCCTCAAGCACCGGCTCAAAAGCGTGACCTAAGATCATCGGACCCCATGAGTTGATGAAATCAACGTACACGTTGCCGTCGAGATCCCAAATCAAGTGACCCTTTGCACGATCATAAAAGATAGGATCGTTACCCACAGAGCGAAATGCACGCACCGGAGAATCCACACCGCCAGGAATTACCTCTTTAGCGCGGGCAAAAGCCTGGGTGCTCTTCTCCATCGAGCCGATCTTACCGGTCCAGCTTGCAGCACAGTCTGACATCGCTACCCCTCACTGCCTTTCATGTCTTCCATGAAATACCTCATAGAAACCTTTTTGAACTCACGCGTTGAATAGAGCATGCAAGGGCGTTCAACTCGATCATCAAGCCCCGCTTCTGCCAACTCAACAAACATCTGATCAACGATGGCCTCGCACTCCTCGGCGCTATTACCATGAACCATTGTATAGAGATTTGAAGGCCATGTCTCTTGGCGCGGGCGCTCATAGCAGTGGCTTACCGTCTTGCGATCGGCAAGCAGTGGAGCGACGGTGGTGACGATGTCATCGGGAACATCCCACACGCACATAGCATTGTGACTGTAACCGACACGATGATGCCTAATTGCTGCACCAAAACGACGGATAGTGCCGTTGAACTTCCAGTTTCTCACGCGCTGCAATACAGCACGTTCACCGAGTTCAAACCCATCAATGCCGTGGGTCTGCTGAGCAACAAACTCAAACGGACGAAGATGTCCGCTCAGATCACTCTGTAGTTCACGCACGAGTGCCTTGTCGATCTCTGAATATGCCTCGGGCACGATTGAGGCTGGATCGATGTAGGGTTTGCGCACTGCTGGAGTGGCTGGCACATCAGGTTTTACCTGCGCGCTTGCAGCCGATTTGCCGCTCTTTTCTGCTCCATCCTTATCCTTGCCGCCGACGTTAAAGTCAACGCGGATCTTGTAAAGGCGCTTGGTTGGCAAGTGTAGTATGTCGCTATAACCGGTCTTAACCGCAATCTCATTGAGGATCACGCGAGCCTCAAAAAGCGAAGGTGTAATCAAGGTAAACCAAATGTTGTAGTGACCAGGGCGCTCATAGTTGTGGGTCACGTTGATGTATTGGTTGATAAAATCAGCGACCTTATCAACATCCGTCTCAACAGGAACGCTAACAGCGCAGAGCGCTGAAGTATATCCGAGATGATTGGCATCAAAGATTGCACCGAGTCGCCTGATGATCCCTGCCTCTTTAAGCTCATTGACGCAGGAAAAAACCTCATTTTCAGTGCTTTCAAGCTCAGTAGCGTGCACCTCATACGGACGAGACTCAATGGGAAAGCCCGACTGAATTTTGCCGAGCACCGCTGCTTGAAAATCATTCAAGCCATGCTTGTTTTTGTGTGTCATGCAAGCAACTCCTCAAACTGACGCTTCATCTTATTGGGGACGAAGGCGCAGAATGGCTCTTCATCCATGTAATCGCCCGTCTTGGCAAGGGCGCGAGCACGGCAACCACCGCATACGCCGCGATACTCACACATGCCGCACTTACCGGTTAAAAGCTTGCTGTAGGCACGCAGGTCATTAAAAACTGGCGAGTTCACAAAGATGTCTGAAAACGGACGCTCCTTGACATTGCCAAGCTGCATATCGAAGTAACCACAGGGCTGCACATCACCCGTATGGCTGATAAAGACAAAAGTAATGCCGCCGAGACAACCACGGGTCATCGCATCCAAGCCGTATTGCTCAGCTGAAATTTTGGAGCCTTCCTCGACTGCCTTTTGATGAACGATGCGATAGTACTGTGGCGCATCGGTTGGCTTAAAGTGCATGGGGGACTCTTTTTGACGATCGTATGCCCAAGTCAGCGCATCTTCGTACTCCTGACTCGTGAGCTCGACCGCCTTGAGATCCTCACCGCGCCCCGTCGGAACGAGCAAAAACAGATGGAGCGCATCGACATTGAGCTCGAGCGCTAAATCGTGCATCTGCTCCAAGCGCGTATGGTTCATCTTGGTGACCGTGGTGTTGATCTGAACGCCCACTCCGTTTGCCTTGCAGTTCTTGATGCCCTCAATCGTTGCCTCAAAAGCACCCTCCTGACCGCGAAAGGCATCGTGCTCTTCCTTGGTAGGAAAGTCAATTGAGACCGAGACACGCGGAATGCGATGTTCTTTGAGCTTACGGCCAACCTCAGGGGTGATAAGCATGCCATTGGTGCCAACCACCGGACTTGCACCTTTTTCGCGCGCGTAATCGATGATGTCCCAGATGTCCTCACGCATGAGCGGCTCGCCGCCCGTCAGGATGAGGATAGGGTTGGTGATCGAACAGATGTCATCGATGGTCGCCTTGATTTCATCAAGGGTCAGCGCACCAGGGTAAGGCTCGAGCATGGCATCAGCACGACAGTGGGCACAGGCAAGGTTGCACGAGCGAGTAATTTCCCATGCGATGATACGCGGGGCTTGCATCTTGTAGCGCTTTTGGAACTCGATCGCCTGAGGACCGCCACCAGGACGAAAGCCTGTTGAGCGTGATCCGCCGTAGCGCTGCAGTCCCCCTGGATGACCTCCTGGGTGACCCCCTGGATGACCCCCTGGATGACCACCTGGATGACCTCCTGGGTGACCGCCCATCGGAATTCCCGCGGGATGCCCGCCAGCATGACCCATCGGCAGACTCACCGAAACTGGTGTCGACCCACAGGGCGACATGGCATCGGCAAGCTCTTCTTCACTGATCAAAAGATCAAACGCTGGTGCTGTGGTTTGTTCTTCACGCTTGGTCACGTGAATCCCCTCTCTCACCGTTTTTGCAGCGATAACATTGTTTTTGTCTCATGTTCACTACAGTGTATCAACGCCCGCAAAAGCAGCTGTTACATATGTGCACACCATCAAAATCGAACATTTTGCCAGACGAGATTTTAAAAACGGCATGCATGTGCCGCGAGGATAACAAGCGCCGGCGGTTCCACTCCTGCCGCATACCGCCTGAGCTTTCCACATCACACTCAAGAGCGATGAGAAAGCCACGAAAAAAACCCCGAGACAAATCCCTGCCATGTTCCAAAACCAAAGGCAGCATGAAGCAGTACAAAGATAGCAGGCAGAATTACATAGGTCACATACTGTTTACGCGCCTGAGATGCGGCATGAATACTCATGGCAAAACAGGTGATGAGATAAAGTGCGACGCACACCACAAAAAACTGAGGACTTTGGAACACCAAGGCAAACAAGCCACTCACAAGCAGAATGCCCAACAAGCATGCCGGAATGAGACTCGCAAATGAAACGGCTCGAGGCTGGATAAACAAGGTACGCGCCATCCAAAAGCCATTGAGTTGACGCTGGCGCAACAGCCCTGCGAGGGTTGAGCGCGTGATCTGATATGAGACGATCCGTGGATCAAAGTAGACGCGATAGCCCTTTTTCTTGAGTCGATAACTCATGTCAGCCTCTTCACTTCGCCACAAGCGCTCATCATACGTACCAACGTCTCGAAAGACGCTCATGCGATAACAGCCGTGAAAAACCGCATTAACCCAACCTGGGTCGGCATACGCTATCTGAGAAAACAACTGAGCACCAAAGGCAGATTCATCGGCAACAACGAGCGCCTCTTGTATGGGCTTGCCCTGCGCGGTGAGCGCAATGCGCCTGCCGCCACAAACGGCTCGCTCAGGATCGCCATTGAGGCACTTGACGCACGACTCAAGAAAATCAGCAGGAATGCGAGCATGGGCATCAATGCGCACAAACGATTCAGCTGTCGTGTTCTGAATTGCCTTATTTACACCCGTTGGCAGTGAGATGCTCTCATTCTCGATCACTGTCACACGAGAAAAGGGAGTAAAGCGCTCTCCCTCACTCGGACGCACAGCGCTGCGTGCAAAATTTTTCATGACCTGAGCAGTGTGATCGCTTGACGACGAGTTCACAAGGATAACCTCAATGAGCCCGTGCGGATAGGTCTGGCGAGTGATGTCGCGCAGAAGCGTCTTGAGTGCTTCTGCCTCATTTCTCACCACGCATGCAACGGCAATTGTGGCAAGCGGCGGCGTATCACCCAAGGATACATCGTGAGAATCTGTCGAGGTCATTGTACTCATTGTGCCCATGATAGTCATCGAGGACACCGCACGCAAGCAGGGAAAAACATGCTACACTACAGAACGCGCAAGTGGACTGGGCTCTACGCGTGCCACTGTCATCAGATAGATTTGGTATGAGGAAAGTCCGGACTTCACCAAGCGAGATGCCAACTTGAAGTTGGACGGGGTGACCCGATGGAAAGTGCCACAGAAAAGAAAACTCCCGCTTTTAGCGCCTCACGCGCCAAGAGCGAGAAAAGCTGAAACGGTGTGGTAAGAGCGCACCAGTGTGTTGGTAACAACACAGCTTGGCAAACCCCTTCTGAAGCAAGGGCAAATAGGAGCACAATAAGGATGCTTGGCCTTGTGCTCGGGTTGCCCGCGAAGATAAATGTAGGCCTTCAACGACAGAATCCGGCTTATAGGTCCACTTGCGCTTCTCGATGTCTCTATTCAAACAAAGTAATTCGCTCGAGTAACGTGACTCGCCTACGCACAGCAGCTCACTCGCGTGCAACACTTCCCCGATGCCTTCGTTCCTGCAAACGCATCAACCTATGAAAAAGCGCTCCCGGTGAATAACCAGCGGGAACGCTTAATGTCTAAAAACGCAGCGCTCACACGGCGCTGAAATGTCGAAGAGCGCTCATTCAGTAAGCGCTTAGTCCAAGTCGTCAGTGTCAACGCTATCAACTGGAGCGTCAAATGGGTTGGCAGGCTCTTGAGCAGCTGGTGCTGGCTTTGCAGCAGGTGCCTGATTTGCTGAGCCAGTCATGTATGGAGAGGCAATCATTGCCTCAGGGAACACTGAGTGAGCTTCATCCTCAAAATGCTTGATCAGCTCAAGATACTTGGAGCGGAACTCCTCGCGGCTTGCCTTCAGGCGCTCGATCTCAGCAAGCTCAGTCTCCTTCTCCTTGAGCGCCTTGCGGATGATCTCGCGTGAACGACTGTCTGCCTCAGAGCGGATGGAGTCAGCCTCGTGACGGGCATCAGCCACGATCTTATCGGCAGTCTGCTGGGCAATAATGAGCACAGAACCAACCTGCTGAGCATCTGCAGCCTGCGGCTGTGGAGCAACCGGTGGCATGGCAGCAACGGTAGCCTGAGGGTTGCCCTGCTCGGTCTGGGCAAGACGCGCCTCAGCGTTAGTCAAGCGACCCTTCAGATCGGCGATCTTGTGCAGCATGGCCTCAACTTCAGCAGAAACCTGCTCAAGAAAATTATCAACCTCTACAGGATCATAGCCACGCTTTGCCTCAGAAAAGCGCTGATCTTGAATGTCTTGCGGAGTGATGCTCATATCAAGTCCTTTCGTAAGCTCGCCTTATCTGAGCTGTCGTTAGAGTATAGCGCGAATTATATACACGAGAAAATTTAACAGAATGAATGCAATAATCGGCGAAAAATCGATCATGCCCGTCTGTGGCATAAAGCGCCTGATTGCATCAAGCAGCGGCGCTGTCAAGGTTTCAAGAGCAGTTGAAAGATCGAGCAAAAGCCCGCTTTTATTGGGAAACCACGATAGGATGACCGAAACAAAAAGCACCATCATATAGGCGTTGATAAGCGTGATGAGAGCCGTTTCAAGCGTGTGCATAATCGAGAAACACCCCTTTGGTTAGCGAGCAGCGAGCTCACGCGTGCGAGCAATTGCGGTACGGGCAGCTTGACAAAAGCCTTCTTCGATCAGATCCTTAGCGGCTAAGGTGCCATACACCGTGGTGCCAGCAGGTGACTGAACACGCTCCATAAGCTCACGCGGATGCAAATCACCTTGAAGCAAAAGCTCGGCGGTCGAGCGCATGGAATGCAGGGCAAACTCGCGCGAAGACTTGGCATCGAGACCCTCTGCTACTCCTGCCAGCGTAAGCGCATCAATTGCGAGAGCAAAGTATGAGGGAGTTGACCCCGCAAGCGCCCCAACAATGTTGAGCTGATCTTCCGTCACAAAGCGTGCGTATCCGACGCTCTGAAAAAGGGAAAGCGCGATCTTATGGTCAGTTGGATCAATGGGATCAGGGGCATAGAGCGCGGTTGCACCATCTTGCACCTGAACGCCGAGACTTGGCATCGCACGGATAACT
>JAEZXW010000097.1 GCA_023419515.1 Actinomycetes bacterium
CTCTTGCAGCCTCACCACTGCGCGCCCGTTATGAGCAGGTAATAGATCGCGAGAGTGCCTATGAGCTTTTGCAGGCAAAGGCGATGCAGGCAGCCGATGGCGCTTCGACGGCTGCAGCTGCGCCGGATACTCCAAGCACGGGCACCCCAAGGAGTTCGTCTGCAACGTCTACCGAGTCTCCTGAGTCGCCAGTTGTTGAGGCAATCGAGGAGCTCGTGGGAGACCTCATCTTTGGAACAAAGACGAGCACCGGTCGTCGCAAAAAGAGCGTGGCGCAAAAGATTGGAGATGCAGCTCTCAACACGATGACGTCAAAGGTGGGGCGTAGTATCGGCAATCAGATTTTGCGTGGCATCTTTGGAAGCCTCAAAAAATAGCCTCAAGATGAAGTCTGCAAAAAGCTGCCCCAAGCCGCAGCCTCAAAAGTACGCCAAAAAAGTGGTTGCGCCCGCCTTGTGGTGAGGCGTATTGTACAAGTTCCGCGATTTAATAAGACGAGCAAATCACGCCCAAGATATGATGGTTCCTTGAGATCATGAGGGGTCTTGTGCGCCCTGGCAAATCTTTTGCGGCGCAGCTTGTGCGCCTGAGATGAGCTACTCAGTATTGCGCACGATGATAGTGGGTTCGCCATCTGTTGAGACGAAAGGTATGAAGGTTACTTCCATGAGCAGTAAGGTGTTGAGTAAGGATGTTCGCCCGCAGGTTACCGATGAGAGCGGCGAGATCATCCCTCAGCCAAACCGATTGGGAGTCTCACCTGTCGGAAAGCTCTTAACCGAGTACGCCTTTCCCTCAATTCTTGCAACCTGCGTTGGTTCGCTTTACAACGTTATTGACACCATCTTTATCGGTCACTACGTGGGTGACCTCGGTATTGCGGCGACTACCGTCATCTTGCCTGGCATGTTGTTACTCGGTGCGTTTTCGATGTGGCTGGGCGCTGGTGGTAATGCAGCTGCTGCTATTAAGCTCGGAGAAGGCAGGTCCATCGAGGCAAATCGCTATTTGTCCAACACATTCTCGCTTTTGATGCTCATCGCGCTTGTGGTGACGGTGATCGGCATGATCTTCATCAAGCCGATTCTTTATTTTTGCGGAGCAACTCCTGAGAACTATGATTATTCCTACCAGTTTATGATGGTGCTCTTGGCAGGCTTTGTTTTGCAGGCACCTGGTCTTGGTCTGAATAACTTTATCCGCACTGACGGCAAGCCGCTGATTGCGCTGTTCACCATGTTGACGGGCTGTGTAGTTAACATCCTGCTTAACGTTGTCTTTGTTGCCTGGATGGGCTGGGGCGTCTTTGGATCAGCGCTTGCAACGGTCATCGGTCAGGCTGCAACCTCGTTCTTTGTTGTTGGTTACTTTTGCTCTCGTCATGCCTCGATGCGTTTGAGGCGCTCGCTGCTGCGCTTGTCTCGTCCGCTCGTGCTATCTATTTGCGGCCTCGGTGGTGCAACATTCGCGTTGCAGGCGGCAAGTGCTGCGATCTCACTTTTCTTAAATGCCCAGATTGCTATCTTTGGTGCGGTTGATCCGCTCGGCGTTGATGGTGGCTTGGCAACGCTTGGTACGGTCAACAAGATTGTTATGTTGTTCATCATGCCGATCATCGGCATGTCGATCGCCATGCAGCCGCTCGTTGGTTTTAATTACGGTGCACATAACTACCATCGTGTGCGGCATGCCTGCTTTGTGACCTTAGGCTTTTCGATTGCTTTGACCTCAGTCTTTTGGCTCTATTGCCACATCAATCCAGAACCTGTGGTGAGGCTATTTGGTCTGCCTGATCAATACATCGAGTTTTCGGTTAAGGCACTCAAGACATTCACGATTTTCATGCCTATTATTCCAATTCAGGTGATCGGCGCAAACTACTTCCAGTCAACGGGTCAGCCCCTCAAGGCGGCGGTGCTTTCGTTGACCCGCCAAATCATCTTGCTATTGCCACTGCTTTATATCTTGCCGCGTGTGTTGCCAAATCTTTTGGGAATCTCGCCGCTCAGTAGTATTGTGTTCGTCACGCCGATGGCCGATTCGATTTCTGCCACGGTAGTACTCTTCTTCCTTGTTCGAGAGCTCAAGCGCCTCAAGGTCTATGCTCATAACGAGGGAATGAAGAGTGAGCAAGAAGAGGTCGCCCGCATGTATGCGCTTGCTCTTGAGCGTAGCAAAAAGCAGCGGGCGATCGCGTAGGCGTAGCGTTTATCGCATGGGGATAAACCGCGGGATGGTGCTAGTGCTCCTCGCGTCGATAGATCATAAGATCAGTGGCGCCCAATGCCTTTACGCCACATGAGCTGCCATGCAAAAATCCATTCAACCAGTAATAGCGCATGAGCTGGAATGGCTTGAGTTTAAGCTGGCCTTTGGCTGACTCTTTGAGTGCAGCCAACTCTTCTTCACCTGCTGCCTCAAGATGTACAATCTGCTCGTCATTGTGATCATGGTGATGTTCATGCTTGCCTTCGCAGGTGTTATCAAGAGAATCATCGGGGTTAATCTCGAGCGGGTTGTTCCAGAATGGCTCGTGAACATCAAGGCGTTGAATGAGATAGACCGAGCCATCCTCGTCCATCTGTGCTGCGAGTGCCCCGTCACAAGGCATGCCATCGAGCAACAGATCGTTGATGGCCAAAAAGACCTCGCGCGCCGTGGCAAAGTTTTCGCTTGCGCCTGCTGCTAGTTGAGCCTGTCGGGTCTCATATCCCGCTTGATAAAAAAGGTCGGCTGCATCGGGTGTTTGTTGAGCGGCAAAGGCAAGACGTGCCTCAACGCGATCAACGCACGCCTGCAGCCAGCCGTGAATATTTGCCTGATCAATGAGGGCGTCGAGTGGTTGTGAGCCATCAATGGGCGCAAGATGCTGATCGAGCGTTTGCAAGATATGGGGCTGATCTCGCAAAATACGGTTGCCGAGCGCTTGGGTTGCGAGGATACGCTCAAACATTTTGTAGTGAATTGGCCCAAGATGAGATGACATGCTTATTCCTGTTCGTTGAGTTTTTTTGGCCACTATAACCCACACAACAATTGGAGCTTGCTTACATTTGCAACAAGTCGATAGCGACTCCAGATTGACTGGCTGCGTCGCATCGCTCGCCACATCATTCCTGCCAAAAATGTTGGATGAATCCCTGTCGGTCGACCGTTTGCGTCTTATGCAGGATATGGTGCACGTGTGCCTTGACCGTACCTAAGGCAAGCTGTAGGTGAGAAGCAATGTTTTGGTTGTCATACCCGAGTAAAATGAGGTGGGCAACCTCTTGCTCACGCGCAGTAAAGTGATGGCGCTCAGCGTAGGCGGGTAGCAACGCTTCGATTTGCTGGTGCGTAAAACTTTGCTCAGCGCTGGGTGGCTCGTGAAAACGCAGGCGCAGAGTTTCTGCCGCGCTTCTCAAGACGTGACCGGCAAAAAAGAGCATTAAAAAGTTCTCAGAAAAATTGCGCTCGCTGATATAGAGCGGAAAGAGATTATCGATCGCTATCTGCCCGGGATGCCAGAGCAAGATCATCATGATGTCTTCGATGCTGATGAGCAGCACAAAGATGCCTGCGATGAGATAGCTTAACTTGTAGCGACTCAAGAAAAGCTTTTGGGGAGAGGTTTTGAGTCGCATGTATTGCACGGCTAGGTAAATCAAGCACCAGCATAAGAACAGTTGTCGCAAGCTGTAGTAGAGCCACTGGCGAAAAGCAGAATCATCAAGACCCACAAGCACCGCGGTAGAACAGGCGACAAAAACAATACCGGGCGCCACGAGTAGCAGACGACGCTGTTCCTGACAGATGTCGCAGGTGATCAGCCAGATACATTGGCAGGCACCGAGTGCAAAAAGCGTCTTTAAGATCGGGTGATCGACGGAATAAAACGCTTCCATGGCAAATGCCATGTTTTGTCCGGAGTATTCGTATTGAAAGATGAGGGCGAGGTCTAAAAAATAAAAGAGGAAAAACGCCATCGACCAGAGCATGTTTTTTCGCCGCGAGACAAAATACGCCGCCAGGGCAAGGGCGCCGGCGGTGACGCAGGCAAGGAGCATACAGATGGTGTAGACAAAAAACAGTGTCTGCACGACACACCTCCCAAATCCCTCTCTATTCTATACATGCTCAAAACGGGCAGGTTGTGGAGGTTTATTTTGGGTAGAGAAGCAAAATTTTCACGACTAATCTCGTTTGAGACTAGTACTTTGCGCGCACTGTGCGAGAGTGAAGTCATCGAAGGTTGATGATTAAGCATGCTGGCTGATCCGCGCGGAGCTTAAGCGTGCTGATCAACAAGGAGAGGCATTTGCGCTTCTCGCATCAAACCAAGGAGGTTTTTGATGGGCGTTAAGGATTTCATCGATACCAATGACTTTACCAAGGAAGAGCTCCTCGACATGATCGAGCTTGCCTCGTCCATGAAGGCGATGATCAAAGCGGGACGCTATCCGCAGCTTTTGAAAAACAAAACGCTCGGCATGATTTTTCAACAGGTTTCAACGCGTACGCGTATTTCATTTGAGACGGCAATGACCGATCTCGGCGGCCATGCCCAGTTCTATGCGCCAGGCACCATTCAGCTTGGTGGACATGAGACCATCGAGGATTCTGCTCGCGTCATGGGTTCGCTCGTCGATATTTTGATGGCACGTGTTGATCGTCATAAGGATGTTGCCGACCTCGCTCGTTATTCGGCTGCCCCTGTCATCAACGGTATGTCCGACTACAACCATCCCACGCAAGAGCTCGGCGATCTGTTGACGATGATCGAAAACCTGCCAGCAGGTAAGCAAATCGAGGATTGCAAGCTTGTCTTTGTGGGTGACTGCACCCAGGTCTGCGTTTCAGAGATGTTCATCGCCTCAAAGATGGGCATGGAGTTTGTTCATTATGGACCAAAAGGTCATCAGATTTCTGAGGAGCTTCTGGCTGTTGGCCGCAAGAACTGCGAGATTTCTGGCGGTTCAGTGGCCGTGAGCGATGATCCTGCATGCCTTGAGGGTGCTGACTTTATCTATACCGATGTCTGGTATGGCCTCTATGATGCTGAGCTTTCAAAAGAGGAGCGCATGGCCATCTTTTATCCGACCTATCAAGTGACGCCCGAGATGATGCAGGCGGCAGGAGCTCAGTGCAAGTTCTTGCATTGTTTGCCCGCTTCGCGTGGCGAGGAGGTTGTCGACGAGGTTATGGATGGCCCGCAGAGCCTGTGTTGGGAAGAGGCCGAAAACCGCAAGCACTCGACTCGCGCACTGCTAGCATATTTCTGCCCGCAGACTACGGTTGATGAGCAGGCTGCGAGCGATGCGCAGGCACGTATGGAAGCTGTGCTCTCCAAGCTTGGCAAGTAAGCATAAGGAGGTCTGCTATGGCTGAGAAAAAGTTCTCTTTCATCAGCGTCATCCTCTCTGTTATCTGTGTGGTCTTTGTTGCCGAAGCTGCTGCCCCTGCCGCTGCCATTGGTAACCAGCAGTTCTTCTGGTGGATCTTTTTGATCATCACCTTCTTGCTGCCCTACGGTATGGTGGTTGCTGAGCTTGGCACGACCTATGACTCAGATGGCGGTCTTTATGATTGGATTCGCGAGGCGTTTGGCGATCGCTGGGCAAGCCGCGTGGCGTGGTATTACTGGATTAACTTTCCCTTGTGGATTGCATCGCTCGCCACGCTGTTCCCTGATATCCTCGGCATGGTTTTTGGCGTTGAGTTTAATTTGCTTGCCGTTATCCTGATTGAGCTTGCCTTTGTTTGGATCGTCGTTTTGATGAGTTTTTCGCGGGTCTCAGATTCGGCGTGGATTTTGAACGGCGGCGCGGTGCTTAAGGTGCTGATTGCGCTGGTCGTTGGCTGTCTAGGCATCTACTTTGCGATGAATCACGGCTTTGCGAGCGACATGTCACCCAAGACGTTCCTACCCGATCTTACCAACACGAGTGCTCTGACGTATCTTTCAATCATTCTTTTTAACTTCATGGGTTTTGAGGTTATCTGTACGTTTGCTGGCGCGATGAAAAACCCGTCGGGCGACATCCCCAAGGCAATCATCATGGGTGGCCTGGCGATTGCAGCAATTTATCTCTTTTGCAGCTTTGGTATTGGTGCAGCAATTCCGGCCGATCAGATCGATCCAGACTTTGGCATGATTGTCGCCGTGCAAGAGATGGCTCAGGGTGCCCCGTGGCTCTTTACGCTGATCAGCATTATCTTTTTGGTGACGCTTTTTGCCAACATGGCATCCTGGTCGTTTGGCGTGAATTTTGTCGCACAGTATGCCG
>JAEZXW010000018.1 GCA_023419515.1 Actinomycetes bacterium
GCTGAAAACCCAGCAGGTTCAGGGCTTATCTTAGGCATGAAGGGCAAGCCTATCACCTCACTCAGCACCACCTCAATCGTGGCTAACGCAAACAGTGATGACCCAAGTGGTCAAACAACCACTACTGGCACCACCCTCATCCAAAGTCTTGAGGTTGCCCCCGGCACAACTCATCACTTCTATGAACTACCCGCTGGCTTTACAACCATTGATGCGCTCAACGAGGAGCTCGGCACCGGAGCACTTGCAACCACCGAGATCGCCGCTGAGGCAATCCTGCCTGATCAAGTCATCCTTGAGTCACGCGCAAGAACAGGTGATGCTGAGCAGGTTGAGCGCAGGCTCGTAGTTCTGAGCAGCAAGCCAGTCTATCGCGCTTTCATGGTGGCAAATTCCAACTATGGTGACCCCCGCATGGATCTCGCAGGCCCAGTCAATGACCTTAAACTCATGAACAACATCTTTAAGTCAAGCCAGTTTACTGAGGTCGGCGGCTTTAGCCAGATTTCTACCGCAGTTGACGCCACCAAGCAAGAATTCTTTACCAAGCTCAAAGAGGCCTTTAAGGATGCTCGTCCGTCAGACGTCAGTTATCTCTACTACTCTGGCCATGGCAACAATATAGAAGGCATGAGCTATCTTTGCATGATCTTCCCTGCAGATACAGTTCCAGAAAATCAAGATGAGGCAAATGCACTCTGGGTCAGTGTTGATGAGTTGCACGAGGCGCTCAAGGATGTTCCTGGTACCAAGGTCTTGATTCTCGACTGCTGCAACGCCGGTGGTTTTATCGGTAAGAACGCTGAGTTTGATGCGACTTCTGGTGCTACCTCTCACAGTGATCTCGATGAGATCGATGGGCTTGCGCTTGATCGCCCCACCGCAACAGCCGCTGAACATGAAGCATTTACCGACGGCGTAGCAAACGTCTTTGGTGATACTGAGGTTATCGCTCGTGATGCAGCAGAAAGTGCTGTTGCCCTTGATCATCACGATGATGAGGACGAGGGCCCTAAACGTGCTGTCAATTATCTGACGACCCCTGAGTTTAAGGTGCTCACCGCTTCGAGCGAAAATGAGTACAGCTTTGAAGATAAACAAGAGAAGATCGGTAAGTTTACCAAGCAGCTTTCAATCGCCTATGGTGTTACGCCTCAAGATGCGATGGCCGGTGACACCAACAACGACAAGAAGCTTTCACTCGCAGAAGCCTACACCTTCCTCACCGATAACGTCGCTTCCACAAGCCACATCCAGGTCTTCCCTCACGCTGATCCATTTACGCTCTTTGAACGTACAGCGGTTGGCACTCACACCCCAAGTGAAGACGACAATACTGACTCAGGCCCCGACCCCGTAACCGGTGTTGATGAGAGCGCTATTACGCCTGGCGTTGGTTTTTCATCGGTCGATATTAATTCTGATAAGACCCAAAATGCACCAAGCTATCGCATCATTAAGCGTCAGGCTGAGCCACGTCTCATCATGAGTGGAGTATTGAGTCTCACCACCGAAACGACTGTTCAGGAGTTCCTCAGTCACCTCATTAAAAACCACGATGCTCAGCAACTTGCCGTCATCGACAAGAGCCAGGAGCCTATGCTTGCCAACGCGAAGCCCTTGAGCGCCAAGCTCACGCGCAATGACCAACTTTTGATCGTGGCGCAAAACGGCACCAAGATCACCGTGTCGCTCACGCTCAAGCGTGGCAACACCCTTCCTCCTATTAGCGAAACTGGTCCGGGTACGGGCCCTGGCAACCCCGATCTTGAGATTCCAGGAGCTGGACAAGTGGCTCGCCCCGACTTTGGTACCACTTATCGCGTGACGCCATTTGGCACGATTGCTCAGGGCGATACCCCACTCACGCCCGAAACCACAGTGCAAGAATTTATGG
Source organism: Actinomycetes bacterium (assembly GCA_023419515.1). GTDB lineage: Bacteria > Actinomycetota > Coriobacteriia > Coriobacteriales > JAEZXW01 > JAEZXW01. The sequence goes on from JAEZXW010000018.1 coordinate 1,898, forward strand.
GACACCTCAAGAACAAGTCGGCATACACCCGCGTTGAGGTGAGAAACCTCGAAAACAAGGTACTTGCACCTGAAGAAAAGCTCGGAACGTTTGCGCGCTTCATCGTCTATAACGGTGATCGCTCGCAGCCATATGCGCTTTCTATTCGCTAGGCGCTTTAAGCCCCAACACAGCAGCGCCTCATGACAAAGAACGCAAGGGCTCAGAAAAAACGTTAACTGGGCAACAAAATGCCAGCTCAGGGTCGGTTGTACTAGAAAACTAGGACAACCGACCCATTCTTTTTTTGCGCACGATCGACAACAGTAAAGATCATGGATCCCAAGCAAAAGGAGAAAACATGGCACACGCAAACCAAGCACGTCCTTCAACCAAAAAACGTGTCTTAGTCTTAGGTGTTGGCGCAGCCTGCGCGCTGGGTCTCGGCTTTGCAGCTCCCGTGCTCGTCGGCTGCAATAAGACTCAGCCAGAACAGACGCAAGCAGAGCAGCCCGTCGCTCAAAAACCAGCAAATAATGAGCTTGACGAGCATGGTCTCGGCAAAAAGTTTACGTACGAGGTGCCAACTCCCTACAACTATGACCCATCAGTCGTTGACCTCACGCCAAACGCTAACAGTGCCATCGCAGGCTCTACTCAGGATAAGGTTGTCTACAACGGCATTCATTTCCACTTTGACACTGCTTCTGGTGCAACCCCTCGATATGTGCGCGAAGAAAACCCCTTTAAGGTTGATCAAAACATCAAAGATCAACGCATGATTTGGACGGTTCAGCCGCCACTTGGTATTACTGAGGGTGAGTTTTACCGTGCTGAGAAAGAATTTAACAATGGTTATATCGCCACCACTGAACTCGTGATCAATGATGGCAAAATCGTTCATGTTGAGATGAACGAACGCGGTCCTGCTGATTATTATGATGCCTACTGGGCTGATCAGACCAAGCGTCGTAGCGGCTACGGATTTTTCCAGGCACTCTCTCCACGCACCCATGAGACCCTCATGGTCACCCCAAATGCCTTCAATTTCCTCGAGTGGCAACTCATGCAGTATCAGAGCCTTAACATGCCGCTTCAGGGTGTCCGCGGCATTAGCAACTCTGCGCGTGATGCCTTCATCCCCTCAATCGAAGAGCTCAACAAGGCCATCGAAACACCTTCTGGCAAGTATTACTTAAGCATTGCACTCCCGCTTGAGCAGGGTCTGGTTGGTCGCCTCGAGCTCTTTATGGCAGGAGATACCATCGAGGACGTCCGATATGATGAGATCTTTGCTGACCGCAAAGACGACATCCCACAGGAGGATCTCAAGAAGTACGTCCGCCAGTCAAAGCTTGAGTCAGTGGACTACAACAAGGAGACCGATCAGGCATTTAGAAAGCTCGGTGCTGCACTCAAGGAGGCAATTGTCGCTCAAAACGGCCTCGACAACATCAGTCTGCCAGCTTATGCCGATACTCCTGAGTACAAGCACGCACTCGACTTGGCAGCAAAACTCGCCCCAGCGCTTGCCGATTATCGTGCCAAGGGTTACACCCACAACATCGGTACGCTCACGCAGACCCCAGAAAACATGCCTGAGATCACCCCAATTTACTATCGTACCGATCAGCTCGAGGTTCACTATTCAAAAGCAACCTTTGATCCTGAATCCAAGACTGTAACCGTCACAGCTGATGTGACCAATGTGGATGATAAACCTGTCACGGTTTTGAGTGATTGGTTCTTCCTCTACGTGAGCATCGGTAACGATAAGTACGAAAACGTCGGCGACCCCAACAAGCAACAAATTGATTTGAAGGCGGGAGAAAAGACGACCATGACCTTCAAG
>JAEZXW010000026.1 GCA_023419515.1 Actinomycetes bacterium
CAGCAAACACGACGAGGTGAACTGAGGGCTCCAGCGCACGACTCCAGTGCGTAGCAAGAACCACAAACGCCATGATGACAAGAAATGAAAACCAGACCTTAGCGACCTGCTCAAGCAGGGCAGCAACAACTCCCCATGCGGGGTTAACTGTCATGATCACAAGTTGCGTCGCACCAACCGAAGCGAGATAAATCAGCACGCACGAGATCGTCCACATCCGCGTACGCACAAGGCTTGGCCGATAAAACATGACAAGCGCATAGATGAGGCAAACCACCGCAGAAGCAAAGGTACTCACCTCGCGTATCCACCCAAAGTGATTGGCGTAAAAGACATAGGTTGTTCGATTAAGCAGAAAGGTTTCGGTCAACAGTGCCGCAAGCGCAAAAACGGCGCAGGCTATATGCATCACCAATGAGCGCGACGGTTTATTAGTACGCGCAAAGGATGATACGCAGACTGAGGAATGTGTTGAGTTACTCATACTGAGCATTCTAACAAAATAACCTGCGGTAATAAGGTAAATCACCCGTACGAGGTGAGGTGAAATTATCAGGTGATTCTTAAGGTAAAACATACGCGTCAGCGCCCACGCAGGCCGCCACAACCGATTAAATTGGCAGCTTCGCGAACCGTGGTAGCAACCACACAGGCAACCACAAAAGCTCTGGCGCCACTAATGTCTCATCCATTGTCTCATCCAAAGGAGTCACCATGGACAAACAGGATCGTGTATCACCACACGCCTCACGCACTAGCCAAGCACCGCGCTCGCAGATGTCTCGCCGCTCGTTTATTGGCTTGGGCTCACTCGCCGCTGCAGGAAGCCTGCTTGCACTCGGCGGCTGCAACAATCCTCAAGGTGGTGTGAGTAGCGCCAGTGAAAACGCAGCGGCATCTGGTGCTGTCGTTAACGCAAACTCAAATCTCAGCGAGCATGCCGCATGGCTTGGTGAGGCACCGAAGATTAACGAGAGTGATGTAGTTGCAACTAAGGACACCGACATCCTCATCGTTGGCGCCGGCAACGGCGGCATGATCGCAGCGGCCACCGCAGCAGATCTCGGCGCTAACTTCATCATCTGTGAAAAGCGCGACAAGATCCAGGACACCCGCCACTGGATCGGCGCCATCAACACCAAGTACACCAAGGCGGCTGGCGTTGAGGTTGATACCGGGCGACTCATGAACGAGTTTGCTCGTTATGCCTCTTATCGCTGCGACATGAGCGTGCTTAAGACCTGGGTTGACGAGAGCGCTGAGCTCATCGACTTTATCGACCCCATCCTCACCGCTGCGGGCATGAAATGTGAATTTGACACCAACCTGACCCAGGAAACTGGTGGCACTGCTTATTACATCGTTCCGCTTGAGCACTACTATGGCCGTGATCCTGAGCGCAATGTCGTACTCGAGCAATTCATCAAGGACAAGGGTCACGAGGTCACCTTTAAGCACGAACTCATTAGCCTTATTCGCGAGGATGATAATACTGGTCGCGTTTCGGGCGCGTACTTTAAGACCGATGAGGGAATCGTGCGAATCAACGCAGCTAAGGGCGTGATTCTCACCACCGGAGGCTATGCTCATAACCCCGAGATGATCAAAGCGCTTGCCCCCAGCATCACCAAGTGCGTAACGGCAGATTCTTACTCCACTCGCTGCACCGGCGAAGGCATTAAAATCGCCATGCACGTAGGCGCCCAACGCGATCTCGACGCCGCCCCGCTGATCTTTGACCGAGGAGCGGTACCTCCAGGAGTTGACGCTGGTTATGTCGAGAAAAACGGCGAGCTTCGCTTCCCCGGTACGATCAGGCAGTTCAACCTCGGATCGCAACCTTTTATGAAGGTTGACCGCACGGGCAGACGCTTTGTGAATGAATCTGTCCCTTACGATTTTTGCTGCTACGCGGCATCCATGCGACCAGGCGGCGTCTTTTGCCAGGTCTTTGACGATAACGTCCGCGAGGACGTCAAGCGCTTTAACACGATGGGCTGCTCACGCGGCACTCAAAAGATCCTCGCCTCAAGCGACGCTCCAATCGCAGAGGTCTATAAGAAGCAAATCGAGGAAGGCGTCTTCTTTGTAGCTGACACACTTGACGAGCTTGCCGATAAGCTCGGGTTTGAGGGCGAGGCAAAACAAACGTTTCTCGCGCAGGTTGAGCGCTATAACGAGCTTGCCGCCTCTGGCGTAGACAGCGACTTTGGCAAGGAAGGCTATCGTCTCTCAACGATCAGCAAGGCACCGTTCTACGGCTGCTGGTATGGCGGATCGCTACTCACGACCCTCGACGGCTTGCGTATCAATAAGGACATGCAGGTTTTGGATAACAACGAAGCAGTCATTGAGGGACTCTTTGCAGCGGGCGACTGCTCAGGCTCGCTCTACGGCGGCAACTACCCTGAGTACATCGTTGGTTGCGCCTGCGGACGCACGGCGACATTTGCCCGTCACGCCGTTCGATTCCTTGAGGGAGATCTGCCCAAGAACGCGTAAGCGCCTGCGTATTTACTGAAAAATAACTCGTACGTCGATCACGCCGATTGAGCCGATTCTGGCTTGGTCGGCGTGACACTCTTACGCCTAGTTACTCACGCCTGATGCGCCAGGTCGCTGCGCTGCATCTTGCGACTTACGCCTCAGCACGCCACGCAGGATCCTGCTGGGCTGCCTCAATAATTTGGGCAAAGTTGCTGCAATAGCGATTCAAGATCGACGGAATTTCTCCCATACCCTGCACTACGCAAGTCACCTCATATCCACAGGCACGCAGAACACTCGCCCATGAATCAGGCTCCTCACCAGCCATGTCGTTTTGCGCATGATCACCAGCGACAAAAAGCAGTGGGGCCAGCAAAACGCGTTTAATCTCTGGGCGATCCGCCAGAGCGTTCACCACATCATCGAGAGATGGATAACCCTCGACCGTACCCAAAAAGACATCACGCTTTGAACGCCAAAACTCATATGCCAATGCCGGATAAGCCGCATTCATAAAGTGCTCAGACCCATGCCCCATAAACACGACCGCCTCATCGGGTGTGCGCACGTAATGAGTGTCTAAAATCTCGGCAATTGCCTGATAATCTTCGGGATAATACAACAGCGGCGTCCCGATGCTCAGCACCTCAAAGCGATCACGATAGTCGTTCACCTGCGCAAGAATCTTGTGGTACTCACTTCCTGCAATGAGATGCATCGGCAGCACCACAACGCGACGATATCCTGCCGCCGCCAGTGCTTCCAGAGCACTTGCCGTATTGTGTACAAACTCACCACGTGACGCGAGAATCTCTCGAATCATCTCACTTGTGTAGGCAAGCTCTACATGAAAATCGGGATGAGCCTCAACCATCCGCTGATAAAGCACGTCAATGCTCGCACTGCGTGCCTCGGGGTAGCTCACGCCAAATGAGACAAGCAAGATCGCTTGCAAAGACTGCTGGTCATCGGTGGTGTTTTGCATTATGTATCTACCTTTAGCTGGGATGTTTTGATGAGTATTTCTTATGCGTTACGGTATTATATGGGAATGGACACGCAGGATCGTACAAACGCAACAACAACACACGCAAGCCTGGCTCACACCACGCAGACCTCACCAACATGTGACGCCTATACCGTGGGCTCCATCCTGCTTGGGCGCTATCAAATCATCGAAGTCAACAATGCCGGTGCCTTTGGTGATGTCTACATCGTCAAAGACCCACGACTCAAGCGTCGCCTTGCCATCAAGCGCATTCCAATCGATAAGATCGAGGCAACCCGAGCCCTCGAAGAAGCGCAAACCGCAGGCATGCTCGCCCACCCCAATATCGTCGTGATGATCGACTTTGAGGTACGAGATGATGCGGCTTATCTCATCATGGAATACGTCGACGGGCTTTCGCTCGCCGAGATTCTGGAGCGCGGTGAGGCGCTGACACCTGACGAATGCGCTCACGTGCTCACAAGCGTGGCAAATGCTCTGGCGTTTGCGCATGAAAACGGTGTCTTGCACCTCGACGTCAAACCTCAAAACATCTTGATCGACCACAGTGCAACCGTTCGTCTGGCCGACTTTGGCATGGCAAATCTCATGTCAGCCGCAGGCTTCATGGGCGCTCGTGGTGGCACCATCGGCTACATGCCGCCTGAACAGCTGAGCGGCGAGATGGTCGACGAACGAACCGACGTCTTTGCCCTTGCGAGTGTTGCCTTTGAGGCACTCACCCTCATCAAGCCATTTAGCGGCCAAGACGTCTGGGAATCGTATGACGAAATCATCCTCGGTGCTCCTTTGCAGGAGCTTCCTTGCTACCAAGAGCTCGAGGATTTTGAAGATGAACTCGACGAAGCGCAGGAAGTCTACGGCGAAGAACTCACTATCGAAGATCATGAGGAGCTTTCGCGCTTGAGACTTGCAGCGAGTGCCATCTCGCGCCTGTTTGAGCAGGGGCTCGATCCCTCGCCAAACAACCGTCCGCTTAACATCAAGCGCTTTGGCCACGAACTTGCACAAGTGCTCGGCGATCCGAGTGACGGCATGTCATCGCTTGCCTCGATGGTCAAGCATCTGACCCGTGATGACTTTGCCGACGAGCCTATTCTCGATAACTGGTACGACGACGAGGAGTTTGACGAGACTACCGATGAAGGCGATCTCGCAGCAGACGATCCGTATGAGCTCAGCGATTATGACGAGGCGACCAGAAGATCTGGCCTGAGCCTCGACAACAGACTCAAGGCCGTTCCCGGTGCACTTACCGCGCATTTTGGGCTGCTTTGCAGCGCAAGCGCTCGACTCGTTCATACCCTCATTGTCGCGAGCTTTACCTGGTGGCTCATCCACTTTGAGCCGGTGCAGGCACTCCACATCAACGAAACCGTGGTCTGGATTTGCGCAGCTGCGGTAATCATCAGCGCGCTTGTATCGCCCATTTTGAGTGGCGCTCTTTTGCTTATCGCACTTGCGATCACCTGCATCCTCGCACAAAAAGCCTTGCTCCTTGCTGGCATTGCGCTCCCATTTGCGCTCTTTTGGCTACTCGTTATCAGACGCATGCCGCAGGCAGTGAGCATCCTCCTTTCAACACCGATCATGACGAGCTTTTTTGCGACACCTCTCGCCCCGTTTTTGGTGGCACCACTCATCAGCGGACTCATCTTGTCCCCACTCAATGCCACGCTCGTGAGCATGGCAACCGTCTACCTCGGCAGCATCATCCAAGAACTCAGCACTGGTGGTGCGCCCAGCCTCGCTGAATTGTGGCCAAGCCTTATCAACATCTGGAATATCGGACAGATGGTCTTCGCCGGGCTTGGCGCAGCAGCCGTAAGCATCACCCTGCGAACAATGCGCGCACGCTGGCATAACCAGCACTCTGAGAATGATGGCGAAACCCACGACTTTGCCAGCGGGCTCATCGCGTGCATCCCGTGGATCGCCACGACAACGCTGGGACTCTATGCCTACACTCGTGTGGAAAATGACGGATTTTCACAGGTTTTGGCGCCCGCTTGCTTTCTTACCATCTGCGGCGCTCTTATACTATTTCAATTAATCTATTGTGCTTACTGGGAGGATGATCAGTCAGCGTGAGTGTTTTGAACGCCCTAGAAGACAGGATGACTCGCATCTTTGAAGGCACGCCCAAGGCGGCATCTCCTCTGCCTGTCAAAAAACTTGGCAAGCTGCTTGTCAAGGAACTCAAGCGCGAGGCTCTTGTGATCGATGGAGTTGATCACGCTCCCCAGGTCTACACCATTTTGGTAAACCAGCTAGACGAGAAAACCATGGCGCCCCTCTACCGTGAGGTAACCGATGAGCTCAAGAACTACATCTCAGCGGCGGCTCGTACTGCAAACCTCGCCATGAGCGGTCAGCCCATCGTGCGCTTTATTGGCAATAGCGCCATTAAACCTGGTAAGTTTGAGGTTATCGCCGAAAGCGCAACGGCGTCGGTTCTCTCTCAACTTGCCCGCGAGGAAGCTGAGTATATCGGTGGTCGTATTGCCCCTGTTGAGCTGGACAGCATGAGCGCTGAGCCAAGCCTTGGCGCTGCTGGTGCTCACAGTGATGCAGCCCTTGGCGCAGCAGGCATTGTTGGTACTGCTGGCGCGGCAAGTGTTGGTACAGCTCACGAGCTAGGTACGCCCGCACGTCGCGGCAAGCGCTTTGCAACCCGCGAAGACGCCGTGCTTCAGGATGAGGCAGATGAACAGACGGGGCCTGTACTGATCGATCGCGACACCAAGCGCACCTATCCGCTCGATCAGGACACCATCGTCATCGGCCGTAGCTCGAGAGACAGTGATCTCACCATTCGTGACCCCAATATCTCTCGTCGCCACTGCAAGCTCGAGCGTATCTCACTCGCGCAAAGCCAAGCAGCACGCTGGCAAATCACCGATCTCAACTCAACAAACGGAACCCTCATTAATGGTGTAGCTGTCACGACGCACACCTTGTTGGATGGAGACGTCATCACGCTTGGTGTGACCAAGCTTGAACTAAGGTTGTAACTTTTGATTGATTTGATTTTGTTTGCTGGCAGAATCATCCTCGTCATCGTGCTCTACATCTTTTTGTACTGCGTGATGAAAACGGGAATTGGTTTGGTAAAAGGCCAGCGTAAAGACGGCGCAATCTGGACAGTAACCGCAGAAAAAGGACCTCGCGGGGTTCGCGGTTTGCAGGTCGAGATCTTGGGGCCAACCATTATTGGCCGCTCGCCCAACGCTGACATCGTCATTGGCGAGCCCTATGTTTCTGGGCGCCACGCCCGCTTTTCTCTGCAAGGCCCAGCTCTGGTAATCGAGGATCTCGATTCGACCAACGGCACCCTAGCAAACGGTCATCCCGTAGTAGGGCCAGTGGCTTTGCACGAGGGCGATGAGGTCTCGGTCGGCGATGTCATTCTCAAGGTGACCCGCAAATGAGTACTTCATCGCATTCACTCCACAATTCACATCCCCAAGATGAACACGCTCTAAATTCTCAGATAGCAGACATTGAGACGAGCGCTGGGATTCCCGAGACCGATATATCTGATGCTGGTGCGCCTGACCTAGGATCACCTAACACAAGCACGCCTCACGCCGATTCATCCGAAGATCTCGCAACTCATGTCACCACCGATGAGGATAAAGAACCCGAGATCGTGACCGCTGCGGGCACCAACGCAGCAGGCGATACCTGCCCGGTTGACCTCCCTGATGTCGAGGATGAAAAAGGGTCGACAGCAGAGTTCATCATTCCGCAAGAAATGCTGTTTGCCAGCGAAGGTCTGTCGAAAGAAGAAAAGAAACTCGACAAGCTCCCACTGGCATGGGCGGCTAAATCTGATGTCGGAAACGTCCGCCCTCACAACGAAGATTCGTTCTTGGTACAACCTCCACTCTTTGTGGTTTGCGACGGCATGGGAGGCCATGAAGGTGGCGAGGTCGCCAGTGCGCTCGCCGTTGAGTCAATTGCCAAGAGCGCACCGAACAAAGCCGACGACACGGCGCTCGGCGTTGCCATCGAAAACGCAAATCTCGCCATCATCCGTGCGGTCGAGCAGGGTGAAGGTAAACCTGGCATGGGCACCACAGCAACTGCTGCTCTCATCGAACACGATCACATCGCCATTGCGCACGTCGGCGACTCTCGCTGCTACATCCTGCACGAGGGGGCGCTCACCCGCGTAACTCGCGACCACTCCGTTGTTGAAGAACTCGTCGAGCAAGGTGAGATCACCGCCGATGAAGCACGAACCCATCCAGCACGCTCAATCATCACGCGTGCTTTGGGCTCTGATGTCAATATGTACGCTGATCACTTTACCCTCCCTGTTGAGTTGGGAGATCGTGTTTTACTCTGCTCAGATGGCCTATCTTCAATGATCGAAGATCACATCATTCAGACCATCATGAGCCAATCGAAGAGTGCGCAAGAGTGTGTCGATCGCTTGGTCGAGCGCGCGCTTAGCGCGGGCGGTCTCGATAACATCACCTGCCTTGTGGTTGAAGTCATTAAAGATAAGACCTCAACGCAGGCTCATATCTCAACCATGAAAGCGGTGCTTTTATGGGTCGCCTCATTGCTTATGATCTGCGCCATTGGCGCAGGAGCTTTGACGTGGTATGCCAATCAATCGTGGTATGTGAGTGATACGGGTGGTCTGGTGACCGTGCATCGCGGCATCCCTGGCAACTTTGCTGGCATCTCACTTTCTTCTATCAACACGATGACCAATATTCCTGTTGATAAGCTGCCCGAATCGGTTCAAAAGCGCCTTGCTAGTGGCGTTCATGTTGACTCGCTTGAAGATGCTGAAAAGCTCTTGGCTTCATACCGCGAGCAGATCGCTCAGCGCGAAAAGGACGCCCAGACAACGCAGCAAAACATTGGTCAGCAGGGCACTGATAGCGCTGAGATCACGAGCGGCACAAACACACCGAGCTCATCGGGCGCAGCAAGTAGTTCAACCTCGAGCAGCACAGCACCAGCTCAATCCTCATCAGCCTCTGCCCCAACAGACGCAGGGGGTGAGTCACGATGAGTCGCCGCAACATCGAACTTTTGCTGCTCATCGCAGCGCTCCCACCGGTGTTGCTGCTCTATGCCCTCTACCTGCTCAATACCGGAACCGAACTCAATATCACCACGCTCGCCGTGCCCTTAGGTTTAGCGGGTGCCTTTTTTGTCGCCCATCTTGCGGTACGATTTTTTGCCCCGCAGGCTGACCCTGCCATCCTCCCGATTGTTTTTGCGCTTTCAGGCATTGGTATCACTTTTGTCACCCGCTTAAACCCCGATCTGGCGCTGCGCCAGCTTGCTTGGCTGTTCTTAAGCATCGGTATGATGGTGGTAACACTCATCGTGGTCAGACGTATTGCCTCACTCTCGCGCTACAAATACACCATCATTTTGGTGGGCTTGATCTTACTCATCCTGCCGATCTTTATCGGTGTTGAACGCGGCGGATCAAAGATCTGGCTTTCGATCGGCGGGCTTTTCTCGTTTCAACCGGGTGAGCTTGCCAAGCTCTGTATCGTGCTCTTTCTTGCCTTTTACTTGGCAAATTATCGCGAACTGATGTCGGTCACCGTCCACAACATCGCTGGATTTAAGCTCCCTGACCTCCGCATGTTTTTGCCACTCGTTGTCATGTGGGGCATCTCACTCATCATCGCTGTTTTTGAGCGCGATCTCGGAAGTGCCGTTTTATTCTACGGTATCTTCCTCATCATGATCTACACAGCAACAGGGCGCTTGAGCTACGTCGTTATCGGCGCCTTGCTGCTCATCATCGGTGGCATCGGTGCCTATCACTTTTTCTCGCACGTTCAAACCCGATTTACCATCTGGCTCGATCCGTTTTCTGACATGCAAAACAAGGGTCACCAGATCGTGCAGGCGCTCTTTTCACTTGCCGATGGTGGTCTCATTGGCTCAGGCATTGGCCGAGGTATGCCCACCAAAATCCCTGTCGTTGAATCCGACTTCATCTTTGTTGCGATTGCTGAAGAAATGGGTCTTTTGGGCGCGGCAGCCGTATTACTCCTCTTTTTGCTCCTCGCTGTGCGGGGTCTGGCTACCGCAGCACGCGCTCACAGCGATGCTGCTGCCTTTGCCGCAACGGGCCTCACGGGAGCTTTGGCACTCCAGGCATTTATCATCGTCGGTGGCACCACCAAGCTCATCCCCCTCACGGGTATTACTCTACCCTTTATGAGCCAAGGAGGAAGCTCGCTTCTCGTGAGTTTTGTCATCATCGCTCTACTCTTGCGCTGTGGTGATGAGGGTACGGGCCACGCTGTCGAGATGACTGGCGAAGGCGTTACTGACGGCGGCACTCCACGGGCAAACCACTATCGCCTCGTCAAAAAGCCATGGTTTGAAACCCCTGAATCGGGTATCTTGGGACGCATTGCGCTTTCAAAACGTCTCGTCATGATCATCACAACCTTTGCCTGCATGTTCGCCATCCTCGTTGCCAACCTGACCTACGTCCAGGTCATCCAGGCGCCAGCGCTGCAGGCTCGCCCCGACAACAACCACACGATCGCTCGTGCCACCTTTATCGAGCGCGGTAGCATCTTAACGAGCGATGGCGTGACCCTCGCCCAGTCTGACGAGCAGAGCGACGGCAGTTATACCCGTAGTTATCCACAGGGCAAACTCGCAAGCCACGTCGTGGGCTACATCTCTCCGCGCTTTGGCTCAAGCGGTATCGAAGCAATCTACAATGAAACCCTCACGGGGCATGCCGATTACTCAACCTGGCAAGGCACGATCAACTCCATGGCAGGTATTGCTCAGCCTGGCAACGACGTTGTACTTACTCTCAACTCTCAGATCCAAAAGGCTGCTGAACAGGTACTCGATGGTCAGACAGGAGCACTCGTTGCTCTCGACCCCAAAACTGGTGCCATCCTCGCTATGGCAAGCAGCCCTGGCTTTGATCAATCGCAGATTGAAGAACTGTTGAGCGGCAATAACGACGAAAATGGCGAGCTTATCAACCGAGCAACCCAAGCACTCTATCCTCCGGGCTCGACCTTCAAGATCGCCACCCTAAGTGCTGCCATTGAGTCGGGTATCTACACCCTTGACAGCAAGATTGAGGCTCCAGCTCAAACCGAGATCGGCAATGCGCCCGTTACCAATGCTGAAGACAGTGACTACGGCACCGTTAGCGTCAAAAAGGCGTTTGCGGTCTCTTCTAACACCGCTTTTGGCAAGATTGCTACCGATATTGGCCCAGATACTCTCGTCGCCTATGCGCGCAATTTTGGCTACGGCAACGCGCTTGCTCGCAATCTTTCGTCCAAGGCATCGCTCATGCCCGTACCAAGCGAGATGACCGTATGGGAAACTGCGTGGGCAGGCTGCGGTCAGCCTGTTGGCCGGCACGAAAGCCCGGCAGGTCCACAAAGTACCGTCTTACAGGCAGCGAGCATTGCTGCAACGATCGCTAACGGCGGTACGGTCATGGAGCCCTACGTGGTCTCGCAGATTCTTTCACCCAGCGGAGATGTTGTCTCACAGTCGAGTGCTCATGTGGTCGGCCGCGCGGTGAACGAATCAACCGCTAAGCAGGTCAAAGAGGCGATGATCGAGGTTGTCAAAAACGGTACTGGCCGCTCAGCTCGCATCAATGGTGTTTTGGTCGCCGGAAAGACAGGAACGGCCGAAATCGGAGATGGCAGGGTACACTCATGGTTCGCAGGATTTGCCCCTGCAGATAATCCAAAGATTGCCCTTGCACTCATCATTGAAAATGCAGGATCAACACGTGCAGTCGCCAAAGCCCAGCCAATCTTGGCGCAGGGTCTCAGCGCGCTAGATACACAGTAAAAGGAGTACTCAATGCTTGAAGGCAAGTTACTGGGTGGACGCTACCAGATCCTTGATAAGGTAGGCTCAGGTGGCATGGCCGAGGTATTTCGCGGTACCGATACCGTACTTGGCCGCACCGTTGCCATCAAAATGATGCTGCCCCAATATGCCAAAGATCCCGCCTTTGCTGCGCGCTTTAGGCAGGAGGCGCAGGCTGCTGCCGCTCTTTCGAGCCCCTATATCGTTGGTATCTACGACTGGGGCATGGACGGCGACACCTATTACATCATCATGGAATACCTGCGCGGTACCGATCTCAAGAGCGGTATCAAACAACATGGCCCGCTCGCCACGCGCAAGGCGGCACAGATTGGTGCTCAGGTCTGCGCTGCGCTGACAACAGCTCATAAGCACGAGATCATCCACCGCGATATCAAGCCACAAAACATCATGATCCAGCCCGATGGCTCATCAAAGGTCATGGACTTTGGTATCGCCCGTGCTAAGAACTCTCATCTCACCCAGACCAACTCAGTGCTCGGCACGGCACACTACGTTTCGCCCGAGCAAACCCAAGGCAAAGAACTGGGTCCAGAATCTGACATCTATTCGCTTGGCGTTGTTTTATATGAGTGTGTCACGGGCAAGGTTCCGTTTGATGGCGACTCAGCAGTGACCGTTGCGCTCAAACAGGTGAACGAGGCACCGATTCCGCCAAGCCAGCTCAATCCTAAGGTCGATCACGACTTTGAGCAAATCATCTTAAAGTGTATGAATAAAGATCCTGAGCAGCGCTTTAAGACTGCCGATGAACTGCGCCGCGTGCTCAACAGCTACATTCAGGGTCGCCCGATCTCGATCGGCGGCGTTGGTCCATCAGCAACTCAGATGGCAACCACGGCAATTCCTGCTGCAAATCTCGGCAGCACCAAGACCTCAGTCATGCCAGCACAAAACATCAACGCTGCGAGTAAAACCTCTCCTCACAGCCGTGGGGCTCAGGGCTATGCTCAGGCAAAACAAGATGAAGATGCCGCAAAGCGCAAGCGCAATATCATCATTGGCGTGAGCCTGTTTGTAGCAATCGCTCTCATTGGCATAATCGCGTTTGCGGTGACCCAGTGCAACAAGAATGCTGACACCCGCGTGCCCAACGTTTTGGGGCTTACCCTTGAGCAGGCAGAACAGTCGATCAAGGCGAGTGGGTTTGAAATTGGCGATGTCTCAACCGAGTTTAGTGAGACCGAAAAAGGCAAGGTCATCGACCAGGATCCCGTTGCCAACATGATGAAGCCTAAGGGCAGCAAGATTAACCTCGTTATCTCAGGTGGTACCGAGCCACCAAAGGAAGTTGCCGTTCCTGACATAAGCAACCTTACCGCGGCAGAAGCTGAAGCAAAGATAAAGGAAGCTGGTCTTATACCGCAAGCGGGTGAGTCGGTCTTTGATGAACAGGTTGAGGTTGGCCGCGTGGTCTCTCAATCGCCAGCTGCAGGCGCCACAGTCAAGGAAGGCGACACTATTACCTACGTGACTTCAAAGGGCGTCGAGAGCATTGAGATCCCCGACGTCATAGGTTCAAGCCAGGCCGATGCAACCCAGACGCTTGAAGCTGCAGGCTTTAGCGTGAGTGTAAAGGAGAGTCAGTCGGATAAGGCAAAGGGCACGGTTATCGCCGTAGATCCTAAGGCGGGCGGTAAAGCTGATCGTGGCTCGACCGTGACCATCACCGTCTCGACCGGCAAAAAGCTCGTTGAGGTACCGAGTGTTATAGGACTTTCTGAAGGTGATGCAACCGCAAAGCTTAAGAACGCGGGCTTAAAGGTTTCGATCAATCCCGTGAGCCAGAGTGGCTCGGGCAAGGTTGTTGGTCAGTCTGAACGTGGTGGCTCAAAGGTTGATCCTGGTACCACAGTCACCATTGATGTCGATAAAAGTGCTGGCGATGGATCGGGTGAATAACGAAGTTTGAGGAGCTTTAACGAGATGTCGTGTCCATCACCGTGCAAGGAGCGCAGCGCGAACGACCAGCATCAGTAGGACTCAAGCGGCGCCTCAAGCAGCATCACAGAAAATTTTGACTATTATGCAGTTTTAGCAAAACAAAAGTCTCCGCACTATCGCGGGGACTTTTGTTTTGGTGTATCTTGTTACACGTTGTGCCTCCGTAGCTCAGGGGATAGAGCACTGCTCTCCTAAAGCAGGTGTCGGCCGTTCGAATCGGCCCGGGGGCACCATTCTTTTGCCTAAAGATAAGCTTTACTCGCTACGAACGCTTTACCCTAGCAGGCTGCTGTTGCGTAATGCAGTGGATGTTGCCGCCGCCGTAAACAATCTCCTCAGTTCTCACGCCCACCACCTTACGATCCGGGAACATCGCTTGGATCTGCTCGAGCGCAAGCGCATCGTTTTCATCGCCGTATTGCGGCACGATCACGCCGCCATTCACGATGAGGAAGTTCATGTACGAGGCAATACAGGGCTCATCGGGAACACGAGGCTCAGCCGCCTCATCAATATCAACAGTATCGCAGTGAGCTTGCGGCATATACGTTGGCTTCACGGGCATGCAGAGCTTATGCACCGTCAGCTTGCGACCTTTGGCATCAGTCGCCTGCGAGAGTGCTTCATATGATGCCTGGCATACCTCATAGAACGGGTTATCAGGATCCTCAGTCCAGATGCAGGCCACTTTACCCGGAGCAATAAAACACGCAACATCATCGATATGGCCGTTTGTCTCCTCAGGATCAATACCATCTTTGAGCCAGATCACCTTGGAACAATTAAGGTACTCACAGAGATATCCTTCGATTTGTTCTTTGGTGTACTGCGGATTGCGCCCAGGCGAAAGCAAGCACATCTCGGTCGTGAGCACCGTTCCCTCACCATCAACGTGAATCGAGCCGCCCTCGAGCACAAGCTCATCAGGACGATAGCGATCAACTCCAGCAAGGTCAGCAACCTTAACGCCTATCTGCTCATCTTGATTCCAGGGGAAGTACAAACCGTCATACAGCCCGCCCCACGCATTGAAGTGCCAATGCACCGCGCGAACATCTCCCCTGTCATTCACCACGAAAGTTGGACCGCAATCACGGATCCACGAATCATCGGAACTGAGTTCAATCACCGTGATGTTGGGTTCCTCGCCAATGAGGGCTCGAGCGTTGTTGTAATCGGCGTTGTTCACGCCAATTGTCACCGGCTCAAACTGAGCAATCGACCGCGCGACAGCAGCAAAGGCAGCTTGGGCAGGCTTGGCACCGTACGCCCAGGTATCAGTCCGATGCGGCCAGAGCATCCAGATGCGCTCTTGCGGCTCAAACTCACCGGGCATGCGATATCCATCCTGACGCGGAGTCGCGTCCTGCTCGCAATACGTCTTCATCTTGAATCACCTTCCCATACCGCGATACTCAACGCTTCGTGAGCGAGCAGAGATCACGCGGACAATTTCACCTAAGACGATAAAGACCACAACACCAATGAGCATGGGCAGCTTATCTGCCACCTCACCAGCCGAAAGCGGAACAATCGTTGCAACAATCGCCAACACCAACTCAACTGCCGGCACAATCAGCGCTAGCTTGAGCACCCAGCCCTTAAACGGCACCGAAAAGATTCGCGTCGTATCGGGATCGACCTGACGCAGGCGCAAAAACGCCGGGAACATCGGGATGTAGGAGATCAGCAAAAAGACAACGTTCATCGAAAACAGCATCCAAAAGATTCCCTCAGAAATCGCAGGAATCGGGATGAGCTGCAGCATAAGTGCTAGTGAGGCAACCACGCCGTTGACCAAGGCAGCACCTGTCGGCATGTTTGTTTTAGCGTTTTCGTGCGCAAACACATGTGGCATATTGCCGTGCTTGGCGGCATACTGTGCGACAA
>JAEZXW010000036.1 GCA_023419515.1 Actinomycetes bacterium
GGCTGATACAGGTATTGGTATTGAGCCCGAGGATCTTAAGCGAGTTTTTAGTCGCTTTTGGCGAGCCGAAGAGAGCCGTACACGCGCTTCTGGTGGTCTTGGCGTTGGGTTATCGGTTACAAAAGAAGTAATCGATCGCCATCATGGGTATATCGAGGTGACATCAACACCTGGTAAAGGCACGACGTTCACTCTCTTTTTCCCTCGGATGCAGAAAGGCCAAGGACGCCATGACAGCACCATTAGTGCACGAGATTAACCCAGCGTATCAAGGTAAGGTTCGCGATATTTACGATCTGGGTGATCAGCTTTTGCTTGTAGCATCTGATCGCATCAGCGCTTTTGACTACATCCTGCCCGACACGATCGATCACAAGGGCGAGGTGTTAACGAGGCTTTCAGCGTTTTGGTTTAACTTTTTTGCCGATGAGGTTAAGCATCATATGGTGAGCCTTGACTTGAGTGAGTTGCCCGAGGAGTTTGCACCTCATCGCTCGTATTTCGAGGGTCGTTCGATGATCACCCAACAGGCAAAGCCCTTTGCGTTTGAGTGCATTGTGCGTGGATATCTCACGGGGTCTGGCAAAGCTTCGTACGATAAGACTGGTGAGGTTTGCGGCATCGTGCTGCCAGAGGGGCTGGTCGAGGCAAGCAAGCTTGACGAACCACTCTTTACGCCGTCGACGAAGGCAGCGGTGGGCGATCACGATGAGAACGTCAGTTTTGACGAGATGGTGGCGCGCATTGGTGCTGAGGATGCCATGCGTCTGCGCGATCTTTCGATCAAGCTCTACAGCAAGGCTCGCGATTATGCGCAAGAGCGCGGGATTATCATCGCTGATACCAAGTTTGAGTTTGGCGTGATTGATGGTGAAATTTGTCTGATTGATGAAGCGCTGACCCCTGATTCCAGCCGTTTTTGGCCAGCGGCATCATATGAGCCAGGGGTGGTGCAGCCGAGTTTTGACAAGCAATATGTACGCGATTGGCTCAAACAAAACTGGGACATGCAGGGTGATCCACCGCGCTTGCCCCAAGAAGTTATTGCGGTGACCTCGCAGAAATACATTCAGGCATATGAGATGATTACGGGACAGTTGTTTGGTAAGGAGTAAGTGTGTCGCAACGAAATCCCACGAATGATCGAAATCTGAATGGTGGCCCTGAGGGTCAGACCAGAAAATCAGCAGCAAGCGCCAAGCCAAAGCGTCAGGCTGCCGAAAGCGTTCGCGTCGTTAAACGAGGCAAGTCCCCTCAAGAGACGAAGGCAGAGAAAAAGGCTCGCGAGGCTCGCGCGCGCGAAAAAGAGGATCAGATTTACTCCATCGCAGCCGTGATGATGAAAAAGGATCCGACCTACGTTAAGTTTAAGCGAATTTGGTGGGTCTTTATCGGGCTTGCCATCGCGCTGACGATTGCTGCGTGGCTCATGCAGCTCAACGCTGGCCTGCCTTCGTGGCTGGTTTACGGCACGCTGATTGTTGCCTATGCCGCTATCATCGGCACCTTTGCGCTCGATATGGCAAAGATCAGGCCGATTCGCCGTGAGATGCGCGCCCGAGCGGTCAAGCTTTCTAAGAAGGCAACTGCGGCGTTGGTCGAAGAAGAGATCGCTCGTCAAAATGCGGTGAAGGCAGCGCGTCAAAGGCGCAAAGAGCGGCTGCTTGGGATGATTGGTATCAAAAAGAAGGCGGATGCAGGCGCAGGGGCAGCGAGCTCCGACGCGGCAGGCGCAGGTAAGCCGAGTGCAGCGAGCTCAGACGCAGTAAGCTCAAGCGAAGCAGATCAAAAATAGCGTGTATTCAAACCGGCGGTTCTGGTAAGGGCAGCCGGTTTTTATTATCAGGATTCAGATGTAAGACACCAGAGAAAGGGTGCCAGACGTATGAAGCGATTTGAAGTGCTTGTGACCAGCCGTGAGGGAATCTTTGATCCCGCTGGAGAGATCTCAAAAAACGCCTTGGCTAACCTTGGCTTTTCTGGTGTCTCGGGCGTCAAGATCGGTAAATACATTAAGCTCGAGTGCGATGATGCGGTGACCAAGGAAGAGGTTGCGCGCATGTGTGACACTCTGCTCACAAACCCCGTGATTGAGGACTACAGCCTGACTGAGCTCGATGGCGAATGCTGCTGCGATTGTCATCAGGATGAGAAGGATGCATAAATGACGACATCAACTGCTGTTCGTTTTGGCGTCGTGACGTTTCCTGGGGCAAATTGCGAGCAAGACGCCGTTCATGCCCTGCGCTTGTTGGGATATGAGGCATCGTATGTGTGGCATCAGGATACCTCGCTTGCGGGGCTCGATGCGATCGTGCTGCCGGGAGGATTTTCTTACGGCGATTATCTGCGCTGCGGTGCGGTTGCCCGATTTTCTCCCATCATGCAGGCAATTGTGCGTGAGGCAGAGGCAGGCATGCCAGTGATTGGCATTTGTAATGGCTTTCAGGTGCTGACCGAGGCGCATCTGCTGCCAGGAGCGCTCATGCAAAATCGTAAGCTCAAGTTCATCTGCAAGCGCACGCCCGTGGCAGTGCAAGAGAGCGTGTGCCAGTGGCTCGATCTTGAGCCTGGCACCGTAGTTGAGCTTCCTATCGCGCATAACGAGGGTAACTACGTGTG
>JAEZXW010000037.1 GCA_023419515.1 Actinomycetes bacterium
CTTGATGACTTGCCGACAGATCAATCGCGATGATGTCTGCCTGCTTGTGTGGATCGAGCGATCCGATTTTATCTGCCAGACCGAGCGCTTGCGCCCCTTCGATCGTTGCCATCTTGATGAGATCGGCTGCTACCAGAAAGTCGTCCTTGTCGTGCAGAGCTCGCTGGACAAGCAGAGCAAACCGCATCTCCTCGATCATGTCGTTTGCATCTGACGCCGCGGGCGAATCGGTGCCGAGTACCACGGGGATATCCTTGTGGCGCATCTTAACGATCGGCGGCACACCCATCGAAAGCTTTGCCTCAGCACGCGGACACACCGCGATCGACACACCTGATCGAGCAAGAATATCAAGATCGCGATCATCCACATGGACCGCGTGGATGCACAGTATCTCAGGAGCCTCAAAGAGTCGCCAGTTATGCGCATACACCACAGGTGACACGCCGGTTGGCAGGATCTCACCCGTACGAATTGCCGCAAGTGATTCTGTCTTGACGCTGGCGTTTTCGAGCGAAAGTGCCGATGATCCGTACTTGATGAACTCAAACTCCTCGCGAGAACCAGCAATGTGTGCCGCCAGCGGGAGTTTATGCTCGCGAGCGCACGCCGCAATCTGAGTCAAGAGCAAGGGATGACAAGCATAGAGTGGATCGGGCGCGATCCCAAAACGCAAGCGGCTAGGCGCAGCGGCTTGGGCTTGCGGGGTTACCTTGCCTGCTTCGCCAGTCGTACCCGCTTCGCCTGTTGTGCATGCCTCGCTCGCCTCGTGATAGGCACGCCAGGCATCCAGATCAACGAGTGCTTCTTCGAGCGAAGGAGCAACCTCGGCTACTGAGTGCGATGAGACCTCGCGGTAAATCACGCCGCGAATCCCCAACTCATGAGCAGCACGCATGCTCGCACCGGTTTGGGTGATGTCAGCGATCGTGGTCACGCCAGCTGCCAGCGCCTCAAAGCCTCCCAGGCGCGCTGAATCATCCCAGTCTTGGCTGGTCATCAGCTCCTCTTTTTCAAGGAGATACGCCTTCCACGAGGTGTAGGGCACGTCATTCAAAATACCGCGCATGACGGTATACTCAAGATGCGTATGACAGTTCACAAAACCCGGCATGAGCGCAGCAAGCCCAAAGTCGATGACCTCTTCATCGGGGTAACGCGCCGCCAGATCGGCAGCGTGACCAACTGCCTTGATCTTATCGTCTTGTACGAGCACTGCTCCGTATTCAATGTGCGGAGAGGTGACGGGCAATACATATCGTGCCTTGAGAAGCATGTGCGCTCCCTATCGTGGTTGCAACTAATCCGCCAGAGGTGTGTCTACTTGAGGGTTGCCTGCTTGGGGTTTATCCGCTTGAAGCATAGATGCACCCACTTGGGACTGATCCACTTGAGGCTTATGACCAACATAAATTGCCACGATACCGCCCGCCAAATTTTGATATGAGATGCGCTTAAAACCCACATCGGCGAGCTCTCGTACAATCTGCTCTTGCTGAGGGAAAGCTCTGATTGAATCGTGTAGGTACCTAAATCCCTGCTTATCATGGGTAAGCACCAGTCCAACCAGCGGCATGATGTAGTTGAGATACACGTTGTAAAGCTGACGCCAAATCAATCCTGGTGGAGTCGCAAACTCAAGCACGACGTATCTACCACCGGGCTTGAGCACGCGCAGCGCCTCACGCATAGCTTGGGCTCGATCAGCAAAATTTCGGATGCCGTACCCAACTGTTACTACATCAAACTCATCTGGATTAAAGGGCAGATCTTGAGCATCAGCGAGTGAAAACGTTACCGCTGTATTCTTGTTGTAACCACGCAAGCAATGCTCGCGAGCGACCTCAAGCATCTCTTGGCAAAAGTCGCTGCAAATCACTTCACGTGGTGGGCGAGCCAGTCGGCACAAGGCAAAGGTGATCTCACCCGTGCCCCCTGCCACATCAAGGACGCGATCGTGCTCAACCTCAGCTACGCGGGCTGCCACCTTAGCAAGCCAGCGCTTGTCGTTTCCAAAGCTTGCAAGGTGGTTAAAGAGGTTGTAACGCGAGGCAAGCCCAGCAAAGATTTGCTGCACCTTATGGGCGTGCGTTGCCTGCTCAGTCTGGGCAGATCGATCTTGCTTGAGAGTTAAGCTCTTATCGATAAAGGCGCAGCACGATGTTGATGCATGATTCTGTCGTTGGTTAGGCAAAGAGACCTGAGTCATAGATGGCTTTGATCTCGCTTTCAAAGGTCGGAGCTAGAGCAGCAATTTCTGATTCATAAGAAACGAATAGTACCACGGCGATGAATACCTTGAGCGCTGCGGTGAGCTCCTCCATCGATGGGTAGGACGGGGCAAGCCTGATGACCGCATCATGTGGATCGTGTCGGTACGGATAGGGTGCACCCGCACCGGTCAGCACGACGCCGAGGCGCTTGCAAAGCTCAACAATTCGAGCTGCCGACGCCCGATGCGCAAAGAAGGTCACGAAGTATCCGCCGCGCGGCGTTGTCCAGCTAGCAAGATCACTCTCACCAAATGCCTGGCCGAGCATCGTTTCAACAAGCTCAAACTTTGGGCGCAGGATGTCGGCGTGAGCCTGCATGTGCTGGTGGAGCCGATCGATCGAGCCAAAGAAACGCACGTGACGAAGATCGTTAAGCTTGTCATAACCCACCGTTTGCTGGCCGAGACGATCTAAAATTTCGGCAAGATTTTTGGGTGACGATGAGAGTGCCGCAATGCCGCCGCCAGCAAAGGTGACCTTTGACAGCGAGCCAAAGAGGTAGAGCATATCGAGCGACCCTGCCTGCTCAAAGACTTCGTATGGATTGAGCAGGACATCTTGCTGCTCAGATGCCGCGTAGAGATGATGGACCGCATAGGCGTTGTCCATATAGATCCTGAAGTCAGGGGCAGCAGGCTTGAGCGCTGCCAGCTCACGCATCACCTCATCGCTGTAGGTGATACCAGTCGGATTGCTGTACATCGGGATAGCCCACATACCTTTGACGAGTGGATCGTGCTCGACCAAGGCACAAACCTGATCCATATCAGGACCTATCTTTCCGTCCTGCTCGATGAGGTCAACGGTGAGCATGGTAATACCGAGCTTCTCGAGCATCGAGAAATGACGATCGTATCCGGGCACTGGGCAAACCCACTTGATCTCGGGCAACTTTGCCATCGGCTCATTGCCATCGATACCATAGACCATGCCGTGAATGATGAGATCGTACATAGAATTTAGGCTTGATTGCCCAGTGACAATCACAGCATCGTGAGGAACTCTCAGGTAATCACCCATGAGTTCATGAACCGCAGGAAACCCAGAGAGGTGACCGTAGTTGCGACAATCGATACCATCAATCGTTGCACCCTGGGCACTCGAGACGGTATCGAGCAGTGGATTTGAAAGATCGAGCTGCTCTGGACAAGGCTTGCCGCGCGCCATGTTGAGCGAGAGATTTTGATGATTGTATGACCACAGCTCTTTGAGTAAGCTCAAAAAATCGGGGGTAGCGCACTGGGTTTGACCTGCAACGTTTACTGCCACGATATCTCCACTCGGTAAATGGGCTGAATGCGTTTATGATAGCGCAAGTAATGAGATACCCCGTGACGCATCAAATTGAAAGCCATTCACACCATGACTCTTGCTCATCCTGACTACGGTGTCTTGCAGCACTTGATCGATACCCTCTACAAGTCCGAGAAATTTCAGGATCGTCTCACTATCATCCTGACCGGTGAGTTATTTGATTTGAACGACGACTTGATGGAGTTATTGCACCTCTTGCCCCCAGGCCGATACCCGCGTCAGCAGCTGTGTGACCAGCTTAACTCAGCGCTTTCGGGGCACGGCTGGGGCATGGTGTATGGAACGGTGGAGTAACGCTACAGATCTCGACTGAGCGCAGTGCTGCAATGGCCTTAGCGCAGCATCGCAGGTCACAACTGAGCGCAGCGCATAATAATGAAATGTAGCAACGGTCTTGGCGTGAGCTCTTTCAGAGAACCTTAAGGGCTGCTCGCTCGCTCGCCATCTTCCACCCTTCAAGATGCAAAATCTGGGCAACGAGATCCATGAGCATATCCTCAGAGGCATCAGGATGCCTGCGCATGTAGGCGATGAGGCCTGCAATGAGGACATACGACATCTCGGAGACGTGCTCGATTTCGATTCGATGATATTTCGCGTAGTCAACCACCGTGTGGGTCGTGACATATTCGGCGAGACTTGCCGTACAGCGGTGCACAAAGTCGAGGTAGAGCCCAGCATTTTCGGACGATACAAGATCGCGGCGAAACGGATTTGAGTCAAAAATGCAGCGGCGAATCATGCGGATACAATCGCGCAGCGAGCCTTCGATGTCGCCAGGATCGCAGTTCTCATCCCAAATACGAGCCGACTCAAGAAAATCATCGACGTAAGAATCGAGCACCGCCTGGGTGATCTCGTGCTTATCTGCAAAGTAATGGTAGAAAAGAGAGCGCGTCACACCTGCTGCCTCAGTAATGTTTTTGACGCTCGTGCGTGCAAGCCCCTTTTCTTCAAACAAGGCGCGGGCTGAAGCGACCAAGCCTTCTCGGCGTATCGCGCTGCGCTCAGTATGCGTGCTTGAACGTACGTTATACTCGCGGCGTTCTTTGAGCCCTGATGTCCCGTGAGCCATCTCATGCAAGAGAGCACCAGGTATCTGTTGAGCGCTGTGATCATCACAGACTGAGCGTTCCTCATTATCGCAAGAACGTTGTGAAAACTGCATGAAACACCCCTTTCACACCCCTTGCGGGGAGCTTGTGAGTGATCCGTGAATCAGTCCTTCAGTCGAGACAGGGCTGCTTGACTTTGATCAAACACATCACAATTTCTACACATATTGATTGAAGTGTAGCGATTTTGTTGACACGCTGTCAATGACACTCTACCCAAAAATGTCAATGGGGACGATCCTTGGCGAATTACTTCGCGACCATCCCCGTTGTTGAGTTATTACGAGTATGCGCGCAGCCACTAAACTGCGGCTCATGGATGCATCGAACCCGCTGCATCCAGACGCGTGCATACGCCGCGCGCTATGCCTTGGCAACCAGGGGAGCTGCAACCTGCTTCTTGCGTGAGAGCACGCCTGGCATCCAAACGCCCTGCTCAGAAGGCTCAATCTCAAGACCGCGGCGAGCAATCGAATCATCGCCTGCGACAAAGACCTGCGAGCCCTCCTCAAGAATATCGGTCACCAGCATGACAAAAGTCTCAGCGCCCTCGCGTGCCAGATACGCATCCATCGCAGCAAGGATCTCAGCCGACTGCATGAGTGCCGCGTTCTTATCAACTGTCTCATACTGGCCGATCAAAACCGCATGACCATTCATATCAAAGCGCTTGGTGTCGCGTGAAACCATCTGCTCAGGCGTAAAGTCGCCCGCGCCGCGTGCGTTAAATACCCACTTGCCAAAGGCAACAGGATCCTCACCACAAAGCTCACCCAGCTCAACAGCAAGCTTGCGATCGGTTTCGGTGCAGGTCGGGCTTTTCATGATAACGGTGTCAGTCATGATGGCGCTCAGCATGATACCAGCAAGCTCTGGGGTGATTTCGTAGCCCATGCGCTTGTACAGGGTGGCAAGCACTGAGCATGACGAACCAATTGGCATATTGATAAACCAAATGGGATTGGGGGTCTCGAGGTTGGCAATGCGGTGATGGTCGATAACGCCAACCACCTCGGCATGCTCCCAGCCGTCAACCATCTGTGTGGTCTCATTGTGGTCGGTCAAAAAGATGCGCTGAGCAGCCTCACCCTCAACAGGGGTGATCTCAGTCAAAAGCTCTGGCTCAGCAAAGCCATAACGGGCGAGCACCTCAGAGCTTTCCTTGGGCATCTCACCCAGACGAACCGGCACATAGGTGTTCTCAGGATCAAACTGATTCATGAAATGAGCGCCGATCACCGCACTCATAATTGCATCGTTATCGGGGTTCTTGTGACCGATGACATAAATTGGATTCATTGAATTTCTCCCTCAATCTGCATTACCGCGCGTCATGCCTGTGCGATGGGCTGATGCACGGTGTCTACCCGCTTTGTGTGCGCAGTTTCAACGTACACCAATCATCACGAGCCTACATCACACGTTATTCGACAATTTTAACGATCGGCGCAAAGCCTTTCATGAGTTTTTTGACCTTGCCATCCTTTTGAAAAACAATCTCGAGCGAATCTCCTTTAACCGACTGTACCCTGCCGCGGCCAAAGACCTTGTGATCAACAAGGTCACCAGGAGCAAATTCTTCGCCCGCCTTACCTGCATCAAACTGGGGCGCGCTTTGCTTAACCCGTGAGGACGAAGAGCCAAAGAGACTTCCGCCATACATCTGTGAGCCTGTGCCTGAGCCAAAGGTTGAGCGACGATCGCCGCGCTTTGCCCAGCCAGTGCCCTCAAAACCCTCGCTGCCTACCCCA
>JAEZXW010000056.1 GCA_023419515.1 Actinomycetes bacterium
AAAAACTCCTGCTCATCCTTAGTGAGCGTCTCGGCGCGCTTGCGCACAATGCCCTGTTTGGCAAGCTCGCGTTCGATCTGCTTAAACGCAGCAGTGCGCTGAGCTTCCAGCTTGGGTTGCTCAGCAAAAATGTCGGTGAGTTGTTCTGATGGGGTCTGGTTTGACTTGTTGTCAACCGGCTCTTTTTTGAGCGTCGATAAGTCATGCAAGCCGCCCACGCGGATCATGAAAAACTCGTCGAGGTTCGAGGTAAAAATCGCGACAAACTTCAGGCGTTCGAGCAAAGGGACACTGGGGTCAAGCGCTTCTGCCAACACGCGCTCATTAAAGCGCAACCACGAAAGCTCACGGTTTTGGGTGTATGAAAAGTCATGACTCATAAGACGCCCTTTCTCGATGATGCCAATACACGATTGATAAGATACCCCTCGCGCACGCCATATTTGCTGATGGTGAGCTCTTTTGCGCCCACGGTGTCCATGAGGGCTGCAACCGCTGCAATACCAGGCGCAGCAGTATGGATGCGCTCGGGGATAACTCGCAAGATTTGCTTCATGGCGCTGCGATGATCGTAGCGCACAGCTTTGAGGATGAGTTCGATCTCATGGCGCGTGACCGATTCGGTGTTGGGGGCGTTGTCGAGCTCATCATCAAAGAGCTCTTCAACGGAAATACCCTCAGGCTTCTCAGCTAAAATTCCAAGTTCATCGCCCAGTGCAATGAATGGGCGTTTGAGCTTATGGGCTGCTCGAACCGATCCGCCAACACCCGTGAGATGCAGCGTTTGATATCCGTCCAAAAAGTTGACAGCGGCAAGCTCATCTCTCATGCGCCGTTGAATCTCATCGATCTCGCGCGGGGTTGGCATGATGTCGGTGACGTATTGCAGATAGAGCGCAAGCGAGCCAATGCCTAACGAGTGTACATGCGTTATGCTGCGGTTTTTAAACTGCACGAGCTCGGTAGAGGCACCACCCATATCGATCTGTAAAGCCTCATCCAGGTGTAGGCAGTGCATTGAGCCGATAAACCCGAGGGTGGCCTCTTCGGTGCCAGTGATGAGATCAACGTGAAGACCGGTTTGTGCCTCAATCTTTTCGATGACCACATCGCGGTTTCGTGCATTTCTCAATACGGCGGTTGCAAAGAGATGTGTCGTGCACGCATGGGGCGCGCGGGCAATCTTTCGCTGGTACGACTGGATGGTGCTGATCGCGCGGGCAATACCTTCGCTCACGAGATTGCCCTGATCATCGAGATAACTGGCGAGTGACGCCATTGTCTTTTTGTTGTGGATCAGCCTAAAACGAACAGGATCATGTGAAATGATGTCGTAAATGCAGAGCCGGATGGTATTTGAGCCAAGGTCAATAATGGCGTGTTGCACGCTGATCCTTCCGCAGATATTCGCAGTGTTGGTGTGTAGTTTCATTATACGGAATTTTTAGCCATACACCTGCGCAAAAGATCGTATATTAGAAGCACGAGTAAGAAGTGAGTGAGCATTGAGGTGGCGTTGGCGAGCTATCGGTAAGCCGCAGGTAAATTGGCGATAAGTCAGCAATAAGCTGATGATAAGCCATGGGCAAGCCAGCGGTAAGCCGTGGGCTAGTTGCCAATCAACCGAGCTTAGTGCGCTATCACTCAGCAATGTCGGATGGATTGCCTGCGTGTGGCACCTAAGACCGCGCGGGTGTGTGTATACGGATCGACCCTTAAAGGAGGGCGCCGATGGAGCTTTTACAGGCTATCGAGTCTCGAACGAGCGTGAGGGCTTTTACCAGTGAAAAAGTCGATCATGACATACTCGAGAAGATCGTTCAAACGGGCAATGCTGCCCCGATTTCGCGTTTTGCAAAGCTGCATTTTTCTGTGGTAGAAGATACCTACCTTATCAACAAGCTTAATGCGGCAACATCGCACATCGTTGATGATATGGGGCTCAGTGATCACGCGCCAAAGCTGTATTCGTACGGTGCGCCGGTGCTCGTGATCATTAGCGCTAAGGGCGAGAATGCCTACGACCAAAACGCAGCTGATTCAGCAAGCAATGTCGCATCAGCCGCTGCTGCTGCGCAAAACATCTGTCTCGCGAGCGTCGCGCAGGGGCTAGCAAGCTGCTTGACGGTCTCACTCATGCTTGGTGTTCGTGATGATAACAGCCAGATCCTTAAAGAGGAGCTGCAAGTTCCTGAGCACTACACGCCAGTACTTGGTGTGCTGATTGGCCACACGGCAGAGCCCGAGCCGATCAATCGTCATCGCGATAGTTCGAACATCTCGTTTGCAAGCACACACAAGGAGCACGAGTTTTAATCCATGGGTTTGAATTTGCGAGTTTTTTCGAGGGCTTAATTGCTTTTTGGCGATAGTCATTTACGGCGGGCGCCCGTTTTGCGCCTTTGAACATGAATTTTTATGGATAAGCGTCCTTGACGGTTCAAGGGCGCTTATCTGTTTAGTAAGGTTTAATCCACTGCCCTCTTAGCTCAGTGGATAGAGCGTCTGCCTCCGGAGCAGAAGGCCGCAGGTTCGATCCCTGCAGGGGGCGCCATCTTTTACAAAAGGTTTGCCCATGAAAATACAGACTCGTATCCTGATGTATCAGGTTGCAGATTCGCATAACACAGATCGTCTACAAGAAAATTCGGTCACCATCTATCCCATTGATCAGGTGCCCGAGAGCCATATGCTTCCGATGTCGCTTAAGGTCTTGCTCGAAAATGCCTTGCGTCAGGGGAGTGAGACGGATGTCGAGCGCATTGTTCAGGCGGGGTGCAATAAGACCCGCGGAACCGACATCGGCTTTATGCCCGCCCGTGTTTTGTTGACCGACTTTACTGGCGTGCCATGTATGGTGGACTTGGCCGCAATGCGCGATGCGGTGCGCGCAACGGGTGGGGATGCGAGTATCATCAATCCGCTCATTCCGACCGATCTTGTTATTGATCACTCAGTCATTGGTGATGCAGCATGTTGTCAGGATGCAGCTCAGATCAACCTCACTAAGGATTATGAGCGCAACGAAGAGCGCTATGCGTTTCTTAAGTGGGCGCAAGAGTCGTTTGATAATCTTTCGATCGTGCCTCCCGGTGGCGGCATCTGTCATCAGCTCAATATCGAAAAGCTCGCACATGGCGTCATGGTCGACAAGAACGGCGTTGCTTATTTTGACACGCTCGTTGGTGCTGATTCTCACACGACCACTGTCAACGGTATTGGCGTCTTGGGCTGGGGTGTTGGTGGTATCGAGGCTGAGGCAGCAATGCTTGGTCAAAAGATCAGCATCCTCGTGCCTCAAGTGCTCGGCATTAAGCTTACGGGCGAACTTCGTCCTGGTGTTGGAGCGATGGATCTTGCGCTCACCTTTGCCCGCATGCTTCGCGACTATGGTGTGGTTGGCAAGCTTGTTGAGTGTTTTGGTCCAGGGTGCGCAAGCCTGACGGCGACTGATCGTGCAACGATAGCGAATATGTCGCCCGAATATGGCTGCACGGCAACACTTTTTGGTGTCGATGAGAATACCCTGGCGTTCTACCGCCAAACCAACCGCGATGAAAATCAGATTGCACTCATTAAGGCATATGCTCAGGCTCAGGGCTTGTGGCAGGATGCTGATACGCCGCAGGCATCGTACAGCGATGTGATCGAGCTTGATTTAAGTGAGGTCGAGCCTTGCGTGGCTGGTCCTTCTCGTCCTCATGATTACATCAAGGCAAGTGAACTTGCGCAGTCGTTCTTTACACGCACGGCAGATGAAGACGGTAAGCTTGCAGGTTGCGAGGTTGCCCTCGAGTCGCAAGATGCCCCCGTGACGCTTGCCGATGGTGCGGTGGCTATCGCAGCAATTACGAGCTGTACGACCACGGCTAACCCTGAGCTTATGATCCGAGCGGGACTCGTCGCCAAGCATGCAGTCGAGCGGGGACTTGAGGCAAAACCCTGGATCAAGCGTATGCTCTCACCAGGCTCGCGCTCGGGCGAGTATCTCTTAGAGCGTGCGGGGCTTTTAGAGCCCCTCGGTAAGCTCGGGTTTTATCTGTCAGGCTTTGGCTGCATGTCGTGTATCGGAAACTCCGGTCCACTCCCACAGGCAATGCAGGAGGCGGGCAAACAAATTGAGCTTGCGGCAGTGCTTTCGGGTAACCGTAATTTTGAGGGGCGCATCGGTCCAGACATCAAGCAAAACTACCTCATGGCTCCTGAGCGCGTCGTTGCTTATGCCATCGCGGGTAGCGTAGCGGTTGATTTGAGCACTGAGCCACTCGGCATTGCTACAGATGGTCGTCCTGTTTTTCTCAGCGAGCTTTTGCCAAGCGACGAAGAGGTTCAAGCCCACATCGATCAGGCACTGGGAGATCCGCAGTCGCGCGACAACATCTACGCCAGAGCCCATACGACGCTCTTTGAGGGAGATGCGCGTTGGCGTGAGTTGGTTGCGGTCAAACAGCTTAATTACAACTGGGATCCAACGTCGACCTACGTCCAAAAGCCGCCGTACTTCACCTCCATTGAGGCAGGTGCAGACAGACATGGCGATACAGCCAAGCGCGGCATCATCAGCCTCAATCAGGCGATCTGCCTTGGTCGTTTTGGTGACTTTGTTACCACCGACCATATTTCACCCGCAGGAAGCATTGCTCATAACGTGCCTGCAGCCGATTATCTGCGCGCCCACGGTGTTAAGGAGGCAGATTTTAACACTTACGGCTCTCGTCGCGGCAACCATGAAGTCATGATGCGTGGCACCTTTGCCAATATCCGTCTGCAAAACCTCATGACAAATAAGGCGAGTGAGACCCTTCCGCAGGGTGGTTGGACGGTTGACCTGCTGGATGACACCACCAAAACTATCTGGGAGGCAAGCTCTGCCTATCGAGAGGCAGGCTACGATCTCATTATTGTGGCTGGTAAACTCTACGGTTCTGGTTCATCGCGCGATTGGGCTGCAAAAGGACCAGCGTTGATTGGCGTGCGCGCCGTGCTCTGTGAGTCGTTTGAACGTATCCATCGATCAAACCTCGTTGGTATGGGGATTTTGCCGCTTGAATTTTTGCCGGGAGAATCAGCTCAGACCTATGAACTTGACGGCACCGAGTCATACGCCTTAAGTCCTCATGATGTTCTTGCGTCTGATTATCCGCAACAAGTGACGTTGCAGGTGACTCGTGCATCGGGTGAGACCTTTGAAATTCCGGTGTGCCTGCGCATCGATACGCCAATTGAGGCGCAATACATCGCTGCAGGGGGTATCTTGCCCTATGTTCTGCACGAATTTGAACGTCAGCAAGCGTAAGTTGGCTTGCCAGAAATGAGTTTGTAAGCAAATGATCACATCCACGCAATCGGTTGAGCTTCTTGCGCCTGCTGGTGGCTTCGACCATCTCGTTTATGCCATTAAGCATGGGGCGGATGCAGTCTATATGGGTGGCAGCCGATTTGGCATGCGCGCTCGTGCGGATAACTTTGATCGCAGTGAGATGCAGCGGGCAGTCGATTATGCCCACGAGCACAACACACGTGTATACATCACGGTAAACACCCTTATGCACTCCCGCGATTTTTCTGGACTTGAGCCATATCTTGTTGAACTGGGCGAGATTGGCGTGGATTCCGTCATCATGAGTGATCTGGGGGCAATGCGTGTGGCGCGCGAGGTGATCCCCCACGTTGACCTACACGTTTCAACTCAGTTTTCATGCACCAACGAGCATACTGCGTGGGCGCTGTATGAGCTTGGTGCTTCACGCGTAGTGCTCGCTCGCGAGCTTTCGATGCAAGAGATTCGCAAGATCGCGCAGAACAAGCCAAAAGATCTTGAGCTTGAGGCGTTTGTGCACGGTGCCATGTGTATGGCGTATTCGGGGCGCTGCTTGATCTCCAACCACATCAAGCGCGGTCGTGATGCCAACAAGGGTGCCTGCCTGCAGTCTTGTCGCTGGAAGTATGCCCTGGTTGAGGAGCGCGAACCCAATCGGTTTTTCCCGATTGAAGAAGACGATCGTGGTACTTACATCATGAACGCCGAAGATCTTAATATGCTCGATCATATCCATGAGCTCGTGGATGCTGGGGTGCACAGTCTCAAGATTGAGGGGCGTGTCAAAGGTCCGTTTTATGTGGCAACCGCGGTCAACGCCTATCGCGCCGTGCTTGATGGGGCAGATCCAGCGCTCTTTCAAGAGGAGCTTTTGGCGCTCTCGCACCGTCCGTATGGTACGGGCTTTTATTTTGGCGAGGCATCGCAGACCACCGAGAGCAATAGCTATTCACAAGAATCGATCCTCGTCGCGCGGGTGATCGATGTTGCCTCGTATGACCCCAACGAT
Source organism: Actinomycetes bacterium (assembly GCA_023419515.1). GTDB lineage: Bacteria > Actinomycetota > Coriobacteriia > Coriobacteriales > JAEZXW01 > JAEZXW01. Next base: position 6,330 of record JAEZXW010000056.1, read on the forward strand.
CCTAGTCAGTTAAGTGGCAAAGATGATGAGGTGAGAGCCCCGCAGCCACCAAAGCTTGAGCATTATGGTGTTGAGCAAGAGTGCCCTCTCTATCTGGTGACTGTCCGCCTTGAGAACCGCTTTTATCCAGGGGATGTGCTTGAGCCGATTGTGCCGTTTAAGCCAACGCCTGAGATTATTGTCGATGGTTTGCAGTGGTACGGATATGACTTTAGCCTGCTAGACCCAAAGGATGTGCCGCGTAGGCTGAAGGACGTACCCGAGTGGATGGCGCATGAGTTTGTTCCGGTGGCCGAAGCTTCGCGCACGGCTGACACGTACCGTTTTGTGACCGATTATCCAGATTTGTCGGCAGGAGACTTGCTCCGTCGTCGCGAGTCGCGGCATTATCACCGTATGCGAGGTGTGCTTTCACATGATGACGAATAACCCAATCATTCGCTATCTCGCGCTCGGCTTGGCATGGGTATGCTTGGTTTTAGGCTGCATTGGCATCTTTGTGCCTGTTTTACCGACCACCCCGTTTTTACTGCTCACAGTATTTTTGTTTGCAAAGTTTTCGCCACGTTTGCACGCTTGGATGATGACGACCAAGCCATATCAGTCTTACGTCGAACCCTTTAAGCGCCAGGGCGGCATCTCGCGCGCCAAAAAGACGCGTATTCTCGTGATCTCCTACACAGTGTTGTTGATTAGCGCCCTGGCTGTTAAAAAGCCGCACGTCTGGATCATCCTTGGATTGGTGGCACTGTTTTTGCTC
>JAEZXW010000058.1 GCA_023419515.1 Actinomycetes bacterium
TGTTAGGATACTTGCACGAGATCGATGCCGAGGCATTGATGACGCACGAGACCCCTGTTGCGATGAGAGATTCGGCCGTCACGCGATCGATGTCCTCATGCCGGATGAGCGCGATGTCGCCGGGAATCAAACGTGTGACCACATGCTTGGTGCGTCGATCCTTCTTGATACAACCACTTATCAATGTTGGCGTCGCTACCATGAGGTCATCAGCTCTTTTGCATGTTCAAGTGAGGCAGGCGTCACGCTTCCCGAAAGCATGCGAGCAAGCTCCTGCACCCGCTCTTCACCCTCAACTACACGCACTGTTGTAAGCGGTAAATCACCCTCGTAGCGCGACTCGATCTTATCGACCACCATCTGCGTATCAGCCAAGGCAGCCACCTGCGCAAGATGGGTCACACAGATCACCTGATGGGTACTGGCAAGCTCCTTAAGCACCGCCCCTACCGCCTGGGCGACCTGACCGCCAACTCCCGCATCAATCTCATCAAAGACAAGAGTCTGAACTGTGTCTTTCGTGCCGAGCACCGCTTTGAGCGCAAGCATCACGCGGCTCATCTCGCCACCCGATGCAATCTTGGCAAGTGGTTTGTACTGAGCGTGCTTGGCTGGTCGATATAAAAGCTCGACCGTGCTCGGGCTTTCGCTCGTCCACTGATCGAAGGTAAGCTCATCAACGGTAACACCGAGTTGACTCTGTCCCATTTCAAGCCGTGATAGATATTCGTTGACCTCGCGAGAAAAATCGCGGGCATGTGATTTTCTAATCTGGTTGAGGGTTTTGGCCGCCACTTTGAGCACCTCGAGTGTTTGAGCAACACGATGTCTGAGCGCCTCTTCGCGCTCGGGCGAATCCTCACCTTGGGCAACCTTATCGCATGCCTGCTCATACGCAGTAAACACATCTTGCATGCGCGGTCCAAAACTCTTGATCAGTCCATTGATCGCTCGGTAGCGCTCGTGAGCACGCTCGAGCTTTTCAGGATTAAAATCAACCTGTTCGCGGTAGCGCGAAAGCTCAAACGAGGAATCTTCAATCAACGCAAGAGCATCTTGCAAAGTGCCAGCAAAATCAAGCAAACGATTATCATGCTGACCGGCGCGCTCAAGGCTTCTAACCGCCTGAGTCAAGCGTTCACTGGCACCCTCATCACCACTGATTTCTTCGAGAGCATCCTCTGCTCCCTGCGCTAGGCTCTCAGCAAACTCCATACGCTCAAGCAACTGCTCGAGCTCCTCGAGCTCGCCTTCCTGCGGATTGACCTCCTGAAAACGGCTCACGATATAGTGCGCCTGCTCAAGCGCCTCTTTACCAAGTGCCCGCGCCTCATAAAGCCCATCAAGCTCACGCTGAGCCTGCTTATAGGCAATGAACGCCTCGTGATAGGCATCGCGCGCTTGATGCGCCTGATCACCAATCCAAACATCAAGGGTTTCTCGGTGTGTCGTGCTTTTGAGCAGCCGTTGATGATCATGCTGACCGCAAAGATCAACCAAATGGCCAACACTCGCATGAAGCTCTGAAACGCTCACGAGTGCCCCATTAAGGGTAGCACGCGAGCGACCATCGGCTCCAACCCGACGCTTAACAACCACCCCATCAAGATCATCTTCGTTGGTAAAAAAGCGAGCCTGCGCCAAAAGATATGAGGCGCCATCGCGCACCTGCTGCACATCGGCTCTGCCTCCCAAGACTAGATTTAAGCCTGATAACAGCGCGCTTTTACCTGCTCCCGTCTCACCTGTGATGGCAGTAAAGCCAGGGTTAAACGTGAGTGAAATCTCTTTGACAAGTGCAATATCTGTTAATGAAAGTTCATCAAGCATGTTGGCTTCCTGAGATACCACCGTGATAAAAGACGCGCGCGACCGACTCATAAAACTCTTGGTCACCGCGGTTTAAAAGCAAAATATCACCGCTGCCACGACGCGCCATCACGCCCGCAACAACGCCCTTGGTCTGAACCTCAAGACCATCAATAAACACCGAGCGATCCGCCACGCGCTCAAGATCAGAGCTGAGCTCAACTACGTCACTTCCCGAGGTTAGAACTGGTCGCGAATGCAGGGTATGCGGGGCAATTGGGGCACAGATCATACCTTTAAAGCCAGGGGCCACGAGCGGACCTCCAGCAGATAGTGCATATCCCGTTGAACCTGTTGCGGTTGATACGACGATACCGTCGCCTCGAAATGTATCGATCTTCACGCCGTTGATGCTGAGCATCATATCAATCATGCGGCCTGTCACACCACGGGTGAGCGCAATCTCATTAAGGCCAAAATAGCGCTCGGTTTGATCAGCGCCCGCCTCATCAATGAGCTGCAGCTCGATATCAAGCGTCGAGCGACGCGAAACATGCAACTCACCCGCAAGCGCACTGGAGAGTGTCGAGATAGCGTTATCGGGGGTTGCTGAGGTCAAATATCCCAGATGACCATAGGAGATACCGAGCAGCGGAATTTCACGATACCCGATAATGCGGGCCGCCCGAAGCAAGGTGCCATCACCACCGAGTGACACCACAAGTCCAACATCACTCACATCGACCGTCTCACGATAGTGATTCTCTCGATAAGCAGGAGCGATCATCGCGTCAACTCCCTGGCCAATTAGCCAGGTCTGCAGGCTTAAGGCTCCCAGGTGCGCACGGTCGTTATCGTGGTTTGGCACGAGCAACACGCGTGAACCAACCATGCCAGACCACCTCCCTTACGATTAATCAAACAGACGAGTGAGCAATGCTTCATGTGATGGGCTAAGCATAGCAACATCACGGGTAGCATAAATGAAAAACTCCTGATTTCCCTCAGGGCCTTTGAGCTTGGATCGACAAATATCGAGCACCTTACTGTTTTCTTTCACAATCTGCTCCATATTTTTTTTCATCACCGCTCGATGCACCTCAACATCATGCACAACGCCACCAACCGCCACGTCTTCGCGTGCAGCCTCAAACTGAGGTTTGACAAGCAGACATAAAATACCGTGATGAGGATCTAAAAGTCGCATCATATTCGGCAAGAGTCGATCGAGTGAGGTAAACGAAACATCGGCAACGATGAGGTCTACCTGCGGCGTCTCAAGATCAATCCCAAGTTTTTGAGCGCGGTCTTGAGCAACGCAGGCAATCGCTGCGCCATCGACATCCACGATGTTAGTGCGCTCGAGCAAGATCACACGATCATCACCTCTGAGCGACCAGTCAAACTGCCCGTACGCCACATCAACCGAAATCACGCAGGTCGCTCGCCGCTTGAGTAAGCAATCGGTAAACCCACCGGTCGAAGCCCCTACATCAAGGCAACGCATGCCCGCTGGGTCGATCCCAAAATCATTGAGGGCGCCATCGAGCTTATGGCCACCACGAGAGACAAACCGCTCGTGCTTATTGCGTTTTTTATGCAGATACGACCCAGGAACCACAGGCATCCCAGGGGACGTGAGCTTGCTATGCTCATTTGAAATCAAGCCCGCCATAATAGCGCGCTTTGCCTCATCAACCGTGGCATACCAACCGCGGTGCACGAGCTCTTGATCAAGTCGACATTTACGAGCGGTCATAAGCAGCGTTGATTACTGGGTGCCGCTGAGCTTAGCAAGTCCCAGTCGCACGCGATCTGCCACCTGCTCTGCCGTGAGCCCACACTCAGCCAAAAGATCCTGAATAGCTCCTTGCTCAACAAAAACATCATCAATACCGCAGCGCTCAACTGGTGCAACAAGCCCTTGATCTGCCAGAGACTCAAGCACCGCTGCGCTAAAGCCACCCATGACATTACCTTCTTCAACCGTGACGATTAAATCGTGGCTGGCTGCATCGGCAACCATGTCATGATCGATCGGCTTGAGCCAACGCGCATCGTAAACGGTGCACGCAATACCCTCAACCTCAAGTGCTTGAGCGGCAGCTTTAGCCACATACGCCATGCGACCAATACCGAGCAGCGCTACACGTAACTGCTCGGCACCAGCATCATCTGGCTTGGTTACTAAAAGCTTGCGAGCAACGCCGGGGACAAGCTTCGTGCGCTCATGCGAAAGCGCCACACCCTGGGCACTGCCACGTGGAAAGCGAATTGCCACCGGTCCCCTCATGCCAATCGCGGTGTGCACCGCATCAGAAAGCTCGGCCTCATCAGATGGCACCAAGATTCTCATATTGGGCATACATCGAAGCCAGCTCATGTCAAAGGCACCGTGGTGGGTCGGTCCATCCTCTCCTACCAAACCAGCGCGATCAACAGCAAAGACAACGTGCAGATTAGGCTCACACACATTGGTGACGATCTCGTCAAAGCCACGCTGCAAAAACGTCGAGTAAATCGCAACCACGGGCAGCTTGCCACCAATGGCAAGGCCACTTGCAGTCGTGACCGCACACTCCTCGGCAATACCTACATCCAAAAATCGGCGTGGATACACCTTCTCAAATGCATCAAGCCCAGTACCACTTGGCATTGCAGCAGTAATGGCAACAATATCGGTGTTCAGATGAGCTTCTTTGATGAGCTGCTGAGAGAATGCCGAGGTGTAAGAGATCGGCTTTTTCTTGCCCGCCGATGTCGTTTTAGCGGGCTTGCCCATGGCATCGAACGGAGGTGTGCCATGGAACTGCATCGGGTCGTCCTCAGCTGGTAAAAAACCGCGACCCTTCTTGGTCACCGCGTGAATCAAGACAGGGCCATCCATCTCGAAGGCTGCCGCCATGCTTTCCTCGAGCACCGAAATATTATGGCCATCAATGGGACCAAAGTACTTGATGCCAAGCTCCTCAAAAAACATGCCGGGCACGAGCGCCTGCTTGACCGACTCTCGTGCCGCATACGCACCGCGCATGAGGGTCTCGCCAACATGCGGGATATTTTCAATGGCGTTACTGAGGGTTTTACGTGTCCTGATATAACGCTGATCAGCGCGAAGCTGCGAGAGGTAGTGCGTAAACGCACCAACCGTTGGCGAGATCGACATCTCATTATCGTTCAAGACAATGACCATGCGCTTTTTGAGCGAACCAATCTGGTTGAGCGCCTCAAACGCCAGACCTCCCGTGATTGAGGCATCACCGATAACGGTTAGGATCCTATAGTCCTCACCATCGAGGTCACGCGCGAGCGCAAGGCCGAGCGCCGTCGCCAACGAGTCTGAGGCGTGACCTGAATCGTGCACGTCATAAGGACTTTCTTTACGCTTAGGAAAACCCGAAATCCCTTTGTACTGACGCAGCGAGAAAAACGCATCACGTCTGCCTGTTAACAACTTATGTGCATACGCCTGGTGACCAACGTCAAAAAGCAGCTTGTCCTTGGGGCAGTTCATCAGCCGGTGTGCTGCAAGGATAATCTCAACGCAACCCAGTGATGGTGCAAGGTGACCGCCAACCTGAGAGGTTGCAGCAATCATTTCGGCACGAAGATCCTCGGCCAAAATGCGCAGCTGTGGATGCGAAAGATTTTTCAAGTCCTGAGGAGATGAAATGCTGTCGAGGAGGTGGTTAACCACAAAATCACCCTCTTAAATTGATTGTTAGTGCGATGCGTCCGTGTCGTTGAGCGCTTCATCTTTTTGAGTTGATGAGCCCACCTGATCAGCCGCAGTCTCGGAGATCTCGCCCTCGATGCTCTCGATCTTGGAAGACTCGGTTTCACCTTCGTGAGCCTTGCCCTCGCGCACCTGATCAGTAGCCGCAAGCTCTTCGGGCTGCGGAGCTGACTCCACAAGCCCAATGGCTGAGGTACCAAGCGCAATCGCCTCATCAAACAAATCAAGGCTGTGCTCAAGTGAGACATCTTTTTTCTTGACCTCGGTCAAGATTTCATCGAGACGAGCAGAAAGTGTGCCAAATGATTCAGGTGCATCGGCCATTGATTTATCCCTCGCTCTCATCACTCACGCGCTTATCAGTACAAGCAGTCTCATCAACCGCCTTACCTACAGCAACCTCGCCCGTAGCTGCTACATCATCAGCAACCACATCATCAGCGCACGCTGGAGCTTCTTTAAGAGGATTGAGCTTTTCAAAGACACCGCGAAGTGCACCGTTCACAAATCGGGCGGCATCCTCACCGGCATAACGCTTGGCAAGCTTGACCGCCTCGTTAATAGCAATGGCATCAGCCACATCGGGCTGCTTGGCAATAAGCTCAAAGGTCGCAACACGCAAAATAGCAGCTTCGACCAGAGACACTCGATCAAGCTCCCAGTTCACAAGCGCCTGAGAGAGCAGGTCATCGATCTTTTCACGCGCATTATACACGCCCTCGATCAACATGCTCGCATATTCTTCCAGTGGACCTTCTTCGAGAATGTAGTCGTTGCCCTCAAGCAGAGCATGTGCTGATTCGTCCAAATCTGACTGATACAACACCTGCATTGCCTGAATGCGAGCTCGTGTACGTTCGTGAACTACCGATGATGCCATGCGATGTTTGACCTTGCCTTACCTTATCGTCAACTCGTTATGCCTTGGGAAATACAACGCTGTCGATGGCGATGTCAACTCCAGCAACATCAACGCCTACTTGAGCAGCGATAGCATCGGCAACGGCAAAGCGCACATTATCGGCTAGCTCATCAAAAGGATAACCAAAAAATGCAGCGATACCGAGTTTGACGTTCAGCTTATCATCGATCACCGCAGCCTCAATACCCGAGACATCCTCAGCGTGGCTTGCAAACAGCGAGAGAACTGAGCCTGCAACCTGATCGCGACCGACCACAGCGACACCCTCGACCTTTTCGGCAGCAAAGCGCACGATCTTATCGAGAACATCTTTTGAGATACTCATGCCTCCAACGGCAAGTTCGTTCATAGCCCTCTCCTTTAACGTCTGATGCGCGCGCAAACAGCACTCGCGCTCACATGCCCAGACGAATCATGGTATATGAATAGACCGTCTAGTTTAGCAGTCTATCTAGTCTAGCTAATTGAGGTTCACGCGTTATCCGAGAGAAACTCAGGCAGCTCTTTTTCGATAAAGTCTGTATAAACCTGACCGGCATTGAAGGCCTCATTTTGAAGCAATGCCAGATGAAACGGGATGGTTGTCGCAATACCCTCGATCTTAAACTCCTTGAGTGCTCGCCGAGCACGTGCGATCGCCTCATCGCGCGTTTTACCGTGAACGATGAGCTTAGCTACGAGTGAGTCGTAGGTGGGCGGCACGCGATAGCCCGCATAAGCGTGGGTATCCAAGCGCACGCCAGGTCCACCCGGAAGCTCGAGCTTTTGAATGAGACCAGGATTTGGCATGAAGTTTTTGGTGGGATCTTCTGCATTGATGCGAAACTCGATGGCATGCCCATGCACCCTCGGGCTTTCTGTCGCGCTGAGTGGTAAGCCCGCCGCAACACGAATCTGCTCTGCCACAAGATCAAGACCCGTGATCTGTTCGGTAACTGGATGCTCAACCTGAATACGAGTGTTCATCTCCATGAAGTAGAACTTACCATCAGTATCAAGCAGAAACTCGATCGTTCCTGCGTTGACATAGTTCACCGCACGAACCGCCTTGAGCGCCGCTTCGCCGATTGCTTCGCGCATAGCCTCATCAAGTGCTGGACTTGGCGCTTCTTCAACGAGCTTTTGGTGGCGTCGCTGCACCGAACAATCGCGCTCATTGAGATGGATGGCATTACCATGCGCGTCTGCCAACACCTGTACCTCAATGTGACGCGGGCGAAGCAAAAGTTTTTCGAGGTAGACCTCATCGTTTCCAAAGGCATTTTTTGCTTCAGCACGGGCTGCCTCAAACTCGTGAGCAAGCACATCAGAGTTTGTGGCTACACGCATACCCTTGCCGCCACCACCTGCCGATGCCTTGATGAGTACCGGAAAACCAACGGCTTGAGCAAATTGCAGAGCCTCTTCGGCAGTGGCAACCGTCCCCTCACTTCCAGGGATGACCGGAACACCTGCTTGCTTCATGGTCTCTTTAGCGTTTGACTTTTCGCCCATACGCTCGATAGTTGCGGCATCTGGGCCGATGAACACGAGGTCATTGTCCACACACGCACGAGCAAACTCGGGGTTTTCGGACAAAAAGCCGTAGCCAGGGTGAACCGCATCGCAACCGCGCGAATTTGCTGCACCGATCAGCGCCATCATATTGAGATATGACTGTGCAGAAGGCGCAGGACCGATGCAGACGGTCTCATCAGCTTCAAGCACTGCCTTTGTATTAGCATCTGCCTGCGAGTAGGCAACACAGCTCATCACGCCGAGATCACGACAGGCGCGTACAACGCGCAGGGCAATCTCACCGCGATTGGCAATCAGGATCTTGCGAAACATTACTCGCCCTCTCCAGGGTCACTCTCACGGCTGGCATGTGGCTCGAGATAAAAGAGTACCGTACCAAACTCAACTGGCTCAGCGTCATGAACACACACCTCACGAACAGTTCCCATCTGCTCGGCAGTTATCTCGTTCATGAGCTTCATTGCTTCAACGATACACAGGGTCTGACCTGCCATGACCTCGTCACCCACACTCACAAACGGAGCAGCATCGGGTGATGGCGCCTGGTAGAATGTGCCGACCATGGGGCTTGTCACGGGATACCAAGAGGCAGGACGATCCTTCTCAGGCTGTTGAGATGCGGTTGCCTGAGCGCTTGACTCGGCTGCCTGAACAGGAGCGCTTGCGACCTGAGCCTGCTGCATACTTGCGGCAACCTCAGGCTTTCTCACGACGATTTCGCTACCAGCTTCACGAATGGTGATCTCACCGATGCTTGATTCTTCAACGGCGCGAATAAGCTCGCGAATCTGATTCATATCCACGTAATCGTCCTCCTTCGTAAGTGAACTTTCCTCGGCAAGCATAAAATCGACGTGCTCTGGCACGCGGTGTTTTGAAAGATAGGTGCGCGCCTCGTTAGGGAAAAGCGCATACATCAAAACGTCTTCTTCGCTGTGAGCTAAATCTCCAATCTCAGCAGCAACCTCGTCAAACGTGGTAGTCACGAGCGATCCTGGAGGGGTATGGGCATCCAAAATCTGAGCTGAAGAGCCCAAGACCTTCTCGACCACCTCAGTCGAAATAGGACCGGGAGCTGCACCGTACAGACCACTGAGGTAGTCTTTCATCTCTTGGCTCACGACGCTCCAGCGCTTACCAGTCAAAACGTTAAATACTGCCTGCGTTCCCGTAATCTGACTCATCGGGGTAACGAGGGGCGGAAAGCCAATCTCAGCGCGTACACGCGGGATTTCTTTAATCACATCGGGCAGGCGATCGAGCGCTTTTTGAATCTCGAGCTGGCTCAGGAGGTTTGACATCATGCCGCCAGGAATCTGAAGAGAGAAAACCTGCATCTGCACGATGCCCGAAACGCCACGCTTGTAGTGACCACGTTTGCGTACTTCTTCCCAGTAGTTGGCAATTTCAAAGAGCAGATCAAGGTCAAGCCCTGTATCAAAGTTTGACTCACGAAATGCCGAGACCATCATCTCAACAGCGGGGTGTGAGTTACCAAAGGCAAGCGGAGCTGAGCAGGTATCGACAATGGCTGCTCCTGCCTGGGCTCCCTTGATGAAGTTCGCAGGCGCCATACCGCCAACGTAGTGGCAGTGCAGGTGAACCGGTAATCCTGTGGCATCCTTGAGCGCCTTAACGAGACGCTCGGTGCGATACGGAGTTAAAAGCCCCGCCATGTCCTTGATGCAGATGGTGTCTGCACCGAGATCCTTGAGCTTGCAAGCATAATCGACATACGAATCAAGCGTGTGAACTGGTGAAACCGTGTATGAGATGGCTCCCTCAAAATGAGCGCCAACCTTCTTGACCGCCTCAGCACAGTCGATAATATTGCGGATGTCATTGAGGGCATCAAACACGCGAAATACATCAATACCGTTGCGATGAGCAGCGGCGATAAAATGCTCGATGATGTCGCGCGAATAGTGACGATAGCCAACCAGGTTTTGACCACGCACCAACATTGCAAGTGGCGTATGCGGACAGTGCTTTTTAATCTGACGCAGGCGCTCCCAAGGGTTTTCATCCAAGAATCGAATGCAGGTGTCAAAGGTTGCTCCACCCCAACACTCGATTGCCCAGTATCCCACCTCATCCATGAGCGGCAGAACCGGGAGCATATCTCCGATGGTCATTCTGGTTGCCCATAACGATTGCTGCCCATCGCGAATCGTTACATCCTCAATATAGAGTGGCTTCACGCTCGTTACCTCTTTTAGTTACCGATACAAATTTGCCGATACAACATAGCCAATTAGCCAATATGAAAAAAGTGCTTTGGGCAAGTATAGCAGCCCAAAGCACTTCTACTATCATCTGTTTAAGCCGATGAGCGGCAAGTACACCGCCAGTGGCTTGATTTTATGACGATAGGAATTAAGCCAATGCATCCTCAAGGGTGACGTAGTCATAACCCAAAGCGTCAGCAACACCAGCGCAAGTCACCTTGCCATCGTGAGTGTTCACGCCGTTTGCCAGACCCTCGTCCATCTTAAATGCTGCCAAACCATGATCAGCCAGCAAAAGACCGCTTGCCAAAGTGGCGTTGGTCAACGACTGCGTTGAAGTACGAGCAACTGAACCGGGCATGTTGGTAACGCAATAGTGAACAACATCGTGCTCAATATAAACTGGGTTGTCATGCGTCGTTGGCTTTGCCGTCTCAATGCAGCCGCCCTGGTCGATAGCGACGTCAACCACAACAGCGCCGCGCTTCATGACCTTGATATCTTCCTCCAAAACGAGCTTTGGAGCCTTGCGGCCAGGAATCAAGACGGCACCAACAACGAGGTCAGCATCCTGAACAACGTTGTGGATGTTGGAGCGGTTTGAATAGAGCGTTGAAACGCTGCCTTTAAACATATCCTCGAGATATGCAAGGCGGTTCAAGTCAATATCGAGAATGGTGACGATAGCGCCAAGGCCAGCAGCAAGGCGAGCAGCAGCGGTACCAACAACACCACCACCGATAACGACAACCTTACCGCGCTCAACACCAGGAACGCCAGGAAGCAAAATCCCTTCACCGCCGTACTGGCGCTGCAGGTGCTTCATACCCTCAACGATTGCCAAACGTCCAGCAATCTCGGACATAGGAGCCAAACAAGGCAGACCGCCACGACGATCGGTCATGGTCTCGTATGCAATACCAGTGACCTTACGATCGAGCAATGCCTGCGTTAGTGGCTTATCAGCAGCAAGGTGAAGGTAGGTGTAGAGAAGCTGACCTTCCTTCATGCGATCATACTCAGAAGCGATGGGCTCTTTGACCTTAACGATCATCTCTGCATTCCATGCGTCTTCTACTGAGCCAATGGTCGCACCAGCTGCTCGATAGTCATCGTCGGTATAGTGAGCGCCTTCACCTGCGTGAGCCTCAACAACAACCTGATGACCGTGATTAACGTACTCGCGAACATTGTCTGGAGTCAAACCAACACGTGACTCATTATTCTTAACTTCGCGCGGTACACCGATGAGCATAGCAATCCTTTCGAGATGCTGGATGCAAGGTTGTATTAGCACATGCACAACAACCCTGCTCCTCATGGACTAACGCCTCAATAGTACCGCAGGCTGTCTGAATTTCTGATACAAGTTTCTGAGTTCTTATGAAAACCGTTTTTACCTGCTGAATTGCTGAGGCAACGCTGACTTATTGTGCCTTGTGTTTTGACGATCGAAATGCATTTGTCAGCAAATAACCCTCCGTTGGCGGCTCAAAACAACCGCGCTGGCCAGTATCCAAAACCTAAACACATGACGGATGAAACTATCCCCTAGCCTTACAGGACGCGATGTTTGAGATCGTAGTATTTCCTATGTTGTACTGGCCAATCTTGTGGTGCTCGCACCCAAGATGACTCGAGAGGACGACCACAAACATGCAGATCATCACCGATATTATTGGGTTTATTAATGACACAATGTGGGGTATCCCCATGCTTGTCATTTTGCTGGGAACCCATATCTACGTCACCATCAGAACAAAGTTCATCCAGCGCAAGATTTGGACGGCTATCAAGCTCTCCTTCTCAAATGAGAACCAAGAAAAGGGTGATGTCTCGCAGTTTGGCGCCCTTGCCACCTCGCTCGCCGCAACCATCGGTACTGGTAATATCATCGGCGTTGGCACCGCAATTGCCCTCGGTGGTCCCGGTGCACTCCTGTGGATGTGGCTCGCCGGTATCTGCGGTATGGCAACCAAGTACGCCGAATCGCTCATCTCTGTTAAGTTCCGCGTTCAGACCCCTGATGGCCGCATGCTCGGTGGTGCGATGTATGCGCTTGACCGCGGCTTGAAGATGAAGTGGCTCGGCATTTTGTTTGCTGGCTTTGCTGCGGTTGCTGCCTTTGGTATTGGTTGTTCGGTACAGAGCAACGCGATCGCAACGACCCTGCACGACAACTTTGCCGTGCCTACCTGGGCAACCGCAATCGTACTCGTCATCCTCATGGTCGTCGTCATCTTTGGTGGTGTGAAGTCCATCTCTCGTGTTTGCGAGAGTCTCGTTCCTTTCATGGCCATCGGCTACATCATCTGCTGTATCGGTATCCTGATTGTGAACCACACCTATATTGGTGAGGCACTCCTGCTCATCATCGAAGCCGCATTTGCTCCTCGCTCTGTTGGCGGCGGTGTCATCGGTGCCGGTGTCATGATGGCATTGCGTTACGGTGTTGCTCGTGGTTTGTTCTCCAACGAGTCTGGTATGGGTTCGGCTCCGATCGTTGCTGCATCTGCTCAGACCAAAAACCCCTGCCGTCAGGCACTTGTTTCGATGTCTGCAACCTTCTGGGACACTGTTGTTGTCTGCGCGCTGACTGGCTTGATGCTCGTCTCAAGCATGGTTGCTCACCCTGAGCTTTTCCCAGTCAACAACGAGGGACTCTTTATGATCGACGGCGGTAAGCTCACCTCCGTTGCCTTTGGTATTATCCCTGGCTTTGGCGTTGCATTCCTGACCGTCGCACTGGTGCTCTTTGCATTCTCAACCATCCTTGGCTGGAGCTACTACGGAGAGCGTGCTGCTGAATACCTCTTTGGCGCCAAGATCATCACGCCTTACCGCATCGCTTACACGGTAATCGCTTGCATCGGCTGCCTGGTTGGTCTCGGCATCATCTGGACGATCGCTGACATCTTGAACGCTCTCATGGTTCTGCCAAACATAGTCGCAATCTGGGCACTCATGAAGATCATCAACAAGGAGACCCAGTACTACGTCTACACCGGCCACCTCGACGAGGTCGACACGACGCCAATCCCTGTTCGCAACCAGGACGGATCGCTGCCTGAGTCGGCATACCAGATCGATGAGTTCAAGGACATTCCGAGCAAGGATACAAGCTTCTAAGCGCTCAATTGTGCTGAATGATTTAACCGCTTGACAAAAAGTTAAGCGGCATGAAAAAGGGCTTGACTCCCAATGAGGAGGCAGGCCCTTTTGTTTGTACAAATTTAAGCGGTAAAACGAATGATGCAGACGCGACGAGCAATACAGATGCTCTCAGAGTGAATGCGCAGCGGCTGCACTTACTTTAACCGCTCGTCACAGAGGCACTCACATACACCTTCTCGCTCACATGCTCATTTAAGAAAAGCAACTGATAATATCGTGCGGTCGTCCGTAGGAGTTTTGCGCTCCTTCAGAACGAGCCGCGTAAGCAGCAACCATAGCGGCCAGGCGTGAGCTTTCAACCAAACTGTACTTGCTCGCCAAACCTGAGAGCAAACACGCCATATACGCATCACCGCAGCCTGTGGTATCGCTTGCCTCAGTAATGCAGGGTTCAATCGCTTGGATCTCGTTTTCCTCGATCACCACAGATCCCTTGGATCCCAAGGTGATCACGGCAGCCTTGATGCCGATGACACTAAGCTTATCGCGTACATACGCCCAGGTATCCACGCTCGAAGGCTCATAGCTCATGGCAGCAAGATCATCCTTTGACAAGTCTCCTTGCAAGAGCTTGCTCGATGCTAAGATCTGCTGAAGCTCATGCTCGTTGACCACCAAGACATCAACCAGGCTCCAAAGCTCATCGCTCACAGGTAGGATTGGCGAGAAGTTAAAGACAACGCGCGTCCCGTGTG
>JAEZXW010000083.1 GCA_023419515.1 Actinomycetes bacterium
GGCAACAATGAGCTCTCCTTTGCGCAAATCCTGAAAATAGCGTGGATTATACGGGACAGGCTTGGCATAACCAAAGACCGGCCCGCCACCCATTGACATCAAAAGTGGCAAAAAAATCGAACCAAAAGGATCGATGTGCTTTAAGGGATTGAGGGTCAAACGGCCTGCGCATTTGGCGGTTGGATCTCCGAGCTTATAGGCAGCAAGGCCATGGGCAAGCTCGTGAAAAACAACCGAGACCATCAGTAAAGCTACCGTGATGACAATCTGCAGGAGACGGACAAGATCGGGATTAAGCGAAAGTTCTGAGTTCACGAAGTTTATCTCCCTCGCGTCTGGGACTGAGATTGACGGTGCGTCAAACGCCGTGGTCGAGACCTTTGTGACACACGGGCACGACTAGCTGAGCTCACCGCACCGCTTGAGTACTGCGAGCTTTTCATACGTTTTGCCGCAAATGAAAAGAGACAATCAAACACCAGTAAAATCATGGAAAAAATGGCAAAATCAGCGCGAAACGTTCCGTCAAGCGGTGACGGCGTTACCCACAGGCCAAAGAGCGGCCGCGGAATGAGCGATGCCAAAAGACTAACAAAAGGACCGAGGTGCAAGATCTGCGCAAGCCTGCTTACAAATAAGATAAGCGTGCAGACTACATAGCAGGCAGCCAGCACTCGAAACACCAGTGCAAGGATTTTCATGACGAGCGAACGCATCGCTTAGTCCACCCCCATCTCAGCCTGAATAGCAGTGGTGATTTCATCGATCTTAGTCTCGAGGGCAAACCAGGCTTCTTCGAGGTCAGGTAGAGACTTCTTTAAATTTTCAAACTCCTCGAGCGCAGCGGTAAAACCAAGCTTGTCCTGATAAAACTCATCAGTTGCCATGAGCGCCATGAGTTCATCGTAACGAGTCTGGGCCTTTGTGAGCGCAGCTTCTGCCTCATCGCGCTCTTTGCGCAACTCCTTAGTCTCGGCAGCGATTCTGTGACGACATTGTGCCTCTCGACGCTTTTGCTCAGCACTCGGCCGGCGTGAGCCCTGCGATGCTGTCGCACTTGATGCAGACAGGGTCGATTGACCTGCTACTTGTGTGTTGGTTAAGGCAATAGTCTTAGGTTCAACTTGAGATTGAGGATTGATTGCATTGTTGAGAATCGCATCAATCTTTTCAAGGTAGTAATCATAGTCACCATCGTAGGAAGTGACCTGATGATCCCTGATATCGACAATGCGATTGGCAACCGATCGAATAAGATGACGATCGTGAGTAATGAGTACAACAGTTCCCTCAAACTCGCTCAGTGCCGACTCAAGAATATCGACCGAATCAATATCGAGGTGGTTCGTCGGCTCATCAAGACAGAGCAAAGGCTTAGGTTCAACTAGAAGCTTAGCTAAAGCAAGCCGTGCTCGCTCGCCACCAGAAAGCACACCCACCTTCTTTTGAACGTCATCTTGGCTCGTAAAGAGAAAGATACCGAGCAGACGCCTGAGCTCTGGCATGCTCCAACCAGGAGCCGCCTCGTCAAGTTCTTGTAAAACCGTGTTATTGAGATTCAACGCATCAACTTGATGCTGGGCATAATAAGCAATATCAACTGATTTACCGAGATCACAATTGCCTTTCGTGGGTTCTAACTGACCGGCAATGATCTTTAAAAGTGTAGATTTTCCAGCGCCATTAGGACCAATAAGTGCAATACGCTCCTTGCGATAGAAGCTCAGATCAACGTTCTCAAATACCGGGCGTTTACCGTCATATGCATGGGTAATGCCCTGTAGCTCAACAACGCGCTCAGCTGTGCGCACAGGTTGTGGAAATGAAAACCTGACCTTGCTCGATTGCTGTGGCAATATCACCAATTCAGACTTAATTTTTTCAATGCGCTTGATGCGCTCTTGAGCTTGTTTTGCCTTGGTTGCCTTGTAGCGAAACTTATCAACAAAAACCTGCAGATGAGCGATCTCTCGCTCTTGCGCCTCACGCTTTGCCTTGAGCTGTTCGAGGTTTGCCTGGCGCTGCACTAAATACTGATTGTAGTTACCGGGATAAAGGGTAAGTGAGCTGTTTTCAAGGGCGGCAATGTGGGTTGCCATGCCATTCATGAAGGCACGGTCATGGCTGACCAACACGATAGAGCCTACATATGACGATAAAAACGACTCAAACCAACGAACAGATTCAGCATCGAGATGGTTCGTTGGCTCGTCAAGTAAGAGTAAGTCAGGGTTTTTAAGCAAGAGCTTAGCAAGATTGATACGCATCTGCCAGCCACCCGAAAACTCGAGCACGCTCATATCCATGTGCTGCTCTTGAAAGCCAAGACCAAAGAGAATAGCGCGCGCCTTCGCATGGAGCTCATAACCACCGAGAGTTTCAAAGCGCTCCTGTGCCTTTGAGTAACGCACAAAAATCTCAGGCTGTGTTTTGAGTGTTGCCTCGCTCATTTTTGCTTCAAGCGATTTGAGCTCAGCCTCGAGACACTTGACCTCATGGGCAGAGTCAATCACCTCGGCCAAGACCGATTTATCAGTCATCTCTGTTGCATGCTGTTCGAGATAACCAATGCTGACGTCCTTAGCAAAGTGAACCTGACCTTCATCGGCTGATTCTCGACCAAGAGCGATGTTGAGCAAAGTGGTCTTGCCAGCACCATTAGCACCAACGAGACCGATGCGATCACCTTTATTTACCTGCAGCGTCACGTTATTGAGCAGGGTGCGCCCACCAAATGATTTGACAATCGACTCAAGCAACATGATCATGGCGCATCCCTCCTTTACCGCACATGATGAAAAAACGCCGACCCGATCATTAAGCGATCAAGCCGGCGATTACTGTCGAATGGTGGGCGTAACTGGATTTGAACCAGTGACCCCTTCCGTGTGAAGGA
>JAEZXW010000092.1 GCA_023419515.1 Actinomycetes bacterium
GCCTTATTGCTTGGGTTGAGGTTGATTATAACAAGGGTGCCTGGGCTTTATATGTCGATAAATTTGGAACAGAAAAGATTACTGCAGCAAACAAGCCGATTTTGCTTGATAGCGGTGAGGCCGATTTAATACCTCCGCTATTTTCGGTTTTTCAAGATACGGTTTTATGGCAGCTTGAACCTCAGTCAACGGGGGCGCTTTCTAAGGAAAACTCTCGGGCATATCTGTGGCGCATTGGTGATGCGACGGCAAGTCTTTTGATTGAATCTAAAGGTCATTTTGGTTGTGCGCCTGTGATTGACGAGGATGGCATCGCAACCATTGTCCCACGCATTGCTCGTGATAAATCTTCACACTACACAGTTCAGGCTTATGATTTAACAAGTCGAACCGGTGAGCTTAACCCAATTGCGCAACTAACGATGCCGCGCAATATTCGGCCTTATACTGCGATATATGCTGGGCGTATATCAAATGCAACACCCCAAGGGTCGAGCCTCGATCAAAATGCCTTTGCAATTTCAGTTGAGGCGCCTTACAACTATGGTGGTTTGTTGGGTCAAATGGGTACTTTTATTGGTTCACAGGAATCAGGCTTTTTTGCTTTGAGCAGAGAGCCTGCTGCCGAAATTACGCATGCGGGTTCATGTTGGGCGATCAAACATCGCAACTCAATGCTTATTATTGATACTGCGCATCGAGTTTTTTATCGCTTAGCAGCGGCTGATAATGCTCTTGATTGGGGAGACTATCCTGCAACAGCTGGCAAGCAAAGCTCACTTGTGACTTACGCACAGGTTAAAGATGCAGCAACTGCCCTGCCTTTAGAGGTAGTTGTACGCGTTTTTGATCTGGGGGCTTTGGAGCCTGCTCAATCACCAGAGGAGCAGCCGCAGAGTAGTGATTTGCAGCCGACTGCAGGTGAGACATTTGATTCATCAACGAGAACCGATTAGCGCTATATTTAGATTAGCATGTGAGAGGTATCACAAGTTAAGGAGTGATTTATGAAGTCAACTCAACAATCACGACGCATTCTGCTCGTCGAAGATGAAAAAACGATTCGCGAGGCAGTTGCAGCATACCTCGACCGCGAAGGCTATCAGGTCGTTGGTGTTGGTGACGGCCAGACAGGTTTGAATGAATTTGAACTTCATCACTTTGACCTTGTCATTCTCGATTTGATGTTGCCAAAGCTTTCTGGCGAACGCGTTTGTCGTGCAATTCGTGATAAATCAGATGTGCCGATTATTATGCTTACCGCAAAAGGTGAGGTAGAAGATCGCATTATTGGTCTTGAGCTCGGCGCAGATGATTATCTCATCAAGCCATTTTCTCCACGCGAGCTCGTTGCTCGTGTGCGCGCGCTTTTGCGCAGGAGTCATATTGATTCTGAGCCGCAGCGCGAGGTTCTTGACTTTGGCCGTTTGATCATCGATGTCTCAGGTCATAAGATCTTGCTTGAGAATGAAGAGGTCGATTTGACTGCAAGTGAGTTTAAGCTGCTAACAACCCTTGCTCGCTATCCTGGACGTGTTTACACCCGTATGGAACTCGTTGAGAAGGTCTTAGGCTACGACTTTGAGGGTTATGAGCGCACGATTGACAGTCACGTCAAGAATCTTCGTGCAAAACTTGGTGATGATCCTAAGAGCCCAACCTGGCTTTATACGGTTCACGGCGTTGGCTATCGCTTTGAGGCCCCAGAAAAGGGAGAGCAGGAGGCTGATAGACAGGCTGTTCTTGAGTCTGACGTGAGCGCAGACTAGGTCTACCTGTGGAACACCGTGAGCAGCCTGCTATTTTAGTAGCTTCAAATTCATCAGAAGAGCTTCATGCAGAGGATGCGTCCAGCTGGAAAACGCTGGGCGGATCCTCTGATCGTTTGAGCTATACCGCAAAACTAGCGCTTATTTTTGCATGCACGGCAGCTATGACCGTGATCCTTTTGGTCGGTATCTGGGCTGTGGTATGGGAAAACCAATTTCAGTCATACACCAAAGAGAGCATGGCCACTATTGCTCAGCGAACAGCAAGCATTATTGGTGCTCGTTACGATGAGTTGGGCGGCTGGTCGCATCCAAGTGTTACAGATGAGGCGTGGTCGGTGCCTAAGCTTTGGAGTGGCATTGGTATTCAGGTGCTTGACTCAAGCGATACAGTGGTAATGGACTCGACTTGGATCGACGCTACGCGTGACACCCGTCAAATCTCACTCGCGCCACCGAGATCTCATATGGTGCAGGCGCAGATTTTATCTCCTGCTACGAACAAACGTGTTGGAACAGTTCGTGTTTGGTCGTATGGCAGCGAGATGTATCTCACCCAAAAAGACATCGATTTTAGAAATAATTCATACAAGGCAGCAGGACTCGCAGCGGTTATCGCAGTCTGTTTGGCGCTCGTCTGTGGTTTTGTGTTTTCTCGTACACTGGTTAAGCCTGTGCAACGGATTACCAAGACGGCAAATCGTATTAAAGATGGTGATCTTGAGGCGCGTACAGGGCTTATCGGTACTGATGAGATCTCACAGCTTGGCGAGACGATCGATGCGATGGCAAGTTCTATCCAGCAGGATCGTGAGCTTGAGCGTCGACTAACCACTGATGTGGCGCATGAGCTTCGGACTCCATTGATGGCAATTCAATCGACGGTTGAGGCGATGCAGGATGGTGTCTTGCCAGTTGATAGTGAGCGCCTGGCAACTCTAGGTGCTGAGACTAAGCGCCTGAGTAGACTTGTTGATGCTCTTTTGCACTTGTCGCGTTTGGAGTCTGGCTCTATTGCTTTTGAGTTTATGGAAATGGATATTATCGAGCTTGCAGCAGGAATTGCTCGGAGTCACGAAGCGCTTATTGCCGATTCTGGCATGGAGCTTCGCTTTGTGAATGAGACGGGCAAGCAGGAGCTTAAGGCAGAAATCGACCCTGATCGTATGCATCAAGCTCTTGTCAATTTGATTTCAAATGCAGTTCGTTATACCGATGAGGGCGGGCAGATCACGGTTTCTGTTGGTGTTGAGAAAAATCGTAAGCTCGTGTGGAT
>JAEZXW010000004.1 GCA_023419515.1 Actinomycetes bacterium
TCTCGTTGCCGCGCTCATCGGCCAAAAAAGCCTCAGTAAAACCGCGCGAAAACGCCTCGGTCAGCTGCTGAAACGCCGCTGGATCAGGCTTATAACCAGCGGGATCGGCAAGCACCTCATCAAGCGCCTTGCGATAAACGCTCGTGGTAATGCCAACATAATCAGCTGACTTCATGCGCCCTTCAATTTTGAGCGAGGTCGCCCCTGCTGCCACGAGATCAGGCAGGATGTGCAAAGTCGCCAGATCTTTGGGCGAAAGTAGATGGTTGCCCGCCACCTGAGCCGTAAAGTTTTGCTCATCATCGACCAGCTGGTATTCCATGCGACAAGGCTGAGCGCACATCCCGCGGTTTGCCGAGCGACGCCCAATCATCGACGACATCAAACACTCGCCCGAATAACTAATACAGAGCGCGCCGTGGGCAAAGACCTCGAGGTCCATGCCAGTTTCTGCCATCGCCTTAATCTCGTGCAGGCGCGACTCACGCGACACCGTCACGCGATCTGCCCCAAGCAATGCGGCAAATTTGACTGCCGCTACATCATGCATGTTCGCCTGCGTCGAAATGTGACACTCGGCGTCAGGAAATCGAGATTTCACCTGTGTTAATAGGCCATAGTCCTGAATAATAAAAGCATCGACCCCAAGCTCCAGCGCCCGCTCAACAATTGCTAACGCCTGATTGATCTCAGCCTGCGTTACCACAGTATTGAGCGTGAGATACATACGCATATCAGATAGATGTGCTGCCTGCAGGTACTCGTCGAGCGCATCAAGGGTGAAGTTCTCAGCATTACGGCGCGCATTGAGGGTC
This sequence comes from Actinomycetes bacterium, assembly GCA_023419515.1. Taxonomy (GTDB): domain Bacteria; phylum Actinomycetota; class Coriobacteriia; order Coriobacteriales; family JAEZXW01; genus JAEZXW01. The sequence continues at coordinate 816 of JAEZXW010000004.1, forward strand.
TCAACACCAAAATAGACCGCGTCAGCCCCTGCCTTGAGTGCTGCCCAAAACGACTCAGGCGAGCCAGCGGGCGCCAACAGCTCAACCTGCCGAGGCGTGGTTTTGTGCCTGTGATGAGGAGGATTATGAAGAGCGGTATTCAATGCGTATTCCTCACTGATATATCAATGTTATCCGTGGCTATCCTATCCTTTTTTGAGCAGCCTTTCATGAACTGATATAGAATGGTGGATAATTTGCACGATTTTGACGAACCATGGGCGCTAACAGCGATGATAATGACTGTTAGGCGCCATCCAGCCGTGATTTTGTGAGCAATTTACTTGATTTGGGGGCAGTATGCCATCTCATGCACGCAGCTCAAAACGCAGGTCGAAGACGCACGCGCCTCGCTTTATCGTCCTGGCGTTTGTGGCGGCCATATTTCTTGCAGGAGCTCTTGCCTGCCTCGGTGGTTTTAAGCTCATCGACTCCTGGCTTCAGGATCTACCAGATTATCAGGATGCTGATGCATATCTGAGTGCAGAGCCAACCAAGATCCTTGATGCTGAGGGTAACCTTATCGCCGAGATGTATCTCCAAAACCGTGAGACCATCACCATCGATCAGACTTCGCCCTACGTTTTGAAGGGCACGGTTGATACTGAGGACGAGCGTTTTTACTCGCACAAGGGCGTTGACCCTCAAGGTATTGCACGTGCAGCCATTGGCCAGATTACACGTAGCAGTGCTGAGGGTGGCTCAACCATCACCCAGCAGCTCGTGAGAAACACGGTACTTTCGGACGAGCAGTTTGAGCGCACCATCAGACGTAAGGTTCGCGAGGCTTATATCGCCCTTGAGCTTGAGAAGATGTTTTCTAAAGACGAGATCCTCATGATGTATCTCAATACTATTTACTATGGTCAAGGATCATATGGTATTGAGGCTGCTTCTAAAACATTTTTTGGTAAGCCCTCGAAAGACTTAACTCTGGCAGAAGCTGCGCTGTTGTGCGCTCTGCCACAGTCGCCCTCAAAGCTTGATCCAACGCAAAATCCTGAAGGCGCCGTCGAGCGTCGCAACCTCGTGTTGCGCCGCATGCTTTCAAACGGCGATATCACGCAGGAAGACTACGATCAGGCTTCTGCCGAGGAGCTTCAGCTCAACTATACCAAGCCAAGCAAGTCAGGTGCTCTTGCCTATCCGTACTTTGTTGACTACGTGGTCAGCCAACTGAAAAAAGATTTTTCAAGTGAGACCATTTTGAAGGGCGGCTTGGTTGTTAAGACCACCATTCAGCCAACCCTACAAAAGTATGCTGAGGATGCCTGTAACACAGTCATTGCCAATGGTCGCAACGATAAACTCGATGCAGCACTGGTGTCGGTCGATCCTCACACCGGCTACATCGTCGCTATGGTCGGCGGCAAGGATTACAACTCCGATCAGTTTAACCTTGCTACACAGGCGCGCAGGCAGCCTGGTTCGAGCTTTAAAACATTTACACTTGCCGCCAGCATCGAGGAAGGCATGAATCCGACGACCGTTTTCTCAGGCGCTTCTCCTCTCAAGATTGATGACTGGACGGTGCGCAACTACGGCAACGTAAGCTACGGCGCGATCAGCGTTGAGAGTGCGACGTGGGTTTCATCCAACACCGTCTTTGCTCAGATCATCGATAAAATCGGCACGGGCAAAGTCGTTGACATTGCAAAACGCATGGGTATTACCTCGGATCTTCAGCAAGTCAAATCAATCACGCTCGGTTCTGAGGGCGTGAGCCCGCTTGAGATGGCCTCTGCCTATGGAACGCTCGCGACAGGCGGTGTTCACCGTGATCCTGTGTGCATCACCGAGATCAACAACCGCAAGGGAGACGTGATCTTTAAGCACGAGGATAACCCACAGAAAGTGCTTGAGCCTGGCGTGGCAAGTGAGGTCACTCGCGTGCTCGAAGGCGTTATCGCTCACGGTACGGCTTCGCGCGCAGGCGTAAGCGGCCAGCCAACCGCAGGTAAGACCGGCACCTCACAACGCACGCGTGACCTGTGGTTTGTCGGCTACACTCCACAGCTTGCTACAGCTGTTTGGACTGGCTATCGCCAAGAAGATACGATCTACTATCGCGGCCGTGAGGCTTTGACCAACCACATTCCGCAGCCGATCTTTAAGCTCTTCATGGACAATGCCTTAAGCGGTGTTGAGCGTGGCAAGTTTGAGCGCGTACCATGGGATAAGTACAAGAACAACAGCGAGTGGAAGACTGGCTATAACGCCGAGAGCGAGGAGATCGAAGAAGGTCTTGATGAGGGTGAAGCACCGTCGAATCAGCAGAACGAGAACCAAGAAAACTCTCAAAACAATCAGCCTGCTGCGCCTGGCCCAGGTTCATCGGTGCAAGAGATTGCGAGTTACTGGCAATCTCAAGGCATGACGGTGCGCATCGAGCAGGTCTACCACGACAGCATACCAGCAGGTGGCATTATCTCTACGTCACAAGGCAGCACAACAGTGACGATCCGTGTGTCGAAGGGCAAGAAGCCTGGGTCGGAGCCAGCGCCAGATCCTGGTGGTGAAGGCGGCGAAGATTAGGTCACCGCAAGCGCCGCAAGAGGCACGGCATTGCAAGCTCGGCGCTAGTTACATAACACAACAAACGCCACTGCAACTTTAATCACAAGCTGCAGTGGCGTTTTTTTGCAATTGAATTGATATGGCAGTGGAACCTTAGGCGTTAACCTCACCAGTCATCTTCTTACGCAGGGCCGGAATCGCCAATAACGCCATGAAGATTAGCAAACCAATACCCACATACACAATCACGCGGGTACCCCAAGCACCGGTAACGATGTAGTCGGTGTTTGCAATACCTCCCCCAGCGATGAGAGCAAATGCCTGAAGCAGCGGAACAAAGATCGACACGGCAAACACAAGCGGCAAAACGACATAGGTCACATTCGTCCTCACGCGATAGCGTTTGATCTGATCTTCCGGCCTTGGCTTGTTCACGTAGTTTGGTAGCAAGAGCGCGATTAAAAACGCGACAGCAGGCAAGCCTGCCAACATCGTACTCTTGGAGTCAGTCATCACAACGCCCGCCTTGCCTCCAGCGAGCTCAACAAAGCTTACGCTAAACGAGGTGCCATTGGCAAAATCAAGATGAGCAAAAGGAGCAATGTAGAGCAACGCGACAAAGAGGATAATTCCAATCACGCAAACGATTTTTGCGCTGTTGAGATCCTTAAATTCCATGGGGCACGTCCTATCGGCGCGAAGAGCGGAGGAAATACCAGATCAGCAGTGCAACCAGAGCAATCGGCAGCACGATAATCAGTGCCATCACCACAATGTGGGCTAATGCTATCAACGAAACCAAAGGTCGTATCCTTTCGCGCGTATGCCAGCTCGTTTATGCTCGTTCACCTTGATCTCAGGCACTTGGTACCGAGCAATCTGTTAAGAGTCGCGGCGGGCAAACTGCCTTCCGCAGCACGACTCAAACTGATCGACAAAGCGGGAAGCGAGCTCAGGGGTTGCACAGATAATCAAGATGGTATCGTCACCAGAAATCGACCCAGCAACGCCCGGCAACTCAGCTGCATCCAACGCCGCAGCAACACCGGGGCCTGTACCTGGCTGAGTCTTGATAATAACCATGTTGTTAACCAGCGTGAGATATTCCACAAGATCCTCGGCCATGCGGCTCAAATGCATGTCCTCAGCTAGAATGTAGGTGGCATCGCCAAGCTTGCGAACGCCCAGCTCAGATACGTCGCGCGAAACTGTCGCCTGCGTGCAGTCATACCCGGCGAGTTGGAGGTAGGTTACCAACTCTTGTTGAGTCTTGACAGTGTGCTCACGGACAATCTGACGTATTGCTTGCTGGCGATCATTGCGCTTTTTCATGCCTGCTCCTCGTATGGCTAATAAACAGTCATACATTAACACTGAATGCGCAAATTGTGAGCTGAAGTGAGATTACATAAAGGAAAATGCATATTCAGGGCAGCTGTATTCAAAATATGAGCGTGAGGTACCTGGGTATGTATGACAAGCGCGCCAGGTCGAGCGTCGAGCCATGGACGTGAGCAAGCATCTACTGCGCGGCGGGACGATAGGTCGGAACAGCCTTGAGCAGTGCTTCCTTTGCTGCATCATCATCCTGGTGGATTGCTTCTTTAAGCAAGTCGAGACTTTTGCGCACATCAGAACGATGCGGTGCCTTACCCATCGACACCATGATCGAGCGTACCGAGGTATCAATTGTAGTCTCGGTGTCCATCAACAGTTCCTCATAGAGTTTTTCACCAGGGCGCAAGCCCGTGAAGGCAATCTCAATGTCTTTGCCCTCCTCAAGCCCCGAAAGATTGATAAGATTGCGCGCCAAATCCACGATCTTGACGGGCTCGCCCATGTCAAGGATGAAGATTTCACCGCCACGCGCCAAGCCACCCGCTTCAATGACCAGGCGAGCGGCCTCGGGGATGGTCATGAAAAAACGCGTAATGTCTGGATGAGTCACCGTTAAAGGACCGCCCTCTTTGATCTGGCGCTTAAAGATCGGGATAACACTGCCGTTTGAACCGAGTACGTTTCCAAAGCGCACCGCCGTAAACACGGTGTCTGACTCCTTGGCGAGCGCCTGGATAATCATCTCACCCATGCGCTTGGTGGCACCCATGATGTTGGCGGGGTTCACTGCTTTGTCAGTCGAGATAAAGATGAAGTTGTTAACCTTGAACTCATGAGCAGTTTTTGCGAGGTAATAGGTGCCAAAGACATTGTTTTTGATCGCCTCGCGTGGACATGCTTCCATGAGTGGTACATGCTTGTGTGCTGCCGCATGAAAGACGACCTCAGGATGATATAGCTCAAAGATCTCGGTCAGACGGCTCTTATCACGCACCGAACCAATCTCGATATTGAGCACCAGATCATCGCCGTACGCTTCTTTAAGCTCGGTCTTAAGCTCAAAAACACCGTTTTCATAGATGTCAAACAGAACGATTTTTGAAGGACCAACTGGTGCTAGCTGCCTGACAAGCTCTGATCCGATCGAGCCGCCAGCACCTGTCACCAGCACCGTGCGGCCAGCGACATACGAGCTCACAAGTCTCGTGTCGAGCACGATCTCTTGCCTACCGAGTAAGTCGGCAAGGTTTACCTCACGAAGTACCACCTGATCAAGCTCGCCAACGCGAATCGAACGCACATCAGGCAGGGTCAACAGCTTACAGTTGGTCTGAGAGCAGATGGTAAAGATTGCACGGCGATCCTCTTTGCTGGCTGCCGGAAGGGCGACAACAATCTGGGAGATCGAGTATGCCTCGACCATGTGCATGATGTCGTCGCGGGTGCCCATAACTTTGACGCCGTGTATACGAAGTCCCTGTTTTTTGGGATCGTCGTCAATTGCAAGGATTGGAATACCCTGCATCGCATAATCGCCTGAGATCATGCGCTTGATAGTCATTGAGCCTGTCTCGCCTGCACCGACCACCATGGTTCGGGGGCGCTCGTGTTGAGGAGCGCGCTCACGGCGCACCTTTGCCACGCCGTAGCCATAGCGATAGGCAAAACGAACACCACCGCTAAGCAGCAAGACCAAAAGGGCTGCAACTAGATAAACGCGAATCGGCAGGCGCACGTCGAGAATCCAAAAACCGATAGCACCGATGATGGAGCCGAGAAACACGGCGATGACGATCTGAGCCATCTCGTCGGTGCTGGCAAACTCCCACAGGCCACTATAAAGGTGAAAAACCGCCATAATCACGACGTTAACCAGGGCAAAACCGCCAAAAATGAAGAGGATGTCGGTGGAGGTCATGATAGTGTCGCTCTGACCCGTCAGCACGGATGAAAGCACGTAGGCAAGGACGCCTGCAACAAGATCAAAGGCGATCAAAAATGCTGCACGCTTGGTAATCTTGGTTTCCACCGAAAGCTCTCCTTGTCTCACTCGCTCCTGCTCACAGCAGTTGTTCTGCTGATTACTGCCTGCTGACAGCAACCCCTACTGGGAGCGCGAGCCTCTTGGTAGCGATCCCTCTTGGTCATTACTCTTCGCGGATTACAGCGCCCGTTGCTCCTTGCAGTTTCTTGATGATTTTAGCATGAGCAGCATCGACCTCATTTCCAGTGAGGGTTCTATCTGCTGCTCGATAGGTCAACGAGAAGGTCAATGACTTTTTGCCGACACCTACGCGTTCATCATCGTAATAGACGTCAAAAAGGCGTACTGACTCAAGCAGCTTGCCACCTGCTGCCTGAATTACCTGAAGCAAACGCTCGCTGGGCACCTCATCATCAACCACGAGCGACAAATCCATGTCAATGCTTGGGTACGGCGGGATACCCACAAAGTCACCCGCAACCTGAGCAACACTGATGAGCGCCTGCTCATCGAGTTCAAATGCAGCAACGCGACCCTTGAGATCAAACTCGGCGGCATAGAGTGGATGCACCTCACCGAGCCAGCCGAGCTGTATCTTGCCTGCCCAGACGAGTGCTGCACGGCCTGGCTGGAGAAAACCGTAGCGCTCCTGGCGCTCATCTTCTGCGATTGGCGTGACGCGCAGTTTAGCGATGTGAAGCGCATGCGCAAGGTTCTCGAGCACTGCCTTGGCATCAAAAAAGTCGATCTCGACAGGCTTCTGCTGCCAGCCCTGATCAAACCACGAGCCCGCGAGCACGGCAGCAATACGCTCAGTCTCACGTGGCTGGATGTTGTCCTTTTGTGTCACGAATACGGTGCCCATCTCATAGAGCTGGGCGCTCTTGATGCCATGTGCACGGTTATATGCGAGTGACTGCATGAGGCCCGGTAGCAAGAGCTGACGAAGCACACCTTGCTCGCTCGAAATGGGGTTAAGCAAGCGCACAATGCGCTCTGGCTCAGGCATGAGGTCGCCCTCATCAACCAACGAATAGGTCATAGTCTGAGAAACACCCGAAGCGCGCAGCGTCCTCGAGATCAAACGACGAATACGTTGCGTCTTGCTGAGCCCACCAGGATGACGACGAACCACGGGCAACGTTGATGGCACGCGCTCCATGCCCCAGAGACGTATGATCTCCTCATAAAGATCGATCTCGCGCTCAAGATCGGGGCGATAGGTTGGCACAATGACCTCAAGCGTGCCCTCGCCTGCCTCAGGCTGAGGGCTCACCGTGCAACCCAGGCGCGTGAGCGCACCGACCATGAATTCGTCGGTAATCTCAGCACCCATGTGCTGACGGCAGCGCCCAGGGCGAAGCATGAGCGTTTTTGCCTGCACGGGCTCAGGGTAGACATCGACAATACCCTGTAGTACTTCTCCTCCGGCAACCTCAGCAATCAAGGCGCAAGCAGCCTCTGAAGCAAGGGCTGACTGAGCAACGTCCACCCCGCGCTCATAGCGACGGGACGACTCGCTAAAAAGCTGAAGACTACGGCTCGTGCGCGAGGTGTGCGCGCTCGAAAAGCCAGCAGACTCGATGACGATGCTAGTGGTGGCGTCATCGACCTCCGTGCTTAAGCCACCCATCACACCCGCCAGGGCGACAGGTCTATCTGCCACGGTAATGACGGTCATATCGGGGTTCAGCTCGCGCTCCTGCTCATCGAGGGTCACCAAGGTCTCCCCCTCACGAGCAGCACGAACGCCAATCTCAACGCGGGCAAGCTCGCCAGCAGGCGTAACAACGCCACTGACTGCCGCCAGTTTATCGAGGTCAAACGCATGAAGCGGCTGACCCAGAAAGAACATGATGTAGTTGGTCACGTCAACAATGTTGTTGATAGAGCGAGCGCCGCAAGATTCAACCTTGCGCTTGAGCCACTCAGGAGATGACCCCACCTTAACACCTTTGACGACACGCGCAGTGTAGCGCGGACAGCGACTCGTATCTTTGATCTCAACGCTCACGTGGTTGGCAACGGGAGTCTCACCCTCCGTCACACGCGGCAGATCGAGGGAAAATTCCTGCTCATAAATGGCGGCTACCTCACGAGCAATGCCTGCCACCGACTCACAGTCTGGACGATTGGGCGTGATCTCCAGATCAAAGATCACATCAGACATGCCGCTGTAACGTGAAAACGGTACGCCAATGGGGGCATCGTCCGGCAGAATCAAAATACCATCGTGCTCATCGCCCAGCCCAAGCTCACGAGCCGAGCAATTCATACCATTACTTGCCACGCCGCGCAGCTTTGACTTTTTGATCTTGAAGTCCCCGGGCAACACTGCGCCAACTTGAGCAGTCACGATGTGGTCGCCCTCGTTGAAATTTTGAGCGCCGCATACGATTTGCAGCAGCTCATCTGCACCAACGTCGACGTGAGTAACCCACAGATGATCTGAGTCGGGATGCTTTTCTTTTTTTACAATTTGAGCAGTGACAATAAGCTCGCTATCTTTGCCCGTATCAACGACCGACTCAACAGCGGTGCCAGTCTCTGAAAACCGATCCGCAAGCTCAGCAGGATCTTGAGGAAGTTCAACAAGTTCACGAAGCCATGAGTATGCAACCTTCATTTTGCAATCTTTCTGTCTGAGCCTAACGGGTTAAAACTGACGCAAGAAGCGGGTGTCGCCACTGAGCAAGAGTCGCAAGTCTGGTAGGTCGTAGCGCAAGCATGCCACGCGCTCAACGCCGATACCAAAAGCAAAGCCGCGATACTCTTCTGGGTCGATATCGACAAAACCAAAGACGTTGGGGTCTACCATGCCCGCACCCAAGATCTCGATCCAGCCTTCGCCCTTACAAAAACGACAGCCCTCACCCTTGCAGAACGGACAAGACATATCGACCTCGCAAGAAGGCTCGGTAAACGGAAAAAAATGCGGGCGAAAACGCATCTTGATGTCTTTGCCAAAAAGCTCGCGCACGAAGTACTCGAGGGTGCCCTTAAGGTCTCCAAAGGTCACGTCCTTATCGACCACGAGACCTTCAATCTGCGTAAACTGCGGCAGGTGCGAAGGGTCGGCAACGTCGCGACGATATACCTTACCAGGAGCAATCATGTAGATCGGGGGCTTTAAGCTTTCCATGGTGTGGACCTGCACACCTGAAGTCTGGCTGCGCAAAAGCACATCGGACTCTCCCGCAATGTGACCCTGCTCACCGAGGGCGCTTGCCAGGTAAAACGTGTCTTGCATTGAGCGCGCTGGGTGATCTTTGGGGGTATTAAGCGCGGTGAAATTATAGTAATCGGTCTCCGCTTGGGGACCTTCGTACACGCGATAGCCGATGCCGACAAAGATGTCTTCGATCTCCTCGATAATCTGATCGATTACGTGCTGTGAGCCCACAGAAATAGTTTTTGCAGGCAAGGTGACATCAATGGCATCCGACAAAAGCTTTTGCTCGAGCGCCTGAGCTTCGAGCAGTTGACGACGGCTCTCAAGTGCAGATTCAACGGTCTGTCTCACCTCGTTAGCTTTTTTACCAACAAGGGGACGATCCTGAGGATCAACCTGCTTCATGCCCTGCAAAATCTGGGTGAGCGATCCTTTCTTACCAAGCACCGCAACGCGAATCGCATCAAGCTCCTTAAGGTCGCCTGCACCGAGCACTTGGTCGTTGATGCTTCTTTGAATTTCTTCGAGCTTTTGAAGCACAATTCTCTCCTCAAGTAATGGGAAATGACGCACACCTCATCACGCGGACAAGGCATGCGTCATCTACAATCAACAATCTGTTGTTAGTGAGGTAATTTAAGCCTCTTTAACCTGAGCGACCAGGTCTGCGAATGACTGAGGATCGTTTACTGCAATGTCAGCCAAAACCTTGCGGTCAAGCTCAATGCCCTTCTCCTTCAAGCCAAACATAAAGCGTGAGTAACTCACACCGTTAAGACGGCAAGCAGCATTGATGCGGGTGATCCACAGGCGACGGATCTCACGCTTCTTAGCGCGACGATCCCGATATGCGTGCTGATAGGAATGCTGAACCTGCTCTTTAGCGCTGCGGTACAAACGGGACTTTGCGCCGTAATAACCCTTAGCAGCCTTTAAGACCTCGCGGCGCTTTTTGCGTGCGTTAACAGAACGCTTAACACGTGCCATATATATCTAACCTCCGATAACTATTGAATGCGCGTTGAAACGTTCTTGGCGTCACCTGGAGCCAGTACCGTCTCTTTCCTAAAGTTACGCTTACGCTTTTGAGACTTCTTCGTCAGAATGTGGCTCTTAAACGCCTTGCCACGCATGATCTTGCCCGTACCAGTACGGCGAAAACGCTTTGCGCTTCCCTTATGCGTCTTCATCTTTGGCATAACTCACAAACTCCTTACTATTTCTTCTGCGACTTTTTGGCTGGAGCAAGCATCATGTGCATGTTGCGCCCCTCCATCTTGGGAGCCGACTCGACCACGGCGATCTCCTGCAAATCCTCAGCAAGACGCTCGAGAACCTTGAGGCCGACCTCGGGGTGAGCCATCTCTCGACCGCGAAACATAATCGTGATCTTGACCTTGGCTCCTGAATCCAAAAAGCGAATGATGTGGCGCTTTTTTGTTTCGTAGTCTCCCACATCAATTTTTGGACGAAACTTCATCTCTTTAATATCAATACGAGTCTGCTTTTTCTTGGCCTCTTTTGCCTTCATTGCCTGCTCGTATTTGAACTTGCCGTAATCCATCACCTTGCAGACCGGCGGATCTGCATTGGGCGAAATTTCAACAAGATCGAGACCTTGGTTGTCTGCCACGCGCTGTGCATCATCGATACCAAAGATACCGAGCTGACTACCATCAGCACCAATCAAGCGACACACTCGGGTGCGGATGCGGTCGTTAATGCGTGGCTCATCGCTCCTTGTTATTGCGCACACCTCCAACAGGGTACTTGCCATACGAGTAATAAAAAATCCGCATACCTTGCAGCGAAACGCAGGTATCCGGATCGACAAATCAAAGGATCTTGACGGGGCGAGTACCACGGTTGTTGTTCAGCAACTGATAAGTGCGCCGACCATAGATCGCAGGTTGTTTTGTATCAGACCAGACAGCTGCCCATTTAAGCGCCGCAAGGTGGGGACACACGAGGCATCCCGCTTCGTATGCATCACACACGTGATGCGACTTGCTACTATAGCGAAGCTCATGCACATACGCAAGCTAGCACTGGTGAAACGTGGCTAAATTGTGTGGGTGCGAGGATGCTAAAAGTGCGAGCACAAGCATGCGACGGCCTAGCTCCTGGCTCGCAGCGCAATTGTTGGTGAGGCTGTTGGTGCTAAAGCTATGGGACAAAAATCGCGGCATAAAAATTTCTATGCAGTTTGCGATAAAATCCGCGAAGTTCTGCTATGCTCTTACATCTGATGCGCCGTGAGCGCACATCTACTTGCCCGAGTGGCGGAATGGCAGACGCGGAGGTCTCAAAAACCTTTGGGGCAACCCGTGTGAGTTCGACTCTCACCTCGGGCACCATCGAACATAACGATGATATATGTGTCATAAGCGCATGTATCATCTACAAAAAAAAGCGCCTATGACAGGCGCTTTTTTATTGCACGTGGATTGTGACGTCGCTACTATCACATGGCGGTAGCCGATAGCAGATCTCGAAGCCAACAGCTCTGGGAATCAAGCCTGTGAGCTCAACGTATCTCCAGCCCCCCCTAGACTTCAACCCTTAGGCGAGCTTGAAGTCTTCCTTGCCCTCAAAGACATCCATTGCCTCTTGCGGATCATAATCAGCGAGGGTAATAGCACTGATTGCCTTAGTCAGGCGGACTGCTTCATCGAGTGAACGCTGGTGAATGTTGCGACCCGTTGCATTACCCACCGCACCACCGATGGTGATCTGTTCATAGAGCTGCGTGAGAAAGGTTTGGGCATCAACCGTCGAGCCACCTGCGCACACCAGACCACAGCGGCCGGATGCAACCGAAGCACGGTGCAAAAGCTCAGCAGAACTTGCAGCGTCGGTGCCTTTTGGTGGGTTAACCTTAACGAAGTCAGCACCCAGACACAGCGCAACGCCAGCAGCTCCAGCGATGAGATCTGCATCCTTCTCGTCAGTCACGGCCTTGCCGCGTGGATAAATCCAGAGCACGACCAACAAACCGTTAGCATGGCACTGAGCAATGAGCTCGCCAGCCTCACGCAACATGTCTGCCTCATACTCGCTGCCCAGATAGATGGTGTAGCCAATGCCGACGATGTTCACGCCAGCCTCACGCATGTCGAGCACCCAACCCAAATCATGCAGCTGCGCTGAATAGGGATCCTGCTGTGAAGTCTTGACCAGGTGAGTCTTGGAATTCATCTTCACGAGATAGTTGATGCTAGGGTAATCTTGGGCGTAATGTGCGATCAGCCCGCGCTGGCCTGCCAACACACCAATCTCACCCTGATCGCCAATCTTAAACAGGTGCTCAGGATCTGCATCCTGCTCATGAATACCCTCGCCAAAGAAGTCATCGTTGAGGTGCTCGATCTTTTGATCGCAAGCAAACAACATCAGGCGACCCGTGCCGCGGGTTGCTGCCATCATGTTGTCGATATACGTCTCACGAAACTCAGGCATAACGTCCAAAGGAACGCGAACCTCTTCACGAGTAATCTTGGGCATTGCCTATCCTTTCTTTTGCTTCGACACAGCAAGTGGCTGCATCTTTGATTTGCTCTCCATCATATCAGGTGTTGCTGTCGTATTGGTGCACTGTCGCCAGAAGGCTCGCCGGAAAGCCAATCCTCAATCAGCCATTAAGGAAGTTAGTTTCTAAAAAACATTCCCCAATCAAAGCCATCTTCCCTCTTGCGCTTTTTGATAAGCATTCGCCGCTTATCATGCTGATCTTGGCGACGCCGCATCTGCTCATCGATTTTACGACGGCGATACTCACTCTCCTCGCGCTCTGTGGTGCCATAGCGAGCCTCGTGACTGGTGGCGCTTATCGGACGCTGATCTGAATCCGCTTCATCCAGATGCAAG
>JAEZXW010000041.1 GCA_023419515.1 Actinomycetes bacterium
CTTGACTATCGAAGCCGCCTTGGGATGCTCCTCGACAAAGATCACCCGGTCGCCCCCTCGGCTCAAAAGCTCAAGCCCGAGGGCTCCTGAACCTGCAAAGGCATCGAGCGCAAGCATGCCACTCGCATCGAGCTGATCAAACGCCGAAAACAACGCTGACATCATCGCCTCGCGGACGCGATCGGTGGTCGGGCGCGTCACTCTGCCATCGAGAGCCTTGATGGGGCGGCCCCGAAATTCTCCCGCGATAATCCTCATGGATCTATCCTCCTGAAACCTGGCGAAAGACATCTGCATACTGACGCAAGAGCTCTGATTTAATCAGGGCGTATTTTGGATCACTGAGTGTGGGGTCATCGGCAACAATGGCTCTCGCAAGGCTATGTACCGCCTCGATGAGCTCCAAATCTCGGGCAAAATCGACAAAACGCAAGGTAGCCGATCCATGCTGTTTACTGCCGACAAGCTCGCCCTCCTTGCGCAGAGACAGATCGTGCGTGGCAAGTTCAAATCCATCTGAACTTTCCTCCAGCCAGTGCAGGCGCTTTTTTGCCTGAGGTGAACGCGTGGAAGCTGCTAAAAAGACCTGACCGGGTTTACTCCCTCGCCCGACTCGACCGCGCAGCTGATGTAGCTGTGCCAAGCCAAATCGCTCAGCATCCTCGTTGAGCATCACGGTTGCATTCGGCACGTCAACGCCAACCTCAACCACAGTAGTCGCAACCAGGACATCGATCTTGCCTGCCCTAAACTCCTGCATGATCTCATCTTTTTCCTGAGATTTTAAGGCGCCAGTCAAAAGCCCCACCCGATGCTCAGCAAAGACCGTACGCGAGAGCACCTCGAGCTCCTGAGTTGCCGCACGAAGCAATGAAGGGTCTTTGCCCTCCTCAAGAAGCCGAGCTGCATGATCTACTTCATCCGCCTTGGATTTCGTGCCGATGAGTGGACAGATAACATAGCATTGCTCACCTCGCTCGATAGCTTCAAGCATCGCAGCGTATGCAATTCCGCGGTCTTGCTTGTTGATGAGCGTGGTCGTGACCGCACTTTGCATGCGCGGACGTGTACGGATAATCGACAAGTCAAGATCCCCGTAAAACGACAGCGCCAACGTACGCGGAATTGGCGTGGCGCTCATGACCAACAAATCGGCACCCTTGCCCTTTTGGCGCAGGCGAGCGCGCTGAGAGACACCAAAGCGGTGCTGCTCGTCGATGATAGCAAGGCCAAGCTGGGCAAACTGCACCTCCTCTTCAAGAAGCGCATGCGTCCCAAAGAGGCAGTCGATCTTATGCGATTTAAGCTTGACGAGAAGATCGCGGCGCTCTGCCCGAGGCGTTGATCCGGTCAGGAGCGCCCAGCGCACTCCCGCTGCTGTCAACAGGCCACCAAGGCTTTGGGCGTATTGCTGGGCAAGCACGCTCGTAGGCGCCATCATAACCCCTTGATAACCGCTCTGCGCACAAGCGGCAAGCGCTCCACCTGCAACGACGGTCTTACCAGTGCCAACATCACCCAAAAGCATGCGATTCATAACCTGATCGGCGCACATATCTGCGCAAATCTCGCGCAACGCCTGATCTTGGTCGGCGGTAAACTCAAATGGCAGCGCAGTCAAGTAGCGCTCAAACATCCCCTGCCCTGCTGGCTGGGCTGCCGCCGTATGAACGCAAGCCTTGGTGCCAAGGATCTCGTGCTCCTTGCGCAGCAAGAGTGCAAGCTGTAAAAGCAAAAGCTCATCAAAGGCAAGCCGACGCGTCGCCAGTTCAACCTCTTGCTTGGTCGCAGGAGCATGCAGCACTCGTATGAGCTGCTGGTGCGAGATGAGATCAAACTCCTCACGAATTTCTGGCTCAAGTGGGTCGATCGCATGTTGCGTATGTATGAGTGCTTCGGCTACCAGGCGAGCAACCCAACCGCGAGAAAGCCCTTGCGTTGCTGAGTAGAGCGGTACGATCTCTCTGCGATTGGCAAGCGTCTCATTATCATCAAGAATCTCAAAATGCGTTGGTGTCATGCGCTTGAATCCGCCACTTAAGCCCATCTTGCCCGCGCAGAGCAGGCGCATGCCGGTTTTAAGCTGCTCAGCCATCCAGGGCTGGTTAAAAAATCCCAAGATTACAACGCCCGTTTCGTCATAGGCGCCAACCTCAACGAGAGTCTTGCGCGAGCGCAGGCGTTTTGCTGTCACACTGTCGACTGTGACGATGATGGTTGCTGCATGGCCAACTGGAGCAAGCAGCACGGACGAAACCTCAGAAAAGTCAAGGTAGCGATGGGCAACATTAAAAGAAAGATCGCCCAGCTTTGAAATCTTGAGGCGAGCAAGTTGGTCTTTTCGGGCGTCAGAAACAAAACGCATCGACTCAACCGGACGGTTGAGCGATGCGCTGTGCCGTGTTCTGTTGTGGAGCCAATTTTGTGCCTGCATGGCTTCACTCAATCAAATATCTAAGATTTAAGGCTCAAGCGAAAAGATAACGGGATAGAGTGGCTGCTCACCACGATGTGCCTCGATCTCAAGATCAGCAGTGCGTTTTGAGAGCGCCGTTTGCAGCTTGCCAAACGCCTCGTCATCAAGGTCCTTGCCAGCTAAAAGCGTCATGAGGCTACCATAGTCTTGCTCGACCATATAAGCCGCCAAATCACAGGCCACCTCTTGCACCGATGAACCGACGACGACGATCTTATCATCACAAATTCCCATAACGTCACCCGCTTTGATGGGTGAGCCATCATGAGCGGTTGAATCCTTCACAGCGGTCGTAACCTCGCCATCGTGCACCTCGGCAAGCGCCTCAGTCATTGCCTTGAGATTATCCTCGAGTGTACCTTCGGTATCGAGGTTAAAAAGGGCTGCAAACGCCTGGGGCACTGACTTGGTTGGCACGACGCCCACTTCTTTGCTGGCAGCACCTGCAGCCGACTGAGCGGCCATGATGATATTCTTGTTGTTTGGCAAGACGATGACCTGAGCGGCATTAACCGCATTAATACCATCAAGAATGTCTTTCGTGGATGGGTTCATCGTCTGACCACCGCTGATGATGTGGTCAACACCCAATGACTCAAGAATCTCAGCCATGCCTGAGCCCGACGCCACCGCCACGATGCCGAGTGGCTTTTCTGGCTGTACTGGCTTTTCAGAGGCTGTGGCTGGGGCTGCGGTAGCACCATGACCGTCAGCTGCGATCTTCTCGGTGCGCTCATGAGCCTGTAGCCTCATGTTGTGAATGTGTACCTCGCTGATGTCACCGCGCTCAAGCATGTAGTTCAAAACGCGGTCAGGATGATCGGTGTGTACGTGCACCTTGTAGTTTGGCTCAGCACCGACGAGCAAGTCACAATCGCCCTGCTCAGAAAGGAAAATACGGGCTGCATCCTCGTCAAAGTTCTTAGCGTGGAACAAAAACTCGGTACAGTAGGTGAACTCTGAGTCATCCCAATCATCATTCAGCTCGATGGCGACGACACCCTCGTCCTCAGGCTTGCCGCCCAGAAGCTCATCCATCACCTGAACGCGGCCAGTCACGCCAGCGACAAAGCCTGCCAAGAAGGTCGCCAACCCCATGCCGCCCGCGTCAACGACGCCGTTTTCCTTGAGAACAGGAAGCTTTTCGGGGGTGCGCTTGACCGCCTCAAAACTCTCTGCCACAAGCGAATCAAGCATCTCGAGAATGTCCATCTTTTGACGCGCGCACTTCTCGGCGTGATCTGCCGTCTCCTTCAAGACAGTGAGGATGGTGCCCTCAACCGGCTTTCGCACGGCATTGAACGAAACCTTAACTGCATGCTTGAATGCGCGGGCAACATCAGCACTCGTGACCTCGTTCTTCTCGTCAAAAGTCGAGAAATACTCAGCAAGACCGCGCATAATCTGACTGGTAATCACACCTGAATTACCACGAGCACCCATAAGTGAGCCATGGATCGTTCGTTCACAGACCTGCGCCAGAGAAGCATTTGCCTCAAGCGCCTCAAGCTCAGTGGCAACCGACTTCAAGGTCAGCGCCATGTTAATTCCGGTGTCACCATCGGGCACGGGAAAGACGTTGAGACGGTTGATGTCTTCGGACTGATCGTGCACCGCCTGTGCGCCTGCAATAATGCCTTTACGAATAGTCAAAGCAAGTTTTGTCGACACGGGTTACCTTTCAACAGGTGTTTGCACTTACAAGCTGCAAACATGACGAGACGCAAGCGCTCACTATTGGCGCTGCGTAATCTAGTTATCTGATATTTATGAGTGGACTTTCAGTCCTTTGACATGCACATTAATCTCATGAGGGACGATCTGAGCAATCGTTGAAAGCACATACGCCACGCGCTCCTGCAGATTTGCACTCACGACCGAAATATTGACGCCGTACTCGACCACGATGTAGAGATCGATGACGAGCTTGCCATCCTCATTAGCGATTACGATACCGCGCTTGAGCTTATTGGCAGGCAGGAGGTTAATAAGTCCCTCTGCCGCATTCGCATCGATCATGCCAACGATGCCATAACACTCGCTTGCTGCATAACCAGCAAGATCTGCGATCACGTTATTTGATACGCTCAAGCCACCTTTGGTCTTCTCACGCATAATAATCAATCCTTTCGGGAGTCAATCTTACCCATTATATAATGAAGTCTCGCCATCGTTGAGCAGCCTGCCGTCTGCGCAAAATCAACGGTCTTCACGTGCAAACAAACGATTTGTGTATTTACTGCGCAAAACTTATCCACTGTGGTATCATTCTGCAGCTGTATGAATCTCAAATCGCATGCAATTGAGCATATGAGCTTAAAGTATAAGGAGTTAAGAGTATGTCTAAGGTCTGCCAGATCTGCGGTAAGCGTCCTGTTGCTGGTCGCAGCATCAGCCACTCACACCGCGTAACCAACCGTGTTTTTCGTCCTAACATTCAACGCGTTACGGTTGTTATCGATGGTCACAAGCGTAAGATGAACGTGTGCACCCAGTGTCTCAAGAAGGGCACCATTCAGCGCTCGCTCTAAGCTTTGCTCAACCATACTCTTCACGCCACATACGTGTGAATATTCGCCCTCGCCTCAGTGCGGGGGCTTTTTTATGCCGTGATGAGGGGTTGCAGTAAATATCTGAAACGATGGAATTTAAGGAATAAGAAACGAGACGTGCAGAGGCTTAAAGATTGGCACTCGTGAATGAGATGAACAGCGAGTTTATCGAGAGTGCTTGCAGATCAGACGTAAGCCCAAGCTTACGATGAGTGTTGTTCCGATAAGGGCAACTCCAGCCACTGCACAGGTTGCTTGGCTTAAACGTTTTGCCCGCTCGATATCGGGGCGCATGGCAGACCTGCCTTGCTCATTGAGATACGGTCGTTCAACCACCCCAGTTTGATAGGGAACCGGTCCATTGAGCTTAAGATGCAATGCTCCTGCAAAGGCAGACTCAGGCCATGCGGCGTTAGGGCTTTGATGCTTGGCATGATCTTCAATCACCACGCGCATAGCACCACGCATGTCCTCTCCTACCAACTGCGCAGCAATCACCGTGCTTACCGCTGTTAAGCGTGCGGGAATAAATGCTGCCACATCGTCAAGCCGAGCTGCCCCCCATCCAAAATAACGATGCGGCAGAGCGCGATACCCATAGAGCGAATCAAGCGTTGAGATCGCCTTATATCCCCAAATAAAAGCAGGTGCCGAGCCACAGAGGCTGCCAACGCATCCCCAAAAGAGTGGAGTGATAAAGGCATCGTTGGTGTTTTCTGCGAGCGTCTCGATAGTGGCTGAGCAGATCTGACTATTCGTTAATTCGTTGGTTTGACGACCAACGTACTGACCAAGAGCGATGCGAGCCTGCGTCAGATCCCCGCGCAGATGCGATACGATGAGCGCTTGATTCACCTCATCAGCTGCCTGCCAGAGTGATCGAGCGGCCAGTGCGCTGCCGATGATAAGCGCACTACCAATCACTCCCGTGCGTCGTGCTAGCGCACCAGCAACCGAAGCGCTGACAAGGACGCAGGCACTCACACACGCAACACCCGCAAGTCGTTGCAATTCAGGATGAGAAGCTTCATGAAAAAGTACTGAGCGTAAATCTTGTGCAAGGTAGTAAATCCCATTCACGGGATGCGGGAGGTTTTTGGGGTCGCCCACCAGCGCATCAGCCGCACAAGCACCGACGAGCATGCCTGCCATGTGAGTTATGCTGTGTTGACACTGATCAGACATGTTGCCCCGCCTTTATCTGATAACCTCGGGCTGCCTCAACAAATGCCTTGGCAAGCGCTGGATATGAGGCAAAGTTAAAGTGAGCATACGTGCCGATAGTGTTGGCAGTCACATCTCCAGTGCTCCATGAGAACGCCCCCGAGGCCTTGGTCACCGCAAGCAAATCTCCCTCACCCTCAATCGAAGAATGGTGAAACTCATGGGCGCAAATCTCGGTGCCTGCGGGCGCCAAAAATGTGTCTTGTGTAAAACGCGCGTGTACGTAACCAAAGCGACGCGCAAGCCGCTCGTTCATCTTTGCTCGCCCTGCAAAGACCCCGCACATCTCGTGCGACTGCCCATCAAGCGTCGAAAGCTCTTTGAGCAGATAGAGATAACCGCCACATTCGGCAAAAATTGGCATGCCGTCTATCGCAGCCTGAGCAATGGTCGTCCTCATCGCGTGATTACTAGCAAGCTCTGAGGCAAACACCTCGGGATATCCGCCACCGAGATAAATACCCGCGGTTCTCTGAGGCAGATCACTGTCACGCAGTGGCGAAAAATAAGCGAGCACAGCGCCTGCTTCTTGGAGGGCTTGAAGTCCTGGTTCGTAGTAAAACGAGAATGCCTCGTCCTTGGCGATAGCAATGACAGGGCGATCCTGAGGAGTATCAACCATGCTAGGAGTATGATTTTTGCCCATACGTTCTCGTGCCACCTTGAGGGTTGGCGCTTGGTTGGCACATGCAACAATCGCCTTGAGATCCAAGGTCTTTTGAGCATTTTGGACGAGCCGATCAAAAACCGCTTCAACTTGCTCAATCTCAGCAGCTGGCACCAAGCCGAGCTGACGCGATGGCAGCACAACATTCTCGTCATAGGCAAGAAATCCAAGGCACGTAATGCCTGTATCTGCCTCAATCGCACGACGAATAAGCTCATAGTGGTGAGCCCCCGACACGTTCGTCACGATAACACCAGCGATGGTAAGACCAGGATAAAAGTCGGCATAACCTTTGACCAGTGCGCTTGCTGATCTTGCAAGACCTCGACCAGAAATAACGAGCACCACCGGAGTCTGCGTGCCAATTGCCAGCTCAGCGCTTGAGGCTCGCGAGGTTGAGCCGATACCATCAAAAAGCCCCATGACTCCTTCAATGAGCGACAAATCACCCTCGTCTGCGCGGTCGGCAAGTGTCTTGATTACCGAACTTTCGCTCATCAAAAACGTATCAAGGTTATATGCCGCACGACCTGCGGCGCGCTCGTGATAGGCGCGATCGATGTAATCAGGACCAGTCTTATACGGCAGCACCGCAATGCCATGATCACGCAAGGCACAAAGTAGCGCGAGCGTAACCGTTGTCTTGCCCGATCCAGAAGCGGGTGCCGCAATCAGGAGGCGTGGTGCTCTGATTTGCTCTTGCACGACGATGGACTGACGGCGGTCAGTTGTTACGCTGTCTTGCTCATGACGCGCTCGCCAGCCTGACGCAAGCCCCATGCTCTGTGCCAGCGCATCCATGTCGAGCGACGCCTCGAGCGCATCGGCTAATCGGTCATACTGACGATCTTTGTAGGCGCGGTATGACTCACGCGGAAAACGCGTCTCATCAAGGATCGTCTGAGGAGCTGCCCAGCTCAAAAATGCTCGGCAAAAATCATCGGACTCAAAGATACCGTGTACGTAGGTGCCGATGACGTTGAGGGGTGTTTCGTGATCGGCTGGCTCATCAGCTGCTGGATCGCTCGATTCGCTCCTCACGCACGCAGCGGTTAGCCACTCGTCGCGCACGAGATCACTGATGCGGTGAACCTCGCGGCGTTCTTGGCTCGCCTGCTCCGCTTGATCCTCTCGCCCATCGAGTGCCTGAAGCTCAAATCCCTCAAGCACTGAGGTCTCTCCAAGATGGATCTCATAACCGATCAACTCAGCGCCATCAAACGGGGTCTGCGGCAAACAAATAACACCGTTCACCTGTATCGTTTTCTTGATGCTGCCGAGCGTTGTCTGCATCGGCAAGAGTCCCAAACCTGGCACGGTGGCACCCTGAACACCCTCAACACCTGCCTTATCAGCAATGCTCGTGCCGAGGATCTGGTATCCCCCGCACACGCCCATCACAGACCCACCGCGCTGAGCAAAGCTTACGATTGCCTGCGCCATCCCTGAGGCGCGAAGAGCTTGCGTGTCGGCAATGGTGTCTTTGGAGCCGGGGATGATGATCACGTCGGGAGAACCAAGAGCATTCACCTCGCTCACAAAGCGCACATTCACGTCTGGATAGCGCTCGAGCGGTGCAAAGTCGGTGGCATTCGAGAGTCGTTCAAGGCGCACGACTACCACGTCAACCTTGGTGCTAACGGGAGGCCT